>JAKAVM010000121.1 GCA_021827485.1 Actinomycetes bacterium
GTTCTCGTTCGTAATTGGTCTGGGAAAGTTGGAGACTTTTTTCTGAAAGAACAACCGGATCAGAGCATCGGTGGAAAGTATGCGATAGTAAGTGGTATATATAATGGGAGAACCTCACTCCCAGCTTTACATAACATACATTATCGGCGGGCGATAGATGGGGTGGTTTTGAGTTAGTCATGTTGGTTACTCCAACAAACTGTGTGTTTCGAATCCCACCGAATGGGTTGGAATAGCTAAATCAATCGTGCCAAGTCTGATGCCCCAGGGTCACATTCTATAGCCGTTTCGAGAGTTTTGACGCTCTTTGGTCCGTTGTCCATAGTCTGCATTGCACTCCAAAGAAGCCTGGGCGCTCATAAGTAACTCAGCAAAGGCTTTGAGCATCTCCCTGGCAGGGTCTCTATCACCATCTTCTCCTTCTAAATACTTGCCAAGCCAAGCTGCAGCGTCAATAGTTGTTGTTACGGTCATCGTGCTTCTCCTAAGAGAGTATGAATAATGAACTGCTTATTTAGGTTGACGCGCTGCTCCGCCTCTTGTGGTGGATCCTTTTTTAGTTCACCGGGTTCATACACCATTCGCTAGGACTTAACTCCTATAAAACCCTCAATTTCTTATTGACATCATGATCGGGGGGGGGGTATTATGTGAGAAAGGTTGTTAGCTAGGGGGTATTTTATGAGATCGTTCAAGCGTAGGTCTGCAAGATTGCGTAGTCAGGGATTGCAGAGTACAGCGTTACAGCGAAAAGCTGCCATCGGCGCTGGAGCTTGTCTTGCGGTATCAGCTATCGCTGGAATTAATCCGTTTGGCGGATCGAATGTGGCTGCTGCAGTGCCGTTTTCTACAAGTTCGACATCATCTACAACCACATCGACGGTCTCCCCAGGGACGTGCGCAACAACCCAGCCCAGCCGCACCAGCGTTACATCTATTCCGGGTGGTGGCACTCTCTATTCATACGACGATAACGGAACGACTCAGAACTTCCCAGTACCTCCATCGGGTTTCGACCCGCTTACCGCGTCGGCTTCTCAACTGGCTGAATACGACTTCCCACCCAGACCGCCGACATCACAACCAAAGACACTTGCTGAATGGCAAACGGTAATGACTGACTATCGCTCTACCGTCAAGCCCGATCCGATTTTTACATGCACGCCGCTGTTTTCCCAGCCGGAACACAGCCCGCCTTCCCTTCTGGGTACGATTCTGAATACTGCTCTCAATAGCTCGCCTTCTGGCAACTGGTCCGGCTACGAAGCCAACGGATCAGCCAATCAATACGTGGCAGTGCAAGGTGACTTTACCCAGCCGACCGATTCCACTAGTAAATGTGCTTCAAACGCTGAGGAGTCAACGTGGGTTGGGCTTGGAGGCGAAAAATCAACAGCGGGACTCGTGCAGGACGGGACAGCTCTGAATGAAAACATCGCACCTCCGGTGCCGCTCGCATATTCAACCTATCAGCCGTGGTATGAAATTTTGAATGGTCAGCCTAATAGCAATTTCGGCCCAGACTATTTGGGGACTTTTGCAATTTCTCCTGGCGATAGTATACACGAGTATATTTCCTACGAAACCTCAACTAATACTGTCGACTTCTACATTGCTGACAACACCAATGGAACTTCGGGCGCATTTGATTGGGATATTAGTCTAGCCGTCCTGAAATTCGGAGCCTATTATGACGGCAGCACCGCAGATTGGATTACTGAGGCTCCCGGGGGAGGTCCAGCGAATGGGGGACCGCCACTCGCCAATTATGGGTCCATCAATTGGAATACCGCGCAGGCAGAACTCGGCAGCAATGGATCGTGGGTGAGCGTGGGGTCCCAGACGAATACTTCACTCAATATGATGAATGGGAATACGCTACTTAGTAAAACAAGTACATTGAATTCAGACAGCCAGTCTTGGACAAATACCTGGAAAGCGTGTCAGTAAGAAAGCCGTTTGGGTTTCACAGATGTGCTGCGTTCGTGATCGCGTTGGCACTTCTGTCAAGTTGTGGCTCAAGGACGACCATCGAACACAAAAGTCATAGATCTTCGGATCAGAGAGCTTCAGCCGTAGTAAGGCAGGCAGTTATTCAGTGCCCAGCTGGTCCGTTGGCACCGTCCTCCGTACAGGCACTTCCTGAGGGCGGGCGGGCGTATATCTACCATGTCAACAAGCAAACGGTAAAATACCCCGTTCCCCCTAAATCTTTTGACCCTCTAACTGCCAATGATCAACTGTTGTCAACATACGGATATCCGCCTAAACCCGATGCATCGGATCCCGTCGCACTATACGCTTGGAAGGCGGCTGTAGGTTCTTCGAGTCTTCCTACCCCTTATACCACCCTCGTTCAGGGACGTTGCCTGAGCCCGGCTAGCGGATATCCCGGTGTGTGCCGCGGGATCCCGGACCCAACATCAGTCCAATTCCAACAAGTAGGCAATTGGCCAACTACCACAGGTGCTCTCGGGGGTACGATTCCGGCGATTCCGTCGCAAGTTCTTCCAACGGCAACCGCGCGATCTTTGTTCGAAGCCGTGTGTTCAGTATTTCCACTGACGCTATTGCAAAAGAGTCTCAATTGTCCAGTATCATATGGGGTCTCTTTTAGGCTTACCTTTGAAGCTAATGGGCGATCAGTGGCGATCGATACGTTGGGTGCGGATGGGTGTGGATTCATCCAAATGTCTTACGGAAGCCTCACAGCCGAAGCGGTTACTATTACCTTGTATTCCCCTGTAAATATGTATGCGTATCTACAGTCCCTGTTAGCGCGTGAATTGGGCACTGTTCCGAGCGCACTTAATCCAACCAGCGGTTGATTCGGGCAGCGGGATAGCGATAAACGACGATCTTCTTAGAGTTGAAAACCGTTGTGACATTTTTCAGGCTGCTTCGGTGGTCCTAAGTTACTGGAATGGGTGGTCTAGAGTGATCGAAATACTCACCAATGGCAACTGGCTCGGCGTGAATTCATATAGCAATTCGGCAATGACCATGGAGAAAGGGTGTACGACATTGAGCGAAACAAGTTCCTTCTTACCATGGCTGATGCTGCAGGGAAAGCTTTAAGTGGCGGTCTTGAGTAGAAGGGTCTTAATTTTTTTAACTCCACTATGCGCTACGATGGCGCAAGCATTGGACGTTCCAGTAAAAGCTTTATTTCCCGCAACTAGGCAAAAAGTTCCCACCCAGAGTTGATTCATGGGAAATAGGAAAGTTACACCATTTGATATTGATGAGTTTGTAAGAGAACTAACTTCTATGTTGGAGTGGACTGTTGTGGAAATATCACCAGACACTCGCATCTTTATAGATCTTGGTCTCGATTCAATCTCTCTTGCAGAACTATTCGTTACAATCGAAGAACTTGCTGGTAGCGGAGCGCAGGTCAATTTTGTCGATATTGTTGATCTAGCGGAAGAAACGACCCTCCGAGACTTATACGGATGTTATTTGGAAATGTGTCAGCGTCCAGTAGTTACAATTCACGAAAGAGAGGATAATAACGTTGCCAATTTAGCTGAACCAGTAGCTATCGCAGCTCCACTAAGTGGGCGTACAATTAGATTGAGGCCGATTTTGCCCGAAGATCACCGAGCACTTTATGCACTGGCGACTAGAGAAGAAACAGCATTTCGCTGGAGATTTATGGGACGGGTTCCTGGCTTTAACGACTTTGTTTCGCGGTTGGAGGATCAAGTGCTAACCTAGTTTGTAGTTGTCCCAAGGGATCACCAAGAAGTGATAGGTCACGTAATTGCATATAGTGCTGATCTACGAAACCGCTTCGCTTGGTTAGCTTCGATCGTAGCACCTCCCTTTATGGGTAAAGGGGTGATGATGGAGGCAACGGGACTATTTATAGGCTATCTATTTGCCAATTGGGAGTTACGTAAGATCTATATTGAAGCGACTAGTTTTGCATTCCAGTCCTACGCAAGTGGTGAAGATAAGCTCTTTAGGCACGAGGGACTCTTACGAGGCCATCATTATCATAATGGATCTTGGTACGATCAACACATTCTGGCTATATATCGTGAGGATGCTGAAAAGTGGCTTCACGCTTATGGTCTAGATATCCACCGATAACACCGTGACCATTGCCTCCCCAATTGAACTGCTCGACGACTGTGCCTCAAAAAATCGTATTTCTTTTCGCTTCTTGCCGAATGACCGGGAAAGTCACACTGTTAGCCAGTTAGCCCAAGAGGCGTTAAGGATAAGTTCCTCACTTAGCATTGATTATAGTGACTTTGACACAATTGCTGTTATTTTTTCTTCTTCATTTGAATGTCTAGCCTTTGTATTAGGTGCTTGGGGGGCGGGAATAGAAGTGACTTCTTTGCCTTATCCAGCCAGAGGATTAGATCCAATGTCCTACGTAACACAAATTGAAACAATGTGCAGCATTGTTAACGCGAAAGCTCTATTTGTGGGAGAAGAACTTCTTAGTCTCGTGCCTGATACGGTTTCAATTAAGGTAAAGTCATTTGGAGAATTATCGTCGCACTCGTCATTAGGTCATTTTTCTGGATGTGGTTCTTTTGTTCAGTTCACTTCAGGGAGTACTCGAGAACCAAAAGGCGTCCGTCTTTCACCTAGTGCAATTGGGACAAATATCAATGCTATCTCTGAGCGTATCGAGCCACGAGATTATGAGGTAGCCTGCAGTTGGCTGCCACTCTCTCATGATATGGGCTTTATCGGAATAGTGCTTGTGGCGTTGGCGTGCGGGGCTGAACCGTGGGGCACGAGTGGCCAAGTCGTCCTTATGGATCCGACATGCTTTCTCCAAAGACCGTCTCTCTGGCTTGATACCTGGAGCAATTGTGGTGCCACCATAACCGCTACGCCGCCTTTTGGTCTTAGCCTTGCAGCAAGATCCTTGAACTCGTCATCCAATAACCATTCTAATCTTGATCTGTCAAGAATGCGTGTATGTATTATTGGAGGCGAACTAATACGTGAAGAGGTTCTTATCAATTTTGCGGACAAAACAGCGTCTCTCGGATTTAATCCCACCGCATTATGTCCCGCCTATGGGCTAGCAGAGGCAACACTAGCAGTCTCAATGGTTAGTCCTGACGAAATGTGGTCAGCTAATACCATAGAAGAAACCAGCGATTTAGAATCGGCGAAGTTTTCTCAAGGGACCTCTTGGGTATGTTGTGGTAAACCACTTGCGGGAATGAACGTTAGAGTAAGTGGTAACGGCCAAGTAGGCAAGTTAGAGTTGGCTAGCCAATCACTATTTGATGGCTATGTGATGGAAGAAATTTCACCAAAGGTAAGTCCTTGGCAAGAAATTCAAGACGAGAAATGGTTTAGGACTTCTGATCTTGGATTTCTAGACAGTGGTCAGGTGCACGTTGTTAGTCGTTCAGACAACATGCTTATCATCGCAGGAAGAAATCTTCCGGCTGAAGATGTGGAGTGGGTCGTATCCAGCCACGAAACTGTACGAGATGGCTGTTGCGCTGCTGTTGCTGACGGCAATGGCGGCTATATTGTAGTTGCTGAACCATCTAGCATCGTTCCAGATTCCGAAATTCAACAAGCCCAGCACGATATCCGAGTACTCCTTACTCGTCAACTGTCAATTGCTCCGACTGATGTTACATTTATTGAAAGAGGAGGATTGCCCAAGACTCCCAGTGGCAAAATCCAGCGGTGGAAACTATTGGAGTTGTTGAATCATTTGGAATAAGGGTTCACCAATAAATAAGTCAATCAATTTAGTTACGCGGTTGTAGGCTCAAGCCCCAATGAGTGGTGTACGAACCGGATCTCTTCCGGGACATCCTCCATACAAGACGTTGGCCCCCCTAACATTTGCAAGTGATATAGTCCAACTTTACATAATGGACATTATCGGCGATCGATATTTAGGCTGGAAGCAGACTATTTTGAGAGATCAAACGATCAAGAACCGTTCATCTCCAATTTCCACTTCAACCCTCAACCCACCACCGATCGCCTCGACATACTTGCGTAAAGTATCGATTTGTGAGTGTTCGATATCGCCCTGTTCGATGCGTGAAACGCGATTCTGGCTGACCTTCAAGCGGCTAGCGAGTTCCACCTGGGTCAGGTCAGAAGCTTCACGCAACTCGCGAAGGCGGTAAGACCGCATTTCGGCTAGCATTCGCTTTTTATGTGCTTCCACGACCTCTCGGTTGACGGGACGCTTTTGGAGCATACCCTCTAGGGTTTTTTTCATTAAAGTTCTCCTTTCTGTTTTCTAATGTGTTCATCCAAGAGATTGTCGGCAACTGGGATATTCACCTCGTACCACTTCTTCCAACTCCCCGATTTGTCTCCTGCTACCAGTAGAACTGCATTTCGCTCCAAATCGAAGGCAAAGAGAATCCTCAACTCCGAGCGCCCTTTTGAGCCTGGACGCAACTCCTTCATGTTCTTGTGGCGCGATTGCCTTAGAGTATCGACCAACGGACGTCCAAGCTGGGGCCCTCTGTCGACGAGCAACTCTAGAGCAGCTATAACCTGTTCGTAAGAACTCTGGTCGAGTTCATCAAGCCAGTGTTCCACAAACTCGAGATTTACTTCCCACATGA
This sequence comes from Actinomycetes bacterium, assembly GCA_021827485.1. Classification (GTDB taxonomy): domain Bacteria; phylum Actinomycetota; class Acidimicrobiia; order Acidimicrobiales; family JAKAVM01; genus JAKAVM01. Next base: position 6,585 of record JAKAVM010000121.1, read on the forward strand.
GAATAGTATACAACATATAGGGTGTAAAACTCCAGAGTTGTAGGGACAAAGTATCCTTTTTCTCCGAGGTTGTTTGAAGGATGGTTGTAAAGGGACGTAAAATGGATAGCCCTTTCATTTAATCTCCATCGGTAGTTGTTTAACTCTCTCCGATCAATTATGACCGGAAATCGTGCAACGACCGATGGAATTTGCCGACCCCATTCTATTTGCCACTTACAATCTCGTACTTCCCTCTATTTCTTTATTTGGTTCTCTCCAGTGTGTTACGGCTAGGCACTAAGACTAGTCTATTCTCACCCCATCTATCGCCCGCCGATAATATCTGTTATGTAAAGTTGGAACTGAGGTTCTCCCATTATATATACCACTTGCTATCGCATACTTTCCACCAATGCTCTGATCTGGTTGTCCTTGCATCCAAGCAAGAAAGTCTCCAACTTTCCCAGGCCAATTCAGAAAGAGGTCTTTAGATAAATCCCCACTCCTCGTCGGTCAGATCCTCATGTACCATCCCCATGAGCGGTCTAGACGCTCAATTTTGATTACTCAAAAATTGGTTTAGTTATTTCAGTCACTGCCTTCAGGGGTATTTAGCTCATTTGAAATTACGTTACGAGCTGATTGTTCTATGGGACCCGGTGGGTCAATTTCTTGGGAGTCAACACCGAGTTCGTGCATTTTACGAGCGGAAGGCAGTAACCTAGCCTCGAAACTTGCAACTAAATCGTTATGAGAGCTAACTGCAGAATCCAAGTTCTTGGCGTGCTTGTCCATTTTAGACGCGACGATACTAAGTCGTTCATATAATTCCTGACCCAACTTGTGTATCTTGGTTGAATTGACTGCAATAGAGTGCTGGGACCAGTGGTACGCAACGGCTCTCAAGAGACCTATCAGTGTAATAGGGGTGGCCAGAAGAACTCCCTTTCCAGCTGCAAATTCGATCAAATCAACATCGTATTCAAATGCAGTTGTAAGGAGCGCATCAGGTGAGATGAACGCTACAACGAACTCTGGACCGTTGAGATCTTTCCAATACTCTTTAGATCCCAAGTCTGAAATATGACTTCGAATAGCTTTGGCATGTGATACAAGCAGATCTTTGCGATCCTTATCGTCGCGCGCCTGGGTAGCCTTGTTGAAAGCATCAAAAGGAAATTTTGCATCAATTGGAATTGTTCCGCCTCCAGGCAGCCTAACAATTACATCTGGCCGAGATCTATTATTCTCACCAATAGATGTTTGTTCCGTAAAATCACAGTTTGCTAACATCCCGGAGAGTTCTATAACCCGTCTTAGTTGAATTTCCCCCCATCTTCCTCGAACTGAATTAGAGCTAAGTGCTTCGCTCAGCGAATTAGTTTGAGAGCGTAGCCCCAACTCAGCTTCAGTAAGGTTTTTGATCGATTCGACAATGCCAGCGCTTTGAAGTTTAGATTCTTCCACTTGACTTTCAAGCTTTTTGAGCAGTTCTTCCACTGGTTTTACGGTTCCTGCTATGGCTTGAGTCCTTAGTTCAAACTGACTATTGGCCGCGTCTTGGGCAACTTTCAAGAGATCTTGGCTTTGCTTGGTAAGTGAATCAAGAGTACTTTGAGTAACTTGCCTGATCTTCTCGTCGAAGATTGTAGTTGCGTTTGCAATAGCTAATTGATTTGCCTGCTCTTGAGCCTCAATTCGCGCCTGGGCCTTGGTCGCAATCTCTTTAGATGCTCCGACTTGATGGCGATAGGAGGCAGTTAAGAGATATGCCCCAATTCCAGCTACAATAAGACCTAGGAGAAATCCAACCACAAAAAGCATAAGTATTAGGATAGCAGCGCCCAAGTGTGCAAGCTGCTGAAAAGAAGCTGTTAGCTTGAAGCCATCAGAGAAGTCAGTAGCACCAGTCCGATAATATAGTTACTCATGCAGACTGATTTGATTAACGTACCAAATGGGTAGTCTTGAATTTTGAAGATGTATTAGAGCGTTCGACACGTTCGCGAATTGTGATTACCGGAGCGTCGGGGGTCATTGGACGGGCTCTGATTGAGCTATTGGGCATCAATGGAGTAAGCGGCGCTGGCACGCTACAAGCCAAGAGAGTTCCTAACGTCCTAGCTCTCGACCGCAAACCAGCACACTATTTACTGCCAAAGAACGTTGATTTTGAACTAGTTGATTTATTAGACGATAAACTCCCCCTCGAAAAGTTACTTGAAAATTGTGAGGTAGTTTTTCATTTAGCTGCTCGAATGCCTCAAGCAAGATTCTCTGAAGCTCAGTTTCGGCACGCCAATGTGGACGCGACCGCACGCCTTACCCAAGCATGCCGAGATGCGGGTGTACGACGCTTAGTCTTTGCATCAACCATTGAAGTGTATGGAGTTCAACCTGTCGAGGACCCACTAGATGAAGATGATGCCAAGGTATTTACAGGACATTACAGTCGGAATAAGTTTGAGTCTGAGACCGAACTTCTTGAACTAAGCAAAGACGGGGGGTTGGAAACGGTTGCGCTGAGAATGCCTATGATTTTTGGACCGGGTTTCTACCACGAAAAGTCGATGATTGCGCTATTCATTGCAGTTAGGCTAGGGCTTCCAGTTCCTTTGCCGACAGCTGATGCCCCTGTTGTATTTGTCTCATCAAGAGATACTGCCCGAGCTTTCATGCAAGCTGCGTTTGCATCAGATGCACAAGGCAAAGCTTTCAATATTACCGCCGCAGACAACCCTACAATGTTAGAGTTCTTTCGCCAGGCTATTGATTTGGCTGACTCACATTCAAGAACTTTGATTGTTCGCAGGACTTGGGTTGAAAAGCTCGTAGAGTTGGCAGTGGAGAAAGCTACAAGTCCAAGTGATAAAGTTCCGATTCTCGGTACACCAGCTGAACTTGTCCCTTACATTCTAACGGGCGGAAAATACTCCATAGAACGAGCTCGCAAGGTTTTGGGTTTTGAACCTTTAGATAACTGTAGTCAATCTTGGTTATCGGCCTACCAATGGTATTGGAACCAATCTTGGTCCGAAAAATATAGAGTTACAGTTAGAGAATGTGTTTAGTATCACTGCGTCTACGCCACAAGCGATGGATATCTAGGTGCTCGACAAGTTCGTAACGGTAAGTTACCGAAGCCCCGATGCTAAGTCATCGACCGTGTCTACATATTCAGTGACAATGTCCATAAATACCTGTTTGGCTGGCTTTACCGACTTGAGTGATCCGACGACTTGTCCCACAAAGTAGTTTGCTAACTCGGTAGCTCCCTCGTGGCCAGAGCCAGCGAAGTGGTCAATCCTCGCCAAGGCTTCATCCACCAAGAGCGGCTGGAGAGGCATGGGGAGTGCCCCAGGACTTTCAGGACCTTCCCAGGCATCGGTCCAGGCTGATTTTAGTTGCCTAGCTGGTTTACCTGTCCGAGATTTTGACCTAATTGTATCGCGCGAAGAGGCAGCAATCATCTTCTGTTTTACGACTGGATGTGTTTCTGCCTCCTCGGTGGTTAGCCAAACTGAGCCAGTCCAAATTCCTTGAGCGCCAAGTGCCATTGCCGCCGCCATCTGCCGTCCAGTCGCGATACCACCAGCAGCCAAGACCGGCGTTGGATATACAGCCTCCACAACTTCTGGAACGAGAACCATTGTTCCAATCTCGCCAGTATGGCCGCCAGCTTCAGTCCCTTGAGCGACTATAATGTCTACACCTGCGGCTTTTTGTACTAATGCGTGCTCTCTGGTTCCCGCCAAAGCGACTACTAAAATCCCCCTATCGTGGGCATCGTCTACCAAACTAGCTGGTGGAGGCCCGAGCGCACTTGCGATTAGCTTGATTGGATGAGTCATTGAAATCTCCGCCAGAGTTGTGGGAAGTGATAGTCTACCCAAGTCACCACCCTCCCCATCGTGTTCAGATATAGGTGGAACTTCGTATTTATCTAACAGACCTGATAAGAATTCTCTTTGCTCTGCAGGGAATAGCGAATTAAAATCAACTTGAGATAGAAATGCTTGAAGATCTTCGGAAGTAAGATCGCCAATACCACCTAGGCTGGCTGGTATTAGCACATCGACCCCATAAGGTTTTGAACCGACTTGCTCCTCAATCCACTTGAGTTCGACCTCTAAACCATCTGGAGTATGGCTGACAGCTCCCAGTACTCCCATCCCTCCAGCGTTAGTTACAGCAGCCACCACATCACGACAATGGCTAAAAGCAAGGATTGGATATTCAATCCCTAGAAGTTCACAGACCGTCTCCGGCAACTTTCCCCCTTATATACACAACTCCAGCCAGTAAGCTGGAAGCATTACAAATTCGAACTTGCCTTGAAAGAATTTCTTCTCAAAAAACTAAAGCTCGCTCTAATGATTGTATCTTAGCTTCCAGCTCAACCGATAACTCCGAGAGTATTTAGTAGCCAGAGCCTCCCCAGCCGCCCGGCTTAGTTGTAGCAGAACTAGCTGAAGTTGTTGGACTGGCTGTAGTCCTAGGGCTAGTTGATTGTGTACTTGCAGGTGCTGCACTAGCCGGGGTGGGTCTAACAATCGGTGCAGCAGCAGGTGCTGCACTAGCCGGAGTGGAACTTGCAGGTGCCGAAGTAGGAGGTGGCGAAATTGTGACGGCGTTTCCTGTTGCTCCTACTACGTACCAGAGGCCACCGAAGTGATTGATACCCTGACCATTTACTTGTCCAGGGGATTTATCATTGATGAAAGTATACAGAGGGTGGCCATTGTAGGTAATCTGCTTAGAACCATCAGTTCTGGTAATTGTTCCCAATAGTTTCTGAACAATTCCGGGTCCTGCAATTGGCGCTCCCGTAACTGTTAGAGGTAGCCAAATTGCAGTGCAAGCGCTAGTGCAGATGCTTGCATTCGGGCTATCGCCCGTAAGCAGATAGAGCGTCATTCCAGTTCCGGTAGTGAGTATCTCGCCGTATGGAGCAATGTCAGTTGCTTTGACATTTGCGGGTGCCGTATTGGCAATTGTTGTTGTGATTTTATTTGTGGAGTGCTTTGATGCTGCTGGCGTCTTGGTACTCGAAGAACACGCTGCAAGTGTCAGTGCCGCAATGACGATCAGGGATGAAGTAGCCATTCGGCCCTTAAAACTGCGCCCCCCACGTGCACGCGAAAGGCTGCGCCCCCCACGTGCCCCTAGAAGGCTGCGCCCTGCGCCCTTGGATGAAAGTAATTTTACCAACTGATCCTCCTTTTAGAAATCATTTCTGTTTATTCTACACAGGAATTTCTCAGCAAATGGTTCAGCTTGAACAATAGCTGAACAACTCGCTGCCCAATGTAGGGGCACGTCTGATTCAAAATCAAGAAATTAATATTTTCGCTTCGTATAGAATTTAAAAATGATGCAAAAAGGTTCTGAATCTGATGGGCAAGAATCCCAGCTAACAGGTGCTGGGAAGCTGGCTGAAGAGATGTGGGATCAGAGATTTGCAGAATTACAGTGGTCTGATTTGCCGGACCCGAAGTTAGTGGAGTTGGTGGAACCTCTTAACCCTGGACGAGCCCTTGACCTTGGATGTGGGCCGGGAAGAAATGCAATATGGCTTGCTCACAAGGGTTGGCAGGTTACCGGAGTTGACGCTTCTTCGGTTGGACTGGCCCAGGCGCAAGATCGGGCCACTCTTGCAGGAGTAGAGTTAGAGACAGTTCAATTTGATGTCTTATCTTATCGTCCTAAGAGCAAAGTTGACTTAATCGTTATCGCTAATATTCACTTAGCAGAACCTGAGCGAACTGAGTTCTTTCTTAGTGCTGCAGAAATGCTAGCAACAGACGGACATCTCTATGTTGCTGGTCATCATCTTGATGATTTGGGACGCACTGGTCCCCCTGATCCTGAGCGCCTTTATACAGTCGAACGATTACAAGACTGTTTTCCTGACCTGAAAGTATTGGTACTCGATAAGTTTCAACGGGAAATTGGAAATGGCCTACCCCCGGAGCACAACGTTGTTGTATGGGCGCAGAAATAAAGGCTAGGTGCCAGGGGGAACGTTGTTACGATACGGGTTCATTGCTGCAACCAACTAGGTATCAATCCACCGACCCAAATTGTGTCGCAAGGTGTTCTCTAGGGCTGGGTGCCTAAAGGTGAATCCCAGGTCATTGAGTTTCTTGGGAACTGCTCGTTGACTTGCACCGAGCAGTTCTTGGGCCCCAAGCTTTCCGAGGATAATTTGCGGCCCAGCCATTGGTACCGGAAGTCTTGCTGGTCTCCTTAATACTTTTCCAAGAGTTGATGCGAATTCAAGATTGGTAACCGCTTGGGGAGAGACCATATTGACTGGACCTTCTATAGCATTATCGAGCGCACATCTAACTATCACATCGAGTGCATCGTCAATTCCGATGGAAGAAATCCACGACTTCTTTGCTCCTATTGGTCCTCCTAGACCCAGTCTAAAGATGGGAAGCATGCGCCGAAGGGCACCCCCTCGGGGAGTCAAAACAACCCCTGTTCGAAGATTTACACATCGGACCCCAGAGTCACGTGCAATCTCGGTAGCCTTTTCCCAATCAGAGACTACACCGGCAAGGAAACCGTCACCCTTGTCAGCCGACTCGACCAAGAGTTCGTCTCCTCTATCTGTGCCATAAAATCCGATCGCCGAAGCGGAAACCAAGCACTTCAAGCGAAAGTCATTCTGTCTAGAGGCTCTTGCATCGGCTATCAATCGTGCAAGTTTACGTGTGGGTTCGTAGCGAGAAGAATATATCGAGTGCATATGCTCTTGTGTAAATCTGCCTGCGATAGATTTACCAGCTAGGTGAATCAAAATATCTATCCCACCTAGAAGCGTAGGATCTGGATCGCCAACATCCCAGAAGCGCTCATCGGCAGAGTTAGGCCTGGACCTAGTAAAACGTATAACTTTATATCCACCTCCTAGCAAAAAGGCGCATAGCTGTGAACCAATTAGGCCGGAAGCTCCGGTTATGCCAACCACTAAGGGCTTGCTGTCATCATTTACAAACATGCGTAGCTTCTGATGAGAGGCTAGATCGTCAGCAAGTTGGCGATGACGGTATTCAAAAGTGCGCTTGAGAAACCGGCCTGGAACAGTAGTAGTTATCTCATCTAGAAGTTTGGTGGTTGAATCGCTATAAGAGATAAAACGATGTTTATGAGTCCAGCGCAAGAGGCTGGCGAGGGGTTGGGAAACGAGTCGATCGCTAAATTGGCTATTGTCTTCAAATTCACTTTCAATATGTTGAGCACGCCACTCCAAACCAAGAGGCAGAGCAAAGCTAGCAGTCCCATCGACAATGGAATCGGCTTCATTGGCAACCTTGAATGGCGTCCAGGGTGGGCTGAGGCGTTGCAAGGCCCCTTTCCTGAGGTGCCACTCAAATACTTGACTGATAGGGAAATCCAAAACTTGTGATGTGCGAAAAGACACAGGATTATCGCTGAATTAGTAATTAACTAGAAAAGATTGAGACGCGGTCGCCACCGTCTGACTTAGCCTTGCGCATAGCAAAATCAGCATGCCCTAGAAGCTCATCGTAGCTACAACCGTGCTCTGGGAAGACGGCAACTCCCACGCTGATCGAAACCGAGATACTACGATCAAAATCTTGAAATGGATTATCAAACATGCTGACTATCTTTCTCGCCACAATATATGCGTCTTCAGGATCCTTGATGGTGGGGAGCAGCACAGCAAACTGATCTCCTGAAAGATGGGCTACTACATCCCCACGCCTAACAGCCGACTTGATTAGTAGCCCGACTCCACGCAAAACGTCGTCAGCCGCAACGTGTCCAACTTCATCGTTCACATGAGCAAAGTTGTCTAAATCCGCAAAAAGCACCGCACAGTTATGGCATTGACGCTCTGCATGTGAGATAGCTCTAACTATTTCATCTTGGAGCAAGCGTGTGTTGGGAAGAGCGGTTATAGGGTCATGAAGGGCTTCGTATTCGACCTGAGCTAGTAGTCGAGCGTTACGAAGCGCTGGAGCAGCAATGTTTGCAACTCCAGATAGTACTTCATTCAATGCGCTGTCTGAGATAAGCCGAAGGCTTGGAGGCATTGAGTCGTACCCTGGACCGAGCAATATAACTCCATATAGCTCATTGTGCGATACTATTGGAGTAATTATTGCCGAATCGAGATCACCCATAGCCATGAGCCCACTAAGTGCAGCATCGACGCTGTGAATTTCACAAGCAAATGGCCCTTGTAATTTGGCAAGGCGTGAGGCCAGCTGGGGTGATCTCATGGACGGACACTTACTTCCTTCAATTTTCCTGACGAAAACTTGGTCGTCTGAATTCCAGGAGATAAACGACGTATTTTCACACTCAAAGATCTTAGGAAGTGAACTTGAGAGAATATCACATACATCCTCATAAGTTCTTGCTTCCGCGAGTAAAGTAGCAAGTTCTAAAGTAGAGCGCTGAGCATTGCTACGATCTGTAACTTCTTCCAAAGCAGCAGCGACCTCCAAGGCAGCTGCGCAATGGCCAGCGTAAGCTCTAAGCTGTCTTAGCTCATGGGGGAGAAATTTGTAACCAGGCGGATAAAATACTGCCAAGCGCCCAAAATTATGCCGTGCCGAGCATACATCTACGATTAGGCGAGTCTCATCAACCTGATCAGGGTCATGGTCTAGAACCTCGGCAGCCCGGATCCTCGCTTCAGCTTCACTAAATCCAACCTGGTGTATCCGCAATTCACCGTCATGAGGAAGTCTTGCAACTAGTAAGTACTTCTGGCCTTGAGCTGCACTCGATGCCCTCATAGTAATAGTATGCAACACTGTATCAATATCGGAAGCCGATACTAAATCAGCAGCAGCGACCTCTAGTGATTCAATTCGAGCTGAAAGAGCCCTCACTTGATTCTTGAGGAAGAGAATCTGGCGCTCTGGGTCATCTTCGAGATCCAAGCGATCCACCCATGAAACGCGGTATACGCATCTTCTGTCACCTCTAGTTTGGCATTCAATCTCTATAACATCTGCCTCGTCGAGGCCAAAGATCATAGGTAGGCGCGCAAGTACTTGTGAGGTATAGTCACAAAACATCTTTTCACGAATTATCGGAGGTTCGGTGATTGCAGAGACAAGAGCAGAATTGTCATTGATCTCAATAGCTTCCATGTTGGTGACAGTCGTGGACTTCGCACTTATTTGCGAAGCAAGCTTTATTGCGTCATGAGGAGATTTCATGGAGGTGAGTAAGGAAGCAATTCCAGGGGAATCGTGAACGAGATCCAATTCTCGGCCAGCTTTTCTCCCAATTTCAGAGTCGTTCATAACTAGTATTGCAGCCGAGAAAAGAGCGTGAACTTGGTTGTAAGAACTCCATTTGGTTGTGTCTATAAGCTCTTCGATAGATCGAGTCTCACCAGCCAACTCAAGGGTCGCGCGAACCTGCTCTTCCCCACCAACTCTTGCAATATACGCAAGTAATGACTTTGTCATTATGTTGGAAAGTTGACTTTCCTGCACGATAATCGGCCTCCACCAATCTGTTGAGCGCAAGTTCTGGCCCAAAAACCATGGTACACCTTATTTGTTTGAATTGGTATACGCAATTGACCAATCCCGTTGATGAGCTTACTAATTATTAGACGGGGTCTTTTTGCTAGATAATGTGCGTTTTAGGCCAAGTCCAAGTAATTTTGCCTAGGTGGATAGAGTGAAAATCGGACTTTTGGGATGTGGAAATGTAGGTTCTGCCTTAGCTCACCTCATAGATTCCGACGCCAAACTCTTACGGGATCGGGCAGATGTCGAATTTCAGTTGGCTAAGGTAGCGGTTCGTAATCTAGGTAAAACAAGACCCCAGTTGATCGACCGGACAATTGTGACTGCCGACCCTTTTGAAGTCGTCAACGATCCTTCAATTGATGTAGTAGTCGAGCTCATAGGAGGAGTCGATCCGGCTAGGGAGCTAGTTCTTGCGGCTCTTGATAACGGCAAGCCAGTCGTCACGGGGAACAAGGAGCTTCTAGCTCGACATTGGAACGAGTTATTCGAGCTTGCATCGTTGCGTAAAGTGGACTTGCTCTATGAGGCCGCAGTAGCTGGAGCAATTCCCCTCGTTCGATCGCTTCGCGAGTCTTTAGCGGGTGACCGGATCACTTCTGTAATGGGTATCGTAAACGGAACAACCAACTACATACTCACTTCGATGACAGAAAAAGGCGAGTCGTATGAGGATGCACTCAGGCAGGCCCAAGGGCTCGGTTTTGCTGAAGCAGATCCAACTTTTGATGTCGAAGGATACGACTCAGCTTCTAAAGCCTCTATTATAGCTACGATTGCTTTTGGGAAAGTCGTTACACGAGATGATGTTAACGTTGAAGGTATTGTAGGCATTGACGCACAAGACCTTACAATAGTCGACAAACTGGGCTATTGTGTCAAGTTACTGGCCGTTGCACACGTAGAGCCAGATGGTGCGATTAGCGCAAGGGTTTTCCCGGCAATGCTTAGAAAGGACCACCCCTTGAGCGGTGTGCGCGGATCTTTCAATGCAGTCTTTTTGCAAGGCGAGTCGGTTGGGGAGATGATGCTTTATGGACGAGGTGCTGGAGGTCTTCCTACTGCTGCTGCCGTACTTGGCGATTTGGTCGACGTCGCACATAATCTCTCTTCGGGAACCTCTGGCAGAATAAAACTATCGTCTAACGCTAAGTTGGTTGAGTATGAAACATTGAAGTATCAGTATTTTGTTGCAATTGATGTGGACGATAGGCCTGGAGTTCTTGCACAAGTTGCCGAGATTTTTGGCGATAATAATGTATCGATAAGGTCAATGGAGCAATTAGGGCTGGGCTCAGAAGCACACCTAGTCTTTTTGACCCATTTGGCTCAAGAATCCTCCATCCACGCGACGTTATCAAGTCTCCAGCAGGTAAAATCCGTCAAGAAAGTCGGTAGACTATTGAGGGTAATAAATGGAATGGACTGATAGATGTGCCCCAAGGTGATATGACCAAGTTCGAGTCGCAAGGTGATATGACCGAGTGCGAGCCCCAAGCCCCCCGCTTCATTTGTGGGGGGGAAGTCAATAACACCAAGACGAAATGGAGAGGAATCGTCGAGGAGTATCGAAGTTTCTTACCTATTGCTGAAACCGATAAAGTCATAACTCTTCTCGAAGGGGCAACTCCTCTAGTACCAGCGCCTAAATTATCTGAAAGAGTCCATGCGAATGTTTTTCTGAAGTATGAAGGGCTTAATCCTACAGGATCATTCAAAGATCGTGGGATGACTATGGCAATTACCAATGCGTACAATCAAGGAGCCAAAGCAGTCATTTGCGCCTCGACGGGTAATACTTCTGCCTCAGCGGCAGCGTATGCGGCTCGGGCCGGTCTTGGCTGCATAGTACTTATCCCACAAGGACATATTGCACTCGGAAAGCTGGCCCAGGCATTGATTCATGGGGCAACCGTTCTGCAACTTAAAGGAAATTTTGATCAAGCTCTGGCAATTGTTAGGGAGTTGGGGGACAAGGCTCCAGTGACAATTGTTAATTCGGTGAATCCGTATCGTATCGAAGGTCAGAAAACTGGTGCATTTGAGATTGTCGATGCACTCGGTCAAGCACCGGACTTTCACTTTATTCCAGTGGGTAATGCCGGTAATATAACGGCCTACTGGAAAGGATATAAAGAATACAGAGACCGTAACTTATCGACTAAATTGCCGAAAATGTGTGGATTTCAGGCCCAAGGGGCAGCACCGATTGTCCTGGGCTATCCGGTTGAAAATCCTGAGACTGTGGCAAGTGCAATTAGAATTGGCAACCCAGCATCATGGCAGAGTGCTTTGGACGCAAGAAGTGAGTCGGACGGAATGATTGAATCGGTTCACGACCAAGAGATCTTAGAGGCCTATAGGTTCTTAGCCTCACAGGAATCGGTTTTTTGCGAGCCAGCATCGGCAGCGAGTGTGGCGGGGTTGCTCAAAGTAGGGGTACCTAGCGGCTCGAATGTTGTTTGTGTACTTACTGGACACGGCTTGAAAGACCCGGACATCGCAATAAGTCAGATTGAGCCTCCAAGAGTGGTTGAAGCCAGCTTTCAGGCCGTTATGGCTGAGCTGGATTTATAAGAGCCCGATATAGGAGAAGTTTAGGGGAAAGTTTGGTCTGCCGTGACCAGGAAAGTTAGAAAACTGCTTATTTGCCTGTCAGTTTGCTTATTTGGCGTGAAGTAAATATTATAATGATCAGCACGGTTGGACTTATGAGCTATACTAATTAAGTCTGATTTACCATCCTGCTATGCACGTGCTCGGTCGATGTAGCGGAGAATTGATTTCTTCCAAGTGGTCGTCGGTTACGGGCAGTAGCGCCTTGTGGAGTCTGAAGCGACTTTCCAACTTTTTGAGATACCTTTTCAATGGATGTTGGTAGCGCTCGGAGGGAAATTTCAACACGCCCATTCACAGGTAATAACTTGAAAAGCGAGGTATTCAATTGAGTCCTGAGCAGCAACTCGAACGCTCAGTGCTAGAACGCAAGTCGCGAGACGAGCTTCAAGCAATTGCAACAGCAATGTCGGTGAAAGTCGCTTCCCGACATACTAAATCTGACATTATTTCTAATATTTTAGACGGCACCTCCAGCAATGGAAGTTCAGGCTCGAATGGGTCGGCTGCATCTAATCTGATCAAGTCGACGGGATCGACGAGCGCCAGCGGCTCCGGGTCTTCCGGCGGGTCCGCCAACGTTGGAAGGTCAGCTACTTCGGGTGTGATCGCATCGTCAAATGGTAGCAAGCCAGACGCGCAAACCCAATCGACGAGCGAAGCTAGAACACAATCGAACCATACCAGTAGTGGCGAGACTAATGCTGGAAAGGCGGCCCAATCGGGCAGAGGGCAATCAGACAGTACCCAATCAGATAGAGGGCAAACAGATAAAGGCCAAACCGAAAAGGGGTCGTCGGGCAGGGAATCTGAGTCGGCTGGCGCTAGAAATGGAGGGGGATCGCGAGACATGTCCAAGGATTCCAACGCAGGTACCAACCAATCCGACGGGGCTAATCGTCGTTCGCGCAGAAGGCGAGGAAGAGAGCGTGGGCCGCGCGAAGGACAACAATCCAACGCTCCCGAAGCGCCTTATACTGGCGAGCTGATTGATGTTGAAGGATATCTCGACTTACGAGATGAAGGATATGGCTTTCTTCGCACCAGAGCATTCTTACCAAGTTCTGACGACGTCTATGTATCAATTAGCCAGGTGCGCAAGTTTGGTTTGCGTAAAGGTGATCTAATCAAAGGTGCTTGCCGCCCAGCTGCTTCTAACGAGAAGTATCCAGCGCTCTTGCGAGTGGATTCGATAAGCGGTCTTGATCCCGACCAAGCTCTAAATCGCCCTAAGTTTGAAGATCTAACACCGCTATTTCCTGATGAGAAGCTTCGACTTGAACGAGCAAGCGATCCATCGAATATGACGTCCCGGATTGTTGATCTACTATGCCCAATTGGCAAGGGCCAGCGTGGACTCATAGTCTCACCACCTAAAGCTGGTAAAACAACGATCCTCAAGCAGATAGCCCAGTCAATTGAGGCTAACAATCCTGAAGTACATCTGATTGTTCTCTTGGTAGACGAGAGGCCGGAAGAGGTAACCGACATGAAGCGATCAGTCAAAGGAGAAGTTGTTGCTTCAACTTTTGACAGACCAACTGAAGAGCACACTGCTGTGGCCGAACTAACAATTGAGAAGGCTCGAAGGTTAGTCGAGACAGGGAGAGACGTAGTAATTATCCTTGACGGGATTACTCGACTCGCCAGAGCTTATAACCTTGCACAGCCTGCAACTGGACGTATCATGTCAGGTGGTGTTGACTCTGGAGCTCTTTATCCACCAAAGAAGTTCTTTGGTTCGGCAAGAAATATTGAGGAGGGCGGTTCACTTACGATTTTGGCAACTGCACTTGTGGAGACTGGTTCGAAGATGGACGAAGTTATATTTGAAGAGTTCAAGGGAACTGGAAACATGGAACTCCGGCTCGATCGCAGATTAGCTGAGCGTAGACTTTATCCCGCCATAGATGTCAATGCGTCGTCTACACGGCATGAAGAACTCTTGTTTGACCGTTCCCAGCTACAACAAGTATGGAAGTTGCGCCGCGTCCTCAACGCCTTGGCCCAAGAGGGCTCGAACGCCCCTGGGCTGGAACTATTGATGGACAAAATGAAATCAACCTCCTCAAATGATGATTTCTTGGCAGATATAGCAAAAAGTCCGACACCTAGTGGTGCCTAACACGAAGATTCCTATTTCCCCTGGTCACGGTGGGCCCACATCGGTCGGCGGGCACTGGGTTGCTAAGGTGAACATTTTCCGAGTTTAGGCTAGGATTGTAAACAAATGAGAGACGGAATTCATCCCCAGTATGTTGAGACCTCGGTGACCTGCTCGTGTGGGAATTCATTTACAACACGATCAACCAAAGATCAGCTGCGAGTTGAACTGTGCAATGTATGTCACCCTTTCTACTCGGGTAAGCAGAAGTTGGTAGACACGGGAGGCCGAGTCGAGCGATTTCAAAAGCGATACGGTTCGAGGACCAAGAAGCCAAAGCCAGCACCTAGCTCCTAGGTTGGATCTTGCGATTGAGCGGATTGTGGCCTCAACGCGCAAACGTTGCGGATGAGGAGATTCGCGCGTTTGTAAGTCGATTCTCATGTTGGCAACCCAGCTTAACGTTTTAGCGGGTTGGTTGTGACCGAAATCGAGCCGCAAGCCGAGTGACTCAAAGTTCTTGGGTCAAGGATCCCCATTAATGTCGCATCTTTGATGTATACTTTTTGTTGTCGGTGGCGAGAACCAAGCCGCCAAGAATTAGCAGTACCGCCCGGAGCTTTGGCTCCGCGCACACCCCTGGGCCTGGGGCATGCCGGTCTAAGACCGGTGCTCGCACAAGTCCACCTAAAGTGGCAGCGAGAACTTCTAAAGTGGAGGCAGCGTAAGTTGTCGCCACTAAAGGGAATCCCACGGCTTTAGCCGTTGGGAGGAGGTCAACGAAAGAATATAGGAACTTTATGTTAGACAAACAAGCCCTCGGCCGTCTTGAGCTTCTTGAGAAAGAATATAACGAAGTAGTGGAATCTTTGGGAAGCCCCGAAGTACTTTCAAATCAGAATAAACTTCGTTCTATATCGCGTCGTCATAAAGAACTAGAACAAATCGTTAATGCCTATAGGCGTTATTTGAGTACAATGGGCGACATCTCAACTGCTAAGGAGCTTTTTGCAGAAAGCTCAGGAGTCGATCGAGAGTTGATAAGGATCGAGTTGGAGAGTGCTGAACAAACTGAGGTTGATATAGAGTCGGAGTTGAAGGCTTTATTACTCCCCAAGGATCCAAACGATGGCAAGCGAGTTATTGTCGAGATTGCTGGAGCGGAAGGTGGGGAAGAGGCGAGACTTTTTGCTAAGGACCTTTACGATATGTATGTGCACTTTGCCGATGCTCGTGGATGGAAGTATGAAGTATTGGGGGCTATGCCATCCGAGCGCGGTGGATATGACAAGGTAAGTTTATTGATTGACGGTGATGACGCATGGGCCAGAATGAAGCACGAAGGTGGACCTCATCGCGTTCAACGAGTGCCAGTTACCGAGTCCCAAGGGCGGATTCATACATCGTCTGCAACCGTAACTGTCCTACCAGAGGCTGATCCCTTAGAAGTTGACATTGACGACAAGGATTTGAAGATAGATATTTATCGTTCGGCTGGTCCTGGCGGACAATCTGTAAATACCACTGATTCAGCTGTAAGGATAACACACTTACCGACTGGCATAGTCGTAGCTATGCAAGACGAGAGAAGCCAGTTGCAAAATAGGGCTCGTGCAATGCAAGTACTTGCGGCGAGGCTCCTTGCCTATCAGCAAGAGAAGATGCAATCCGAGAGATCTGCCGACCGCCGAAGTCAAGTTGGTGGAGGGGGACGTTCGGAAAAGATCAGAACCTACAATTTCAAGGACAATAGAGTTACTGACCATCGTATTGGAATGACACTATATAAACTCGATCGTGTTCTCTTAGGAGAGCTAGATGAAATCTCTGACGCATTGCTGGCCCATGAACGAGCCCAGCAACTAGCTGGAGATATCGATTAGTAGTAACACTGCTCCTCGTTGGCGAGATTTAGTTGACGAGGACAAGAATAAGATTGCAGTCCATGAGTTGAGATGGATCGTTCAAGAATGTTCAGCCCTGAAATCCAAATCATACTTCGAGTTAGCTGAGCTTATTGCCCCTGAGGATCAACTAGATCAATACAAGATGCTTGTAGCACGCAGGCTTGAAGGAGAGCCCCTTCAGTACGTGTTAGGGACTTGGGCTTTTTGCGGGGTCGACCTTCAACTCGATCGCAGTGTTCTTATCCCGAGACCAGAAACAGAGTATCTTGTCGAACTTGCACTTGGGTATTTGGATGAGATGCAACTTAGTACTAAGGCTTCCAATTCAAATTTGGAGGGGGCTGGACTTGGCGGCAATGTTGCTAACTCAAATTTGGAGGGGGCTGGACTTGGCGGCAATGTTGCTAACGACCAATTGTATATTGGAGATTTGGGGACTGGTTCGGGGGCAATTGCCATTGCTATTGCTAATTCACTCCGGTTGCGAGGTAAGCAAGAATTTGGGATAGTAGCAAGCGATATTAGCAAGCTAGCATTGGAGACAGCCAGAGAAAACGCTAGGGTTAACAGGGTTGAAGACACTATTAGGTTTTATGAGTCGGATTGGTTTGAGGGCTTTGATAGTTGGCTTTGTAGAAGATTTAAATTAATTATCTCCAATCCCCCATATGTATCCGAGGGTGAATTAACCGAATTAGATAAGACAATATCACAATGGGAGCCATATCAAGCACTAGTAGCTGGTAAGCATGGCACTGAAGCAATAGAGAAGATTGTCTTAGAAGCAAGGAACTGGCTAGCTGATGATGGTGTATTGATCTGCGAGATTGGAGAGACTCACGGAGCTTATGTAAGGGATATTGCTTGCCGATGTGGATACGAACGGGTGGAAATTATCGCAGACCAATATGGTCGTGAGCGATATCTCAGAGTGCAAAATCCTAAATAGGAGAGCGCCTCTAAGCCACTAAATTGGTTGCGCCATCAATACTACTCGTGGTAGTATTGTGGTATGAAAGTAAGTGTTAGTCTACCTGTGGAAGATGTTAACTTTCTAGACAACTATGCTCGGAATCAAGGATTTGAATCACGCTCTGCTGTGGTCCATAAGGCAGTTCGACTTTTACGCTCCCTTGGGCTGGGTGGGGACTACGAGGATGCGTGGGCCGAGTGGGCAGCTGAAAATGATAGTGAACTCTGGGAGTCGACGGCAAGTGATGGGTTGCCCTAGTGAGAAGGGGCGAAGTTCGTCTTGTCGATCTTGAACCAGTGCGGGGTACGGAAGCTGACCAAGACTCCAAAGCGCAGGCGGAGCAAGTGCGCTCAGTGGCGGTTGAACGGGTCGGCGCTCGCGTTGGAATTGTTCCACCTGAGATTCTAGTTTCGCTCGATGAGGCATTGCGTCTCCATCTCGCACTTTGAATCTAAATCAATATACTCTATTGTGTAACGATGGTTAATAGTATCAATCAGGTTATCTATTTCGGTCACAGTCCCTTGCCTGTACTATAGTCCGAGACTAGATTGGGTATAATCATGCTGGTTGATCAATCGCAACAGTCTATCTACCTAGTGAAAAAGGCACTTTTAGCCGGTGAAGTTATTGCCTTACCGACAGATACGGTATATGGATTCGCTGTTTGTGCTAAGGATCCATTGGCTGTGCGAAGACTCTTTTGTATCAAACAACGACCAGCTGATGTGAATTTTCAAGTGCTGGTTTCATCCCTGGAATCCTTCTACGAGTTAGTCAAAACAGACTTTGTGGGAATAGATAAAATACTTTCCCAGTTTTGGCCAGGGGCACTTACGGTAGTGGCTAATAGGCAGTCATCGATTGATTGGAACTTAGGAACTTCTAAGTCAACTATCGGGGTACGATATCCAGATAATAAATTTGTGCAAATGCTTTGTGGGTTGGTTGGGCCACTTTGTGCGACAAGTGCTAATCTCCACGGAGAACCAGTCCTCACGTCGGCAAGTGAAATAGCAGAGAAGTTTTCAGGTGATGTCAGTTTGGTGATTGATGGAGAGCCTGGTCTAGCGCAACCATCTACGGTTATAGATATATCATCTGGCGAGATAAAGCTAATTCGGCAAGGGGCTATTGACTTTTCTGAAATTATGAAGTGTATTCAATAGCCAAACAGTCCAGCCATTACTAACTGGTCGTCGCTAGATCTTTGCCTTCACCGCCAGCTTCTCCGCCAGCTTCTCCGCCGTCATGTCCGCTGTGTAGTTCTTCATCGGAAGACTTGCCATGCTTGATCCT
>JAKAVM010000126.1 GCA_021827485.1 Actinomycetes bacterium
CAGGTAAAGGCATCCGGTCCGCCGGTGCTGCGAACCTCTGGCGAGCTAGACACTTCCGTAAAGGAAGCCCATAAGTCCAGGTTCTTGTGAACCTGGCGCGTCTGTGGTAGAGTTGGATCGTCTAGCTCGCCAGGAATCCCATGGCTTTAGCCGTCGGGAGGATGTCAACCTCAAAGTTAACTGGTTCCAAGCGATCTGCCTACCGAGGGTGATTCGGGCTAATATAGGTTGGATATGGACTCAGACGCCCTATCGGAGGGCACGCTTCGAACTTACCTCAGGATACTTTTTTCCAGAAAGTGGTCCGTGCTCATAATTTTAGCGCTGACCATGGCAAGCGCATTTGTCTATACTCATCGCCAAGCAACCGTCTATCAGTCAAGCGCTCAGCTACTTCTCCAACCCACACAAACACAGCAGATTATCGACGGAGGAAGTTTTAGCTTCTCTACTCCTAGTGTGCCAGATGAGGTACAACGCTTGGAAGGCAACGGCGTCGCTGGCGTTGTCAAGAAAATGTTGGGATTTGTGCCCGGAATATCAGGCAGTGAACTCGGCCAAACCGATGTCATGTTAGTTACGGCCAATGCGTCAACTGCGCAGATGGCCGCCAAAATTGCTAACACCTACGCCCGTGCATACTTACAGTATGTTCAATCTTCTACGGTAGCTAACCTCATGGCTTCGGACAAGATAATCGAGGGCCAACTTTCCAGAGTCAATCAGCAGGTATCACAGCTGCAAAACCAACTCGCAAACGCTTCAAAGAACAATAATGCCTCTCAAGTTACCTCTATTCAATCTCAACTCAATTCTGCACAGTCTGAACAGAACCTCTTGAACCAACAGGCAAATCAAATCACACTTGCCACCCAACTCAGCTCTGTAGCTGCCCAGCTAATCGCAACTGCTCAACCTCCGTCTAGCCCTACTCAGCCGGACCTTAAACGCAATCTTATGGCGGGCTTTGTCGCTGGTTTGATTCTTGGAATTGCCTTTGTTGTTACCAGAGAGTACTTCGATGATACGTTGCGCTCTGAAGAAGAGCTTCATTTAAGCTTGTCTCGTTCAGAGAAAACTTCAAAGACTCTTGTCCTCGGTGCTATTCCATTTGGGGATGAGATGATACCAGGATCAAGCTATCAAAGTGTAGCTTCGGTTGAAGACCCAACTTCACCTCAGGCAGAGGCCTATCGTGAACTAAGAACTTCTTTGCAGTTCCTTCAGGTGCGCGAGCCAATTGAGATAGTCCTAATGTCAAGTCCCTCCGGAGGCGAAGGCAAGTCAACAACTTTGGCAAATCTAGCAGTTATGCTAGCTCGCACAGGCAAATCAGTTGTCATGGTCTCTCTGGACCTGCGAAGACCAAGAGTCCATGAGTACTTCCAAGTTTCTAACTCGGTTGGGTTTACCTCAGTGCTGGTTGGCGAGACCTCTCTTGACGAAGCCTTGATCCCAATTGAAAGTGTTGAAGGACTGGCGCTGCTATCGGCTGGACCTCTCCCTCCTAATCCAGCTGAGCTACTTTCATCTCCATCGGCCGAAGATATTATTTTGACTTTGAAAAATCGATTTGACGTTGTCCTCATCGACTCACCTCCGATTCTAAGAGTTACTGATGCCGCAGTTATCTCGACCCTGGCCGACACCTCATTACTAGTTGTTAGAGCCGGGCTCACGACAAGGCGCGACATGGTCAAAGCACTAGATGCTTTTTCTAAGATTGGTTCATCGGTAGCCGGAGTGGTCATAAATGCTCTCCCAACTGAGATGACTTACAAAGATCGTTATTATTACAGTCCCGCTGAAGCTATCGACTTTGGAATTGGTGCCTCTATTAATGCTGGGGCACTAATAAGCCCAATCATAAACGGTAATGGCCATGGTGCTGGTGCTGGTGCTGGTGCTGGTGCTGGGGGTGGTGCTGGTGCTGGTGCTGGTGGTGCTGGTGCTGCTGGTGCTGGTGGTGCTGGTGGTGCTGGTGGTGCTGGTGGTGCTGGTGGTGCTGGTGCTGCTGGTGCTGCTGGTGCTGCTGGTGCTGCTGGTGCTGGTGGTGCTGGTGGTGCTGGTGGTGCTGGTAGTGGGGCTGGGGATGGGGTTGGCCGCTCAGCTAGCGAAGAGCGCTTTGACTATGGAGACGGCGGTATAGAAGTCGTAACAGCCACCAAGCCTGAGCGCGCAAAACTCGATGAGCTTGAAGATGTTGAAACCAATACTCTTATTACTCCGACCTCCGCGTCGCGACAACCACCCAGGCAAGGCGGGGCAGCTAAACCGAAGGTTCCACCGGCAAGACCCGGAAATGGCCCTGGCTCTCGCCCAGCTCAGTCGCGCAAATCGGGGCTTTTTGGCACTCCCAAGAAGAGGCCGCCTTCCCGGTAAGCAAATCAGAGGAGTCTGTAGGTAGATTTCTCTTACACAGTCCAACTGACGGACCCGGCTGCGGTAGAGTTGGATTGTCTAGCTCACCAGGAATCCCACGGCCGAAGCCGTCGGGAGGATTTCAACTTTCCCAAGAAACTCCCTATACTGGCTTGAAAGGTTGGTCACTTTTCGCGGTTGTGCGGGTTCGCTAGGAGGTTGGGATGAAGGTAAAAGTGGAGGGTAATCAAGGTTCTCGCGAGCCAAAGCTGAGCGCGCGTCCTACACTTGCTCGCGAGCCAAAGCTGAGCGCGCGTCCTACTTTTGTTGGCCGATTAGGTGTCACGAAGCGAACTCTGCAGATCGCTCTTGGTGCTTTTTGGATTTTTGACGCATTGATGCAGCTCCAGTCGCAAATGTTCACAAAAGCTTTTGTAAATCAAATGATTTTATCAAATGCCCAAGGCCAACCGGCTCCTATTGCATGGGTAATTACTACTGCTGGCCGTATAGTCGAACCTGATGTAGCTGTTTGGAATCTTCTTATCGTATTACTCCAAATCGCCATAGGCATTGGACTCTTGAGGCAATCAACAGTCAAGACCGCACTTATTGCAATGTGGATATGGTCATTTACTATTTGGTGGATTGGTGAAGGTCTCGGTGAGATATTCACCGGCAAAGGTTATGCTTTGACCGGTGCGCCTGGTGCTGTTTTGATTTATGCAGTAATTGGAATCATGGTATGGCCAACTTCTGATTCCAAAAAGAATAGAGCGATCAAACAGTTGCATGAACTACGAACCACGAGAAAGTACAACTTGGCATCTTCGCCCGGTTCAAGTGGACCACTGGGTACTAAGATTGTCGTTGCTTCGTGGAGTATTCTATGGACATTTTTTGCATTTGCCTGGTTGCTTCCCTCTAATCGCCAGCCTTCCTCGATACATAATGCGCTAATTGCAGCGGCCTCTTCTCAGCCATTATGGTACTCGCACTTTCTTGACTCTCTTGCCCGAGACTTTGCCACAAACGGCACCCAAATAGCTTGGTTGGCCGCACTTGGCTGTCTGGTAATTGCGTTTGGACCGCTCCTAACCAGGAGGCTTGTTGGATTCTTCGTGGCTGGTGCAATTCTAGAACTCATCTTCTGGATTACCGGCCAAGGAGTCGGTGGTCTCCTGACCGGAATGGGAACTGACCCAAACACTGGGCCTCTTGTTGCTTTTCTCGCTATTGCGGCCATACCAAGAGCTGTACCGGTAACACAATCTTTTCCAACTATGTCATCGACGTTCATCAAGGCCTCAAGACCTGGAACTGTTGGCGCTCTTGGTGCAGGTATTGGAGCGCTGCTCCTAATGGCAGCCACCTATCCTGCTGCTGGGCTTGTTTCCGCTAGCGGATCAACGTCACAGTTGGCCTCAGCAACTTCAATGAGCGCAATGAACATGGGTAGTTCTTCACAATCAAGCTCGACTTCTGGGTCAGGTGGGGTTTCTGGGGCTTCTGGGGCTTCTGGGGCTTCTGGCTCTGCCGGGAAGGGCTTATCTATGCGGGATATGAAAACATCGGCTAACTCAATAATCCCGGGAGCAATGGGGTCTAACGATCCGAGTTGGGCTTATACTGGTCCACCTTTGACGCAGGGATTGACCACATTGCTCACTACGGTTTCGCACCTTACCGATCTGGGTCATCAAATGCAAACACCATCTTGCACTACTACTCCTAGTCGAATACAACTAGAGGATGCTCTGAGGTTGGTTCAACAAACCACGCTAGCTATTGCTAAGTATAAGAATCTAAGCGTGGCAACTGCTAACGGTTATATTCCTGTAACCAGTCCTGACTACCCAGTGGTTCACTACGTAAAGCCAAGTTATATGAAAGAAAAGTACGTACTTGATCCAAATCACATACAGTCACTCGTCTATACCTTCACCCCTTATGGTCCAGTTCTTGTGGCTGGCATGTATCTCATGCCAAGATCAAATCAGAATGGACCAATGCCAGGCGGTTGCCTTACCCAGTGGCATGCCCACACAAATCTTTGTTACTCGGATGCAACTGGATTGATTGTTGGCTTTACTCCTTGCCCTTCTGGAACTGTCAACTACAAGACACCTTACATGCTCCATGTATGGCAAGTCCCAGTCCCGGGTGGTCCTTTAGCTCTCGACCCTTCAGATCTACAAGTGACACAGTCGGCGATCATGGCACAACAAAGCGGGGAAGCTCCAGCCCTTAACCCGATTCCTCCAAGCCCTAGCTCTGGATCTCTTTCCGAGCCAACTTCGACCCCGAACCCCCTCAACCCGGGCAGCGGTACACCACCGCCGACTAAATCGCCGACCAATTCGCCCTCAACGAGCGCTCCAACAAGCCCTCTTCTTGCTGCCGCCTTGAAGAGTCGAAAATCAAGTTAACCTCTGCTTGGCTGGAAACGCCAATTCATTATGAGTCGTGCTGCCTTGGGCAATCGAAATAAAGCTACTCTTAGTATTGCCTTCCCTTACGCCACGATGAAGAAAAAACCAAACCAAAAAATGATAAATATAAGCTTCTCGGCTGACGACCTAGATAAAATTATGCCGACAGTGACCATGATGACCTCCCGACGTAAAGGATGGGTGAATCTTCGACCGCAAGTCGATGAGTACGATCAACAGATTAATCCTGGCATTGTGGCCTCCATATTTCGGGTTAGGGGACCTGACATCCCGCTCATGAGTTGGGTAATCCCGCGTCCTTCTAAAACTCTTGTCGAAGTCGACTTACTTGGTATATTGCATCCTCAGGGACAACAACTTTCAAAAAGATTTGAGGAGTTCGGCTTGGAACTACCGTCAAGCTGGCGAGTAAAGCAAGACCACCCTAACCGAGGCTTAGTCCTAGAGATTCCAGCAAACCAGGAACCTCGTACCATCTTGACCTGGTTAATTGGCTGTGGGCAAGCTTTGTCGAAGGTGGAATTAAACGGTTATTGGACTTTGGAAGCACACGAAATCGCTTGAACCGAGCTGACGTTGATGATCAACTGTCCAAGCCAATTGGACGAAGAATTATTATTGGGATAGTTGCTCTTGGTTGTGCTGGCATTGTTTTTGGTGAATCTGTACAAAGGGTCGTTGGACGAGCTATTACAAAAATAAACCCAAGTGGTAGTGGAATTGCCAGCCTATTCCCCGGCGCAAATACTTTTAGAATTTATACAGTTACTGGCTCACTTCCTAGTGAATCGACCAAGGCCTATACATTGAAAGTAGGTGGTCTTGTGAATCGACCAACGACTTATTCGTATAACGACTTACTCGCCATGCCTAGTGTGAGACTCGATAAGGATTTCCAATGCGTAACAGGCTGGAGAGTGCCTAATGTTCATTGGCAGGGAGTATTGTTGTCTCACATTCTAGACCTATCGCAGGTCCAGCCATCTGCTAAAGCAGTACTATTCAAGTCATTCGATGGTGTATATACCGAAAGTCTGACATTGGACCAAGCAAAGCGTTCTGATGTGATTGTGGCATACGAAATGCTTGGAGACCGGCCAATTTCAAGTGAACATGGAGGGCCCGTAAGGCTCTATGTCGCTCCGATGTATGGTTACAAATCCTGCAAATGGCTTTCGGAAATAGAAATTTCCGATCAAGTTGTACCTGGTTATTGGGAGAATCTTGGTTACGATGTCAACGCATGGATAGGTCGGTCAAACGGCCGTTCTGATGCACCTGTTGATGGCGCATAGGGTCTTGTGAGGCATAGTATTTAGTTGGAAGAAATCTATCACCAAGAGAGACATCATAACTTCATAGACCGCTTCGATATAACGGAGAGATTAGTGCATTGGTCAACTGCTACTTTGATGTTCGTTTGTATTGTTACAGCAATTCCACTTTACATACCTTCTGCCACTGCAATAATCGGCAGAAGGGAACTTCTGGTTACCATACACGTCTTTTCGGGAATATTGCTGCCAATTCCTATTCTTATAGGTGTTGCGGGACGCCAATGGGGATTACAGCTCAGAAGAGATTTACAAATCATCAATAAGTGGAACTCGGAAGACGTCTCGTGGTTTCGTAGCTGGGGACGCGACCCGCTTTTGAGGCCGGGCAAGTTCAACGCTGGCCAAAAGGCAAATACTTCCTTTATTGGTGGTTCAATTCTAGTTATGCTCATCACTGGAATAATTATGCACTGGTTCTCGATCTTCCCACTTGCATGGCGAACTGGTGCAACATTCGTCCACGATTTGCTCGCTTTCGCAATCCTTATAGTTATTATAGGTCATATTACATATGCCATCAGATATCCTGCAACGATACGAGCAATTACGACAGGCAAAGTATCACGAGACTGGGCACAAGAACACTCTCCTTCTTGGCAGGAACATCCCATAGAAGATCGAGAGCATCAAGAGTAAGATATGCGTACTCGCATTTCAGATTAGCGCCTCGTTCTTTACGAGGAGGCTGCAAATCAATAAGATCTACAAGATGAATAGGCGATACAATACAGTGCAATTATCGAAAAACCAACTCCTCGCCATCGCAAAGCTACTGGGGGGTTTGATTGGCTTATTCGTTGTCATTGGGATTGTGGCAGGGCTCTTTTCGATCGGGACTCTAAAAGGCGCTAAAGACAAGTTAACTTTGGCAAAAGACTACTTAACTCAGGTTTCAAATAATCCATCTGCACTACTTAGCAGTACTGGTCGAAGTGAGGACGTTACAATATTGGATAAAGCTATAAATCTCTCCAACCAGGCAGCATCGGCAATATCTGGATCCTCTTCGCTTACTATCCTGAGATTTTTTCCGATTATCGGTACCCAACGAGACGGAATTTTGAGTTTAGCAAGCAATGCAGTAGTTGCTTCTAAGACTGCACGAGATTTACTTGGCGATGTCGATAGTCTCGCCCGGACTTCTCAAATATCAAACGGGCATGTTCCGCTCCTTCCGCTGGCCCAACTTGCAATCAAAACACAAAAAGCACAAGGAGAATTTCAACAACTCATTCAAAATCCACGTGGATTAATTGGTCCTATTTACTCGGCAAGGATCAAATTTAACGCAGCTGCTGTAAAAGTTGCTAACCGCTTAGAAAATGCTTCTCAAGATCTTCTTGCGACGCAAGAGTTTATGGGTTCATTGGGTACCAGGAACTATCTTGTTATTGGGGAAAACAACGCTGAGATGCGAGACCAAGGTATGGCCCTCTCCTATTCCACTGTCCAATTCTCAAACGGTACTTTTAGTACAGGCCCCAATCAAGACACTGGAAATATTGAACCCACTAAGCCTATCGATATAGCGATACCTAGAGGCACTGAAAAGATTTTTGGAGGACTCACTCCCACACAGCTCTGGCAATCAACTAATGCGACCGCAGACTTTCCGTGGAGCGCCCAAGTAATGGCTAAGATGTACGAGCAAGCAGCTGGAACCCATGTTGACGGAGTGATAGCCCTTGATGTGCCAGCCCTGGCTAATTTGCTAAGTGTAACTGGACCAATAACCGTCCCCGGAATAGGCCAGACGATCACTTCATCTAACGTAGGCGACATCCTCCTCAATCAGCTTTACGAAGCTGCACCTACCCCAAATCAACAACAAGCTAGACGGGACGAAGTGGCCAACGTTGCTTCGACAATTATGTCTCAGTTGCGTAACAGCTCAGGCTCTGACTTAGTACACTTTGCAAACGCACTCGCAAAAAGCGCCGCGGGGGGACATCTGATGCTATGGAGTAGCAATAAACAAGAAGAAGATATCTTTGTCAAGACTGGTTTGGGAGGAGATATATCTTACACCGATCCACAACGGACTATTCACGTAGCAGTTGAGAATGCAACTGCAACTAAACTTGACTATTACATACATCCCACCATTGACACTTCTATAGACTTGACCCGTACGGGAACTGCCCAAATTACAACCACTGTTGCAGTGGATAATCAAGCTCCGGTTGGCGCTAAGCCGTCATACCAACTTGGCCCGGATAATATCAACTCATTTACTCCAGGTCAGTACGTATGTCGTATCTACTTCTGGGGGCCTTCAGTTGGTAACCAGCCTGCCAGCGTATCCGAATCTGGATTGAGATTGAACCAGATCCCGTTATCAGTTCAGGCTGGTCAAAGCGGATTCGTTTCTTTTCGAACTTCAATTGCAAATGCCGTCAGAAATGGACGTTTTGACCTGCGTTTTGTACCTCAGCCACGCCTGTTTCCCGATCTCTTGAATGTCAAACTCGCAGCTCAGGGCTGGAAAGTGAGCGGACCGGCGAAAGAAAGTCTAACCTTAGATAAGACGATAATTTTGGACTGGAAAATTTCCCACAACTAATCATGAAAAAGAACCATCCTAGATTCCCATTGATAAGGTCGGTCAGGTCGGGAGACCTCGCCCGTGCGAGGCGCGCCTCACGCCGACTTGGGGTGCTAGTGGCAACACTATTCTCTTTGTTGTTTGCAATGAGCTTCCAGCCGGTGTTTGCAGCAATAATTACTCCGACCACTGCGCCTGCGACGACTGCTCCTTCCTCAGGTACGACTACGACAGTTTTTGGACCTTCAGGATATCCGGGTACAACCTCGACAACATTTGTAACATCATCAAGCTTTGGTACGGTTCCACCAACTGTCATCACCACTATTGCTACTCTCGTACCAACTACCATTGTTGGTGTTGCAACAACAACAGTGAATTCAAGTAGTACTTCAATAGCAAGTACTCGAAAAACAAACTTGATTAAGCTGCCTACCTATTATTCTGCCGTGACCGAAGAAGGGGCGAAAGTTTGTAACTACACTCCAAATTCAACTATTACAACTACTTTGGACGGTCAGCCGGGGCCAAATCTGACTACAGATTCATCTGGGTGTATCAGCGTTGCTGTTACCTATTGGGGAAACTCTCAGTTCACTCTCAATAAGTCAGCAAAACACACGTTATCTCAAGGAAAAAATTTCGTTGTGCTTAGCGGACAGGGAACGAGTGGAGGCCCCCTTGCAACTACTATCCAGTTCAAGCTTGCTGGAAGTCCCAGGGTTGGGAATGCATCCGCTATCAAAGGCAAGGGTGTTCCTTTGCTATCACTTGCGATTATTGCTGGATTAGTACTTGACGCTCTTCTTTTTGCTTCTGGTCTAGCACTACACATGATGTCAAAGCGGGCTAAGGGCTCAAGTGAACTACCGCTAGCTGGTGGCAATGACGATGACGAAGAGGAAGAGGGTGAGTTTGCTAATGATGGATTTCTAGGCGCACCGGAGCCCTCCAGTGAACTTCCCACTCCACATTAGTCTTACTAATAGCGGTCTAAACCAGGCCGCTAAGAATGACTTCCGACCTGATTCAAGATCAAGTTTTTTGCCATATCTAATTAGAGCGCTGCCCTTTGCGGCTTTTTGTCTTAAGTGACAAATTTAGCTGGCAATACAGATGGATATATAGATGCCTAAGAAGGATCGTAAATCTAAACCCAGATCTCCGCAGAATAAGCCAAGTCAGAACACTGGGAAATCAGGTGGGAATACCCGTCGGCCAAAACCATCCAGCAGTAGGACGTCAGGCATCCTTGAAACTCACGTTATTGACCACGGGCCTCCCTCTCTCAAGATCCCATCCCCCGCTAAGCCAGCACAACCTTCAGATAAAGTTGACACAACCACTGAAGCTGAGACTTCAGTAAGATCAGTTCGATCTAAAGATTTAGACCAATCTGGTCGCACAAGCCAATCCCGAGCTTCAGCACGACAAAGCGCATTACGACAGGCTGAGCAAAAGCGGCTTGCTGAGCAAAAGCGGCTTGCTGAGCAGAAGCGGCTTGCTGAGCAAAAGCGGCTTGCCCGCCAGGCAAAGCAACGTAAGCAGATAGAAAAGGCAAAGCAAGCAGCCGATCAGCGAGCTGCCCAACTCGCAAAAAAAGAGGAGTTGGCTGCACAACGAAAAGCTGCACTCGAACAGAAAAAGATTCTTGAGGAAGCTAATCGGGCGGCCGAGGCTGATAAGAAGGCAGCTGAGGACCAAGCTAGGCGGGCGGCTGAAACCGAAAGGAAGGCGGCCGAGGCTCAAGCCAAAGAGCAACAACGTTTGCGCGATGAGGAGAGGCGGGCGGCTGAAACCGAAAGGAAGGCGGCTGAGGCTGATAAGAAGGCAGCTGAGGACCAAGCTAGGCGGGCGGCTGAAACCGAAAGGAAGGCGGCTGAGGCTCAAGCCAAAGAGCAACAACGTTTGCGCGATGAGGAGAGGCGGGCGGCTGAGGCTCAAGCCAAAGAGCAACAACGTCTGCGCGATGAGGAGAGGCGGGCGGCTGAGGCTCAAGCCAAAGAGCAACAACGTTTGCGCGATGAGGAGAGGCGGGCGGCTGAGGCTCAAGCCAAAGAGCAACAACGTTTGCGCGATGAGGAGAGGCGGGCGACGAAGGTTGATACCAAAGCCGCAGACGCTAAGAGACGTGTCGCTGAAGCTGCGAGGAAAGCCCTCGAAGATAATGCACGGAAAATCGAACTTCAGCAAGAAGCTCAACTTGCAAAGGCCCAACAGCTAGCTGAAAAACGAAGATTAGCGGAACAAAAGGCTCTATTAGCCGAAGAACAACGAGAGGCAAAACGCACTGCCTACATAGAGAAAAAGAAAATCAAGGAACAGAAAGCTCGTGAGCGCAAACTCGAGAAGGAAAGGTCCCGACAAGAAAAACTTGAACAACAAGAGCTAAGTAAAGCTCTACGCGATGAAGCTGCCAGGCGCGAAGAGATTGCAATTAGGGCCAAGAAGCAAAAAGCTCTCGAAGACAAAGCCTTCTTAGCTGAACAACGTCAACAGGCAAAACGGAATGAATATCTCCTCCGAAAAAAACAACGGCGGGAAACAATCAATACAACAACCCATACTGGAGAGTTGATAAGAGAAACTCATGAGCGAATTCCAACAGATTCCGATAGTCCAATCTCTAATCTTGATAATCCCGGTGAGGGAAGGGAAATAACTGGGCAGCTAACTTCGAATTCTCCAATTGAGCGCAAAGTCCCTATAAGTGATTTCTTAGACGAAAGTTCATTAAAGCCAAACGCAAGTGCGGCAACCAGTGTACAAGTAGTTGACCGTCCCCAAGAACCATTACAGCAAACAGAGAGACTTGTAGAGCAAAATGATACTTTGCGCAAAACTCATCCTTACCTTTGGGAAGCAGTTGCGACGTTCGCTCAATTCTCCATTGTTTTTGCAATCTTAGTTCCATGTCTACTACTCAATGAGCTCTGGCTAACTGGAAGGACTACCTCATCTAATCAATCCTCACTTCTCGCTAATTTCCAACATCAAATAGTCCAAGCTAGAAAATCACAGATTGCTTTGCGACAAGCAAACCCTGAACCAGGATTACTACCTGCCCCAACTCAAAATCAACCTCCAGATGGAACTCCGATAGCTGAACTGCGAATTCCCTCGATAGATACTTCTTTGATCGTAGTCCAAGGAATATCGCGCTCAGATCTGACACTTGGTCCTGGTCATTATCCCAATACTCCTCTTCCGGGTCAAGCGGGCAACGTTGTCATTGCTGGACATAGGGTTACCTATTTACATCCGTTCTATTACCTGGACCAGCTTTCCAAAGGCCAATCAATATTTCTACAAACTACAGGGCTTGATCTAAAATATATTGTTACTGGGGTGTCAGTAGTCACTGGAAACTACAGTCGCTTTCTAGACTCTACTGCCCGAGACGAACTCACCCTAACCACGGCTAACCCAAAATATGAATCATCATCAAGGTTAGTTATTACGTCAGTACTAAAAAGTGTTGACGGAAATCCCCCGTTTGAAACCACCTTCCATTTTTCTCCTAATACCTCCAATACCTTGTCCCGCGAGGAGAACTCATTGGCGGGAAATACCGGACCAATTTCTCCTGCCGTTCTGCTCTTTATCCTGCTGTGCTTCTGCAACCTCGTTATACGACAGTTCGCACGCAAGTTGAACCCTATAAAGGTATATATAATCGGTGCTCCGATAGTATTACTAGTGGGCTTTATGCTAATTGGAGCTATAAATAACGCTCTTCCTGCCACATTTTAATTTCTTCTCTCATCAATTTTATTTTTTTTAGCCTACTCTGCAGTCTCGATTTGTATATACGGCTATACTAGTCGACGGCAATAAATTTATTGCTTGATAAAAGCTGGTGGGAACTCAATGGGGGTCCCGAGATGAGAGGGTATTGTGATAAATATGGCAAAGCTTACAACTCGTTCTAAGATATTATGGCCAGGACTTGTATTCCTGATCGGAGCATTCCTCCTAACCTCATGCTCATCATCGAGTTCGAGCAAACAACCTAGTGCAGCCACGAACACTATTTCTGAGTCAATTGTTAGTGCACCCATACGAGTTATCAGTACCTCAGATGGTCAAGTTGGATATCGATCCATCGGTTCTGGTCCACCTATAGTGATGATAATGGGCTTTTCGTCTAGTATGGATGGTTGGCCTCCAAATTTTGTAGATTCCTTGGCGGCGGACCATGAAGTTATTACCTTCGACAATTCTGGAATTGGCAAGACATCCCTTCCGACCGGAGTCCTGAGCGTCGGAACAATGGCAAACCAAACAAATGCTTTCATCCAAGCCCTCCACCTCAAACATCCAATCGTTCTTGGATGGTCAATGGGCGGAATGATAGCTCAATCTCTAGCCGTCAAATTTCCTCAAGATGTTTCAAAACTCATACTTTGCGCAACACTTCCCGGTAACGGTAAGGCAACCCCACCAACGCAAGCTGCGACCGCTGCCCTTGCTAATCCTACACAGGCAACTGCAGTTTCTCTACTCGACCTATTGTTTCCCCCCAACCAACAGGCTCGAGAAATACCTGCATTCACGAAAGAAATTAGTCAATATCCAAGTTTTTATCTTGCTTCATCAAATGTCGATCAGCTCCAGCTAAGTGCCTTGGGCAAGTGGTTTACCGGAGGGGACGGTTCCGGTCGTCATATAAGTGGCATAAGGGCCAAAACACTCATTGGTGATGGTAGCAACGATATACTTATTCCATCGCAAAATGATTATGAGATGAACCACGTTATCAAGCATTCAAAGCTGGTAATGTACCCAGATGCCGGACACGGATTTCTCTTTCAAGATGCCAATGCGTGGTCTCAGCAAATACTGAAATTCATCAAGAACTAGACGAAGTTTTCAGCCTCTTGTAATGTGATCGCCAGATTATCTTATAGATTCTCGTTATACGAGGTATTGATCTAAGCCCCGGGATGAAGGGCACTAAGGCTAAACATAATGTTAGCACCATCATAATTGCCCATATAAGAGCATCGGCATTGTGAGAGGTGGTAAATGGGGGGATTTGGTACCACATTGTATAGAGCCATAGCCAGGCTTGACCGGGGTAGTTACCGGTCTCATTCATCATTCCCCACTGAGTCCCCTGAACGTGATACGAGTTACCTACGTTAGCGAGATATGTACCGTCTGCCAAGAACATAAGCGGCTTTGTATAGTCGGTACCGTAGAACTGCGAGGATCTCAAGAGTGCTCCATCGAGGGCACCGCTGCGCGCCATGGTCAAGAGCGATGAAATCATGGTTGCAATCGGTCCATAATCTCCCGATTTCACATGCAAGGTGTCAGATCTAAAAGTCCCAGATCCAAGCGCATTTGCATACCTAGTCTCCCACTTTGTCCTCTGGGCAGTGCTTGACCTTCGGAATTGTGCCAGTGCTTGTCGTAAACCTGGTGTGTCTATATCACTTTGTAAGGGACCGATCACAAAATCTAGAGCAGTGTTGATCGGATGCGTAACACCCGGAATTCTCTGTAAGGAAATTGGACCTATTTTCTGGCCTGCACCGGGGGAGTTGTTGAATGGAGGACCGTAAGTAGCAGTCTCACTCGTCCCATTCAGCTCAGTTATCGCAGTTTGAGCAAAATCCAAAGGCTGACTTGCTGCCCATGACTTGAGCGTAACTGGTTTATCATCTGGAGACGAGAAAAGAGATGCAAGCAACACTGTCAATAGTGCTACTACAACTAGAGCGATGGTGAATTCCTTAATCAGATCATATCTGATTTTTGGACCAGTCCAGTCGGCAATATCACGATCTGGATTAGAGGACCTCCCCGACCTTGAGGACGGGGGTTGCTGACGCTGCGCGCTCATTTACTCACCTTGCGATTTGAATGAATTCGATCTTCAAAGGGTGGAACTACTCCCCTGTGCCGGACCATCAGTAAATGGACAACTACAAAAACACCTATCGCCAATGGCATAAGCATGACATGCCAAACAATCATCTGACCGAAATTCATTACGTTGAAATAGGCACCGACTCCAACTGCATTCAAACCATCTTTCGACTGAGTCGCGATCCACTGCGAGTCAAAGTTTTGCTGCGATAGATATCCAGTGAATGCGGCGCCTACAGATAGAAGGAAGCTCAATACACCGGTAACCCAAGTCAGCTCCCTGTTTCCACGCCACGCGGCCATAAAGAACTTGCCCCACAAGTGAACGACCATGAAGAACATAAATAATTCAACGCTCCACAAGTGAAGTGAATTGAAGAAGTGCCCTAGCCCAGAGGTGTGCCACCAGCTCGGTCCTCCAATCGCTAGGCATATCCCGGTTCCGATGACGACAACCAATGCAGACAGCGTCAAAACCCCAAAAACGTATATCCAGGAAGCGACATAGGAGGGCTGCGAATCAGGCATTAACTTGTCAGGTGGTAGTGCATCCACCATGAGCTTTCGGACCTTTGCCGTCCACATAGTCTTATTTGATGAAGACATCCTAAGCGGAATCCTCGCTAGAAGATGAATCTTGAAAGGAAAGTTTGTCTGAGCTATCAGCCTTAGATTTGTCGTCCTCTAATATCTCGTGCTTTGGGAACGGAATAATCAGCGCCAGCACAAATGCAAGGGTCATCAATAAGATAACTATAAAGTTTGCTAACGAGATCTGGAAAAATCCCCAGCGAATATAGTGCCCAGGATGGTTGAGATTTATAACCGTGGCTACGATCACGAACTATTCCTCCTTAATTCCTAGCACCAGCTGCCCAAGGTTCATGAATTGACCCTTTTAGCGACACTAATTCTATTTGGCGAATAATGCAAGACAAACCCTTTTGATTCCAGCACACAGCCAAAGTCGGAAACATTCCACTTCACAGGCCGTTTCATGTAATTCAGAATTTCAAAAAATGCCTATCGCATTTAGGGTCCAATGTTACCGAAGGCTATGATAAGTCGCATGGGAACCAGTGATTTGCAACCGGAAAGTTCGGTAACTAAAGAACTTACAAAATGGCTTGACTCAAATTGGGATCCGGATTTGCAAGTCGGCGAGTGGTGGGAGCGTCTAGGGACTGACGGTTGGGCCGCTCCTGGCCTACCTGATAATGCCTTCGGTCGAGGACTCTCCCGAGGCGATACAGTTGTAGTTCAGAAAACCATCACTGCCTACGGAGCGCTTTCAGCGCCCGGCGGATTGGGGTTGCTTCTTGCAGCCCCCACCATTGCAGCGCACGGTACTCAAGAGCAGATCAACGCATACGTCTATGAAATCGTTACAGGCAAGAAGGCTTGGTGCCAACTTTTTTCTGAACCGGCAGCTGGCTCAGATCTGGCTGGGCTTCAAACTAGAGCTGAGCAAGATGGAGATGAGTGGGTTGTAAATGGACAAAAAGTATGGACTTCCTCAGGGCACTGGGCTGACCTTGGAATGCTTTTAGCACGTACCGATCCAAACGTTCCTAAGCACAAAGGTATTTCTTACTTCGCTATTGATATGCACCAACCGGGTGTTGAAGTTAGACCGCTCAAAGAAATGACTGGTCGTGCCATGTTCAACGAAGTCTTCCTAACTGAAGCAAGAACGCTAAATCAAGCATTGATCGGTGGACTCAACAATGGATGGGCAGTTGCAAACACAACTCTTGCTAATGAGCGCGCTGGACTGGGAGCGGGAGGGGGCGATGCCGCAGCCTCTGTCGCCATGCCAGGTACGGTAGCTAATCAGCTCGGCTTACGAGCAGGTGACTTCATAGCATCGAGCGCTGGAAGTGCAAGAAAGACTTCCTCCGAAGAAACGGGTGGTCTTTTTGGAGTTTCTGCGCAGGCACTAATCAACAAAGCAATCAAGAATGGAACAATCAACGATCCACTGATCCGCCAGGACCTAGCTCGGCTCTACTGTCTTGGAGAAGTAGGTAGATTTAATAATCTTAGGCAAAAAGCCATGAGACTATCTGGTTCAGATATTCCAGGGCTACCGAACATCGCGAAACTCTCAATGAGTCAAATGGTCAAACTATCGAGAGACCTTGGACTTAGAATTCTAGGCCCTTACGGCATGCTACACGCCTATAGCTCGGCCGACAGAAAGACTCTGGCACAGATAACTGGCTCACCGGAAAACTCAATGATTACCGAAGTTGCACTATTCGCCCAAGCGCCCTCCATTTATGGAGGTACCGATCAGATCCAGCGTAATATCCTCGGGGAGCGAGTTTTAGGATTGCCTCGGGAACCTAGTTCTGACCAAGATGTCGCCTTTAAGGATCTCCAGAAGAATCGTTAGCAACTAATCCACCTCACAGCAACCTAGCGCCCGCCGACCAGGACGGGCACGCCATGACCTGAGCAAGATAGGAATCTTCCTATCAAATAGCAACATTTAGGCCACTTGACATCCTATTATTTCCGTATTACGATAAATGAGAGTGGAGATGCTCGAGTCAGCTCGAAAGCATGGGATTAAGGATGAAGACATCGTACACGCTGTTGAAAAGGCAATCGTTGTGGCAGAACTTAACGATGGACGCATGCTTGTTATAGGTCCTGACAGGTCGGCAAATCTTTTGGAAATTGTCGTCCAGAAGCGAGCTAGTACCGAGGTGTTAGCTATCCACGCTATGGGCCTAAGAAAGAAGTATGAAGCCCACCTTCGGCGAATGGAGAAAAACAATGGTTAAGAAATATGGAACAACCCCTTCAGGTCGTGAAATCACAGAAGAATTTATCGCAGATGCTGTTGCGGAAGCCGAGAAAGGTTATGACCTCACCAAAGTCAAGTTGCGGGCAGGACCAGGACGACATCCGCTGCTGGAATCCAAAGCGGCTCCTGTAGAGTCTGTGAGACTCGGAGTAGATTTGACCAGGAAGGCGACAGAGCGTGCACGTATTGAGGGCATCACCAAGGCAGAACTCATCCGCAAAGCTCTTCGTGAGTACTTGCAGCACTCGGCATAATTTACAGAAGTTCTCGAAAGTTGGAAATACTTGCTATCGAAGGTCCAAGCAGGGCTTTCTATCCGTGTAATTTATCATGATTTCAACTCTCTAGACAGCATCTCTCGAGTTGAGGTCGTATTTCATAGCACCTTCTCCAATAATCCCCATGTCCCTTCGAAAAGCTTGGGTTTACAACCCTCGTGAACGCGATAATTGCCATAACGTTAAACCCGCAATTTCCTAAGCACGAGGCTGCACTTTGCGCTCGTGCACCCGTGACGTAAGTATCGTCAATCAATAGTATTTTGCACGGTCTAATAGCTCTAGTTTCAATAGTTGCCTTAAAACCATCCCTACTCGCCATATTATGATTAAGATGTTCCGTTCCTGCCTCAACAATAGGAGAAAACTTTGACCCAATAAGTTCAAAGTGTTGAAGAACTTGTTGGAGTGGGTGGGTGTTCTTGCGACCTTTAGAACTTGGTACTATTGCGATGAGATCCCAAAGCTTACCGAACTCTTGGGCAATACATGACGAATGAAGTGATAGATAGGCAACCAGTAGGGATGCAAGCCGAACGCGATTGTAGAGTAACCGCTCCTCAGGTAACTCCCACTTGTAACATCGTAATACATTATATAACTCAGAAACAGAGCTTCTAGCTGTGCTTGGAGCACGGCCGTCTAATCTGGGAGCGCTTAACGTCATAGGTATTACCCGAGTAAGGCTATGACCTAACCTAAGTTGGATCTTGGAACAGCTCAGGCACAAGGAATGCCTGCCAGCAGCAAAGCCATGACAGATCTTGCATATATTCGGTCCTTGCACCGGGACCGCACAACAATGCTCTGCAGAAATATAGCTAGTTGGACATGACATAGTAGCGAGACGCTAGCTCGGCGGTGCGACAACTCCCCCGCCCCAGGGAGGTATGTGGCGCCGCTCAACGTTCCAACTCTTATATGGAAACTTTTCCCAGACATTCTTCCACGAAAAGAACCCATACGGTGGGTTTTTGGCGGCTCCTCGGTGGGTTTTTGGCGGCTTTTTGGTGGGTTTTTGGCGGCTTTTTGGTGGGTTTTTGGCGGCTTCTCGGTGGCCGTTTGTTGGCTTTTTGTAATTATTCTTCCGCGGAAGAATCTAACTAACACCCCTGCCGCTACGCCTCTGAAAAAATATGAGGATTCGTCAGTTGAATTTGCCCGCATATAGTGGTACAACTGACACTAGACGTGACAACACCTACCGAAGGGGGCTAGGAATGAAAATCCTAGAAAAAATGAGAGTTTTATTAGACAGAATGGCACATCCTTTTATCGCCAAATCTTCTGACAGAACCGTCCGCCCCAAAAGAAAGCTGTACGCGTTAATACCTATTGCTTCGGCAATAATACTGACTAGCTGTAGCGGATTGACCTCAATCGGTGTTACCCCGTCGGGCCCAAGTTTGTCTTCGATCTCTCCGAACTACGGAACCATGGCTGGTGGTACCCAGGTTGTCATTAATGGTTCGGGTTTTACAGGTGCTACTTCTGTTGAATTTGGTTCTACTGCGGCTGCTTCATTTTCAGTCGTATCTGATAGTGAGATAAAAGCAACAACTCCTCAGATGTCAAGCGCAAATGCGGTTGAGGTAGTAGTAACGACATCAGCTGGCTCGTCAAAAAGAATTTGCATACCCATAATCCAACTGCCTGGTTGCGCTGGTACCAACTACTACTTTTTGAAGGACACGCCGTGGAATATTTCGACGCCAGTAAATCTAAACAACATTGCTGTCCCTATCCCTGGCGCGAGCGGTGCTAGCTTGCTTGTTAGCGCAACCGGAGGGACGCTAACAGTAAATGGATCGTTAGGATATTCAGTTGACGCAAATATCATCCCAAGTGGATTCGTGTCTAGTGGTACTGTATCAATTAGCAACTTAACTGTTACCTTCAAAGGACAGTTATCGACAGAGATAGAGGTTCCACTTCCACTCGGACTCCCCTATGGCTTGGATGTTTATGTAACTATTAATCCTTCGTTGCAGGTTGGAATCCCCATCACCCTAGTTTTGAATGCCTCATGGACATATAGCGCTGGCCTAATAGATGGCTCGGTGATCCCCGCTACCTCCACCTTGACGTGTAAAGGTGTTGATATTAGCTCACTGGTTTCGGCTTTTGGCACCTGCATAGATGCAAGTGCAACAACTCCGTCTTTATCCGGAGCTTCGGCTAATTTGGTTACTTCTCCGTTCTGGCTGCAGGTGGGCCCAAGTGGCCTGGATGCAGCTATCGGCCCTCAAGTTGGTATCTCGGCTGGAGTCGATTCAGTTTCTAATAACCCATACTGGGAAGTATGTGCGGGGTTAGGCTGGCAGATCCAGGCGGCAATAATCAATCGGTCAGGCAACTTGTTGGGGCCTGTATCGATCGCCGCTTCAAGCCAAGGTAATCCTAAGACGCACTGCCCGATGGGTACCGCCTCTTAAGCTATTTTCTTAATCTGTAAAAAGCCTCGGGGTGACCGAAATAGGTCGCGCTCAGGGCTACCCTTTTTGAGGATTTAGAGCTAGACTAGGCTAGAACGTTAGTCACTCTATTGTTGGTCCCCTTGGTCAAAATAGTTGTGACTAGAAATGTTGCGGACGTAGCTCAATGGTAGAGCCCCAGCCTTCCAAGCTGGTTGTGCGGGTTCGATCCCCGTCGTCCGCTCTCTGCTTTTTTGGCGTTATTGTTAGCCTTGGCCTGTTCTAGCTCCATGATGTGCGAGAACAAGGAGTTACCTCTTGAGTATTCATTTCACGAATCAAGGAGGTAGAATTATGGGCATGTTAGTAGAATACGATAGTGAAGCTCATGCAACTTATATATCGTTAGTAGATCAAGATCCTACTTCCCAAATTGAAATTCAGGCCGAAACAGTGGTGGTTGATCTAGGTCAGAGTGGCCAACCAGTAGGAGTAGAGATCCTACTTGCGCCAGCACAAGTAACTCCCTCGGTGATTTGCCAATAGAGGATCGTTTGCCTGGACTTGGTGGACGAGCCGGAACAGGAATATTATCGCTTTTTGCGGCTTCGGCCGGAGCTAAGAAGGTCTATTCAGTCGAGATGGACCGCCTTTTGGTGAAGACGTTGGAGTCTACAGCGAATGCAAATAATCTGGGCAAGATAATTCATGTGATTGAGGGTGACGCTTTGCAGATAAAGTTACCTAGAAAGGTTGACGTCGTTATAGCAGAGCTAATTGATACTGCTTTAATCGACGAACTGCAAGTTGCGGTGATGAATCGTTTGCATAGGGCAGGTGTAATTGGAAGTCGAACAAGAGTCATCCCTTGTGGCTATGAAACCTCGGTTCAATTGGTCGAAGTAGGGAATACCTATTACGGGTATAAGATAAATGCTCCTATACACCAATGGCCCTATTACTCCAAAATGCAAGAAGAATGGGCACAGATCAAGATCGAACCCGCTTCGGAAGTTCAACAGATTGGCATGTTTGATTTCCAATACGGAGTAATAGATCCTGAAGTGGACAAAGTTGTCGAATTCCACTTAGCGAACGAGACGAAGTTCAATGCAGTCAGGTTGTCGGGGATACTTAGGCTCACTGCGAACCAATTGTTTGGGGCTGGCAACATGATAAACGGCGACAAGATTCTTTTTGTCGGTGAACATATAAAAAGCGGAAAAGTATGCTTGAAAATTCGATACACAATGAGTGGCGGGTTCCCGAACTTATCTTGCAAAATACTCTAAACTTGAAGTCAAGATAAAAAATTGCGCTAAGAGGCCGGACTGATTGATGCCGATGCCGGTGACCAGCGGTTTTCCAGTCGATGAGCCTGGCTGTGAGCAGTAAGGCGATGGCACATGCGAGTTGTGCAACCCGGTGGATCGTCCTGCGATCAGTATTGCGCCGGAGCTGACCGAAGTTGGACAGCCACGAGTTGGTGCGCTCCACTGGCCAACGCAGTCCCATCGCCTGGTTGGTTTCCGGGGTCTTCGATCGATCATGGTAGTGGCCGCCCTGGCGGTGTGGCATTACGGAGACATCGAAGCGAAATGGGAGGCGGTCTGAAGGATAAGGAGCGATGGACATTCCGGCTGTCGCCCCGATCAGGTCCGGCACCTTTCAACCTCTTTGCACAAAACAGGTGATCCTATGGGTAAGGTACCTCCAAGTAAATGATCAACCAGCAAGTGGTCGAGCAAGAGGGCATAACGATGAGAATACAAACGCATAAGAGACTGAATTATTCCCCAGGCAACTCCTTGCCAGTAGTACTGGCCCGAGGACTAAGAGTCCTCGCGTCTACCCCAGGGCCTGGGGCATGCCGGTCTAAGACCGGTGCTCGTTCAAGTCCACCTTATGTGGCAGCGAGAACTTCTAAAGTGGAGGCAGCGTAAAGTTGTCACCACCAAAGGAATCCCATGGCTCAAAGCCATCGGGAGGAGGTCAATAGCCAATTCGCGCGATGCTTGGTTGGGTTACCCTTTATATCGAACTGCTGAAAGGTAAGACAAGACAACTCAATTTTAGATAACATACACTATCGTCAGTCGATAGCTGCGGTGAAAGGAGACTGGTCTAAGTGGTCACACGTAGCACACTGAAGAACAAACTCAGAGAATTTGGTGGTAAGTACGAGATAGCAAGGGGTGCATAAAATAGGGGCATCTCAACATTGTCGGTCCGCGCGAGTCCAATCCGCGTTCACAACCTCAATGAGATCTGTTTAGCGTCTTTGCACTTCACTCAGTTGTAACGAGTTCGGCGACGTACCCGCCAACGGCTACTAGAAACCCAACCGCCATGAGGTAGGAAGCTCCATTACCCTGGCCGTCCATAAGGAATACCACGCCTCCCAACCCTGCGCTGACTATGCCACCGAGGGCGATAGCGGCATAGGTGACCGCTCGGCGGCCGAACGGGGCGGCGACGGCCACGCTCACAACTGCACCAACAGCAAGGACCATTCCCAGCATCATGTGGAGCATAAGAAGCGGTCCATTACCCATCATTTGCATCATGGTTGTGCCGTTCGATGGGAGGTGAACGTAAAGATTCACCGCCATGCCAACCAAGAACTGGACCCCAAGCAGAGCTAGCATCGCAAGAGGAGCGGTGGAACGGGCTCGCATGCGCGATGAGCTTGCGTGCAGCTCGGCGAAGTTAGTTGTTTCATCTCGGTTGTTGGGAGATTTCATTGGCTGGCCCACTGTATGATGTCTAAAGGCAATGGTTTACCAGACACGTTCTAGCGTCACCTTTCAAGCCATTTTTCTATTGTGGTAAGTCATTGTGGTAGATACTCTACTTTCTAAGGCTTTCTCATTCTAGCTCGACTTTCTATAGCTTGCCCAGGTAACTGCTGCAATTCGGTATCCTTGCAACATTTCTGGTTGAAGGACCTTTGGCACGATGTTCTGTAGGTCCAAAAGGTCAAGTCCCAATGAGTGGTGTATGAAGTTCCGCCTAAAACGGTCCTCACATCAACCTGAGGTGACGACATCTGATCAATCAACTCGTTATATGACTATTTCATAGAATGAGCGCAGATGTCAAGTACCTCTAATTGGTTAGGTTATTGCCCACAAGGACGTGGCCCTCTAGACGATCTAGATAAGATCGTCTAGCGATAGAAGGAAAGTTGATGAGTGTTACGAAGCAACCACCTCCAGTTCTGGTCTAGGTTCTAGATCTTGTACTTTTGGAGGTGGCAAATCTTTGAGCGCAGCCACATTCATGTAGCGCTGGGCGATGGACCATTCATCGCTCTGCTCGGCTAAAATAGCGCCAATAAGACGAATAGCCGCATCTCTATTAGGGAAGATGCCAACTACGTCACTGCGACGGCGGATCTCACGATTTAGGCGCTCGGCGGGGTTATTAGTGCGTATCTTCACCCAATGTTCCTTGGGAAAGCTGGCAAAGGCCAATATATCGTTGGCTGCGTCACTCAGGTAGATGGCCTGGTCACCGAAACCCTCTTTCTCAAGCTGGTCAACAACTTCACCCAGGCGACTCCAGGTAGAGTCTCGATCGTCTTGTTCGAAGATAGAGCTAACTAAGCCCGATACCTTATCCCAAGAGGACTTGGGAACCCTCGAAGCCAGATTCGCCATAAAGTGCGCCCTACATCTCTGCCAGGTGGCCCCAGAGAAAACGGTTCCAATAGCGTTCTTGATTCCCCCGTGAGCATCTGAGATAACCAGTTCAACCCCACTAAGCCCGCGTTTGACTAATGAACGTAGAAACTCAGTCCAGCTGTCGCTATCTTCGCAGGTAACGATATTGACACCGACTATCTCTCGTTTCCCTTCAGCATTTAGCCCAGTAGCAATTACCACTGAAAGATTTACCACTCGGTGGTCCTCGCGCACTTTCTGGGTCACAGCATCAATCCAGAGATATTTGTAAGGGCCCGAATCAAGTGGGCGTTCCCGAAAGGCTGTGACTTTTTCATCGAGCTCTTGGACAATTCGCGAGACCTCAGATTTTGATATCTTTTCAATCCCCATGGACTTGACCAGGTCATCTACTCTTCTCGTGGATACTCCCTCGACATAGGCTTGACAGATCACACTATAGAGTGCCTCCTCGGCTCTTTTGCGGGGATTGAGTAAGAAGTCAGGATAATATCCTTTCTCTCGCAACTTTGGAATAGCTAAATCAATTGTGCCAACTCTGGTGTCCCAGGGTCGCATTCTATAGCCGTTTCGAGAGTTTTGACGCTCTTTGGTCCTTTGTCCATAGCCTGCATTGCACTCCAAAGAAGCCTGGGCGCTCATAAGTAACTCAGCAAAGAATTTAAGCATCTCTTTGGCAAGGTCTCTATCGCCATCTTCTCCCTCTAAATACTTGCCAAGCCAAGCTGCAGGGTCAATAGTTGGTGGTACGGTCATCGTGTTTCTCCTAAAATAGTTTTTGTCATAAACTTCTTATTTAGGTTGACGCGCTGCTCCGCCTCTTGTGGTGGATCCTTTTTTAGTTCACCGGGTTCATACACCACTCATTGGGACTCAACTCAGCTAGATTTTCAGATCGTACCGTTAGCTGGCCTACCTGTGGTTGGTCTGGTTCTAATCGGATTGGTTGTAGCCATAGCCACCAACAAGGCGTGGGCAATCGACTTCTTCCACGTATTGACCTCCTCCCAACGACTAAAGTCGTGGGATTCCCTTTAGTGGCGACAACTTACGCTGCCTCCACTTTAGAAGTTCTCGCTGCCGACAAAGTCGGACTTGAACGAGCACCGGTCTTTGACCGGCA
>JAKAVM010000010.1 GCA_021827485.1 Actinomycetes bacterium
AGTGCCCGTTTGAATCCTCGACCAGGGAGTGAACCCGCCTATCCGCTCGGCTACTAAATTAGGATTCGCACACCTGTTGAGCAACGCGATCCAGGTGGAAGTCTTCAGTTCCCCACTGGTTCTGGAGTACCCAAACTCTTTTCATCCACATGTGTAGGTCATGTTCCCAAGAGTATCCAATTGCGCCGTGAGATTGTAGAGCTAGTTTGGCACAGAGTCCAGCTGCCCTACTGGCGTAAACTTTCGCAAAAGATACGTCTCTCTCGTAGGCTGAGTAATCCAGCGCAAAATTGTCGCCAGCCTTAGAGAGCGAAGCAAGATTCGAAGAGAATTGCTCAAGATTATATGCAGCATAATACAACGGAGGTCTTGCAAATTCAATTGCTAGGCGGGCGTTGGCCAGGTGGTGTTTTATTGCCTGATAGCTGCCTACTGGCGATCCGAACTGTTTTCTAACTTTGACGTATTCAACGGTGCTTGTCAGTATCCAAGAGGCGAGTCCCAACAACTGTGCTGAAAGGCAAAGAGAGCAACGATCGAATGTGATTCGTCTAGTTATATCGCATAGCTCAATATCTAAAGGGTTTAGGTCGCAATAAGGTTCGGTAATAAGTGGTGTTGCCCTAGTAGATGTTTGAATATCGGCGGCTGATAGATTTACAACTTGAGAGAGTTGATAACTTCTGTCAACCAAATCAATGTCGATAAGTTGCAAATCGTCGGAGATCTCAATGAGGAAAGGCTCAGCTCGGCTTTCGACAAGCATGGCTAAATCAGCGCTCCCGCCATAGGCAATAGGCTGGGAGCCCTCTAAAGCGATTGATGCCAGCATTTTTCCACTAAGCAAATTTTGAAGAGTTTGATCTGCAAATTCACCAAACAGATGAGGAAGTGTTTCGGCCATAGAGGTCAAATATCCAATGCAGCCCGCCAATTGTTCGACGATCGGTCCAGGGAAAGCAAACTTTCCTAGTTGTTCCATGATAAGTACCAACTCCAAGCAACCCAATCCAAGACCACCTGATTTTTCGGGGACCAAGATCCCAAAAAGACCCATGTCGGCTAGGACACCCCATAGCTCTAAGTCAACAAAGTGAGATGATTCATAAAGGTTGCGTATCTTGTCGGGCGTGCATTCCTTGCCCAGGACCTCCCCTAAAGTGTCACGAAGTATCTCTTGATCCGGAGTAAGTAAGAAATTCATTTTCTAGGGAGTCCTAGAAGTCGCTCAGCAACGATATTACGCTGAATTTCATTTGTCCCGGCATAAATTGGGCCAGCTAGCGAGAATTCGAAGCCTTTCATCCATTCAGAGTCTGCACTGGCTCTCGGGCCGAGTATCCTCAGGGCAGTTTCATGGAGGAAGATATCCATTTCCGACCAAAAGATCTTATTTAGAGAACTCTCAGGACCAGGTTTGTTTCCTTGGGCTATCAGTGAGACAGTTTGGTCAGTAGATAGTTTGTATGCCTGAGCCTTCATCCAGCAGTCTGCCACTTGTCTTCGCAGATCGCCAATGTTTTGCCCGTAACTGTTTTGCACGGCGCCGTTTTGATCGTCGCTGGCGTTTTGCAGATCGCCGGAATTAGAAGCCTCTTGTTTGTATAGCGCAATGAGGCGCTC
Source organism: Actinomycetes bacterium (assembly GCA_021827485.1). GTDB lineage: Bacteria > Actinomycetota > Acidimicrobiia > Acidimicrobiales > JAKAVM01 > JAKAVM01. The sequence goes on from JAKAVM010000010.1 coordinate 1,624, forward strand.
AACTACTGCGATAAAGCGACCGGGGCTTCTCAGACTCAATCCCCTTTCAGAACCGGTCGTTGCCATTGCAACCTCCCAGCCCTTATTGACCTGTCCTAGTACGTCACTATCGGATACAAAAACATCGTCAAAAAATACTTCGGCAAAACCAATGTCTCCATCGAATTTATTAACAGGCCTGACAGTAATTCCTGGCAAGGATAGATCGACTAAGAAGTACGTCAATCCTTTGTGGCGCTCAGCGTTAGGGTCGCTGCGGAACAGTCCAAATAGGTGAGTACAAAAAGCTCCCCTCGTGGTCCACGTCTTCTGTCCATTTAGAATCCAGCCTCCGCGCTTATCATCGCGCGATGCTTTGGATGAGATTCCAGCAAGATCACTTCCCGCGTTAGGCTCGGACCAACCTTGGCACCACATATCTTGCGTCGAAGCCATCCTCGGAAGGATTCTGTCTTTCTGCTCTTGGGTTCCAAACTCAAAAAGTGTAGGAGCAAGTAGAAAAATCCCATTCTGAGCAACCCGTTGTGGGAGTCCAATTCGATAATACTCTTCTTCAAAAATGAGCCACTCCCATAGGGTTGCATCTCTACCTCCATATTTTGCTGGCCATGAGACAACCGCCCACCGAGCGTCGTAGAGTTTGTGCTCCCATGCCCGATGGACTGGAAAGCCTTCTTCTGAGTCGCCAGGAGGCATTGGCAGACAAGGTGCATTTGCCTCAAGCCATTGCCGAGCCTCATCTCGGAACTGAATTTCTCGCTCTGTATATGTTAGATCCACCAATGTATTATGCTCTCTCAGGTGGGATTAGCCAAGATTAGAGTCCCAGCGGTTGAGGGCTGGTTTAGTATAGATGAATCCGAGCCCTATCTGCTGGGATCAAAATGTACGAAGTGTGGAACAATTTACTTCCCCCAAGAGGGAACTTTTTGCAAAAATCCTCGCTGTAGATCCGAGACCTTTGAGCAGGTTCGGCTCAGCAATAGAGGCAAGATCTGGTCATACACCGATGCCCAATATCAGCCGCCCCCACCCTATGTCGCTGTGGACCCTTTTGAGCCATTTGCAATCGTGGCTGTCGAACTTATCCAAGAAAAGCTAATTGTCCTGGGGCAAGTCGTACGGGGAGTAACAGTTGACGATCTGCGGGTTGGAATGGAGGTCGAGTTGACCATCGATACCCTTTATGAAGATGAAGACAAAGTTTATTTGGTCTGGAAGTTCAGGCCGGTAAATGGTCCAGAAACGTTGAGGAGATAGCTAGTCGTGGCAGGTAGTAGCGCTATTGCGATATTAGGTATTGGTATGCACCCATGGGGCAAATGGGGACGCAACTTTGTTGAGTATGGATTGGCTGCGGCTAATGGCGCATTAGACGATGCAGGGTTGTCCTGGACTGACATAGAGTTCATATCTGGAGCAGATACTATTCGTAACGGGTACCCAGGCTTTATTGCTGGGGCAACTTTTGCCCAAGCTCTGGGTTGGAATGGGACAAGAGTTTCGAGTTGTTACGCGGCTTGTGCTTCTGGGGCACAAGCTTTAGCGACTGCACGAGCCCAAATTCTGGCCGGTTTGTGTGACGTGGCGCTTGTTATTGGTGCAGATACGACGCCGAAAGGATTTTTTGCTCCAGTCGGTGGCGAACGAAGAGATGATCCCGACTGGCTCCGTTTTTATCTCATGGGAGCGACAAATCCTGCCTACTTTGCGCTCTACGCCAGGAGGCGAATGGCGCTGTATGGAGATACTGAGCGAGATTTTGCACTTGTCAAAGTCAAGAACTCCCGTCATGGGCTGTCTAACCAATTTGCCCGTTATCGCAAGGAGGTAACGGTCGAAGAGGTGCTATCGTCTCCGAAAGTTTGCGATCCTTTGAAACTACTTGAAATATGTGCAACGTCCGACGGTGCGGCAGCGCTAGTTGTGGCATCGGAGGAGTTTGCCAAGGCGCATGGCTCCAAGAATCGGCTGGTAAGAGTAGCGGGTATTTCTACGGTGACTCCTATATTTCCTAATACGATAATTGAGATGCCCAACTTTTCTACAGATTCGGCGGCTGGCCAAGGTGTGCTAGAGGCAACAAGCTTTAGGGACTCTATAGCAAATGGCGCCTATGAAGAAGCTGGAATTGGTCCTCAGGATGTAGATCTAGCCGAAGTATACGATCTGTCTTCTGCCCTGGAGTTGGATTGGTATGAAAATATTGGTCTTTGCAAGCAAGGTGAAGGGGCCAAACTGCTCAGAGATGGAGATACGACGATCGGAGGCAAAGTACCTGTCAATACAAGCGGTGGCCTCTCTTGTTTTGGTGAGGCGATACCCGCACAGGCAATTGTACAGGTTTGCGAGATTGTAACCCAACTCCGTGGAGATGCCAAGGATCGCCAGGTTACCGGGGCGAAGGTGGGGGTGACCGCCAACCAAGGGCTTTTTGGCCATGGGTCATCAGTAGTTCTGGTCAAATAATCTGCATTGAATCGGCCTGGGAAAGTTGAAGACTTTCTTACTTGGAAGGAAGAGTATCATCACGGTAAGTAATTGGAAATCCACAACATTATCTGGCTGGACTCAAGGAGTAAAGACGAAATTACGACGCATTATGTCGTAGGAATCCAAAGAGTAATAGAGCTGCCACAACACACCCAACTTGACATAAGATCCATTATCGGCGGGCGATATATCTACTGTGCCATCTTTTAACTGGATACGTTTGATGAAAAAACAGAACTATCATCAGGGCGAAGGAAAGATTGTGTAATAGAAGAAGATCTTGATACTAAAAGAGATCTCAATGTCATTTTAGGGCCCAAATTGCCTTCTTCGAGCCAGGCAAGAAACGAACGATTCCGTGTTGGAGTGCTAAAATTATGGAGCTAAATTGGCTGGTGGGTGACAGGATTATGAGTTTGACCCCGGCCTTTTCTTTCACAGGAGGTTAGGTACTTGCAACATTCTAGCAAAATCTAGTACCGACATATATGCTAGCTTGATGCTAAAGAGAGCACTTGTAGCAATTGCTATAATGTCAGTACTTTCTTCGTGTGGATCCAAAGCATCGGCAAGTCACCAAACAAATCCACT
>JAKAVM010000045.1 GCA_021827485.1 Actinomycetes bacterium
AAGAGCAAAGGCTGGTCTAAACCGAGCAATCTTGAGATCTTGTTGGGGAAAACTTGAAAAGGCAATAGAAGATAAAGCTAAAGAGTCAAAGGTAACCTTTATTAGGGTTGATCCTAGGTATAGTTCCTTAGAATGTCGGAAATGTAGCCACATAGCCAAAGAGAATCGCGAGAGCCAAGCGGTTTTCAAGTGTGTAATGTGTGGCCATGAAAATAATGCCGACATAAATGCAGGACAAGTAATACTGGCCCGAGGACTAAGAGTCCTTGCGTCTACCCCAGGGCCTGGGGCATGCCGACCGCCGGTCGGTGCTCGTTCAAGTCCACCTTATGTGGCAGCGAGAACTTCTAAAGTGGAGGCAGCGTAAGTTGTCGCCATGGAGGGAATCCCACGACTTTAGTCGTTGGGAGGAGGTCAACGATCCAGAGCTGATAGTCGACCTAGCTAACGGACTGCTGAAGATTACTATCAATCGTCCCGAGGTTGGCAATAGCCTTTCCCCTAGTTTACGCGATCGGTTATCGGAGCTTTTTGAAGAAGCCTCAGGCGATATAAGAGTTCGAGCGATCTTACTTACCGGAACAGGTAAGTCCTTCTGTACTGGCGCAGACTTACGTTCCAAAGCCCCGGCAAAGGTGTCAACACTCCCTTACAACCTCGACTTTCCGGACGATGCCCCATCGAGGCCTGCCGGATCAGTTGCTAGAATGCTCAAGACTGGCTGGCAGAGGTTGATCTTGTCGGTATTTACATGTGAGAAGCCAGTCATCTGCCAACTCAACGGAACGGCTGCAGGTGGTGGAGCAAATTTGGCACTTGCTTGTGACCTGATTTTAATGAGCGATCAGGCTCGATTGATCGAAGTTTTTGTGAAACGCGCTATTGTGCCTGATGCGGGAGGCTGCTATCTGCTTCCAAGACTCGTAGGGCTTTCACGGGCTAAGGAGATTATGCTTTTTGGTGATGACATAACACCCTCTCAAGCTCTTGAATGGGGCTTAGTCAATAAAGTAGTGGTTCACGATCAACTTGAAGATCTTGCATACCAGTGGGCAACAAGACTTGCCCAAGGCCCAACTCGAACTCTCGCCATAACCAAGAACCTTCTCAATAAATCTTTGGAAAGCGATATTTACCGAGCATTAGAAGACGAAAGTCTTGCTCAAGAAGCCGCCATGCTTACAACTACTGATGCCAATGAAGGGGTAAGTGCATTCGTTGAGCGCAGAGATCCGCGCTATCGCGGCTGGTAACTCTCAAGCGCGGCTGGCAACTCTCAATCGCGGCTGGTAACTCTCAATCGCGGATGGTAACCCACAGGGCCATCAAGCGAACCTATACCTCTACAACCTGTAGCTTCTTGCGCGAAGATGCACAAAGAGCTTCAATATCGGACCGATCCGAGGTGAATACAACGTCGTCACGCGCTAGCGCTCCGACAACTACTGTGGCATCTATGAGATCACCAGAATTTGAAGCTCCCATGAGGGTTCCAGATTCTCGGGCCATCGCTTCCGAAAGATTTTCCACTTCACACCCTACAAGCAATCGAGAAAGAGCGTGCTGAGGCCCTCCTCTCCATGCCTGGCCAAGAACGCCCGCGGGTACCGTAGGTGATACACCTCGCTCAAGAATCCTGCGGTGCAGCGCCCACATTCTACGGTTATTCCGGTCGGCTGCAATTAAAGCGCCGGTATCATAAGTTGCTCCAGTTAGTTCCTCTCCGCTCAACGTCGGGTGTTGACTTTATTCTCGGTCTCATTGTTGCCGCCAATTCTGCCAAGTGTTCGATCGGCTTCATCAAGTTCTTCTTTTGTAAATGCACCCATCTCAGCTTCCCATTCACCAACTGCAGCAAGGCCTCGCTGGATACGCAGTTCATGGCGCAGTGCACGATTCACAAGAGTCGATACTCCAATTCGCTCGGCTTCGGCAACCCTTACAAGGTCGGCCCAAACCTCTGGATCAAATGAAACTGCCTTTTTGATTACAACCATATCCAAATGGTACTACCGTTGGTATAACCATGTCAAGGATTTGAATTGGGGAGGTTAGCGCCGACCGAGAAACTCCCGCACTGATTGCTTAGCATTTTCACGTATTGGCGGCCCGTGAGTAAAAGCGACGATCTCATAGTCAGGATCACCCAAGCGCTCCGCCGTATCCTTGCTCATTTTCTCGTCATAACAAAAAGCAGCAAAGGAGTAACTTATCTTGTCACGAAAATTAAATAGTGCATCACCGGTAATTAGAAGTCCAGCATTTCCTAGATAAAAAGAGCAGTGACCTGGCGAGTGGCCCGGGGTATGAAGAACCGTAAGTCCGGTTCCAATGTTGAATCTATCTCCGTCTTTAAAGGTCTGATCAATATGGCATGAAGGAATGCTGGAGCTGACAAAACCTAATACTCTCCCGAGTGGTCCCCCTCCGCCAATCGGTGGATTCTTTCCGTTTTCGGCATAGCTGACATCAGATTCATGAATATGCGTTTTCCCGCTTGAAGCCTCTTGGAACTTTCGAGCGCCACCTAGGTGATCGGAATGAGCATGAGTTATTAGTATTTCACGCACCTCTTCTGGAGACCTATTGATCGCTCTGAGAGAGGCAATTAGCTTCTTCGAGGTAGATTTCAGGCCACAATCTATAAGGGATATAGTACCGTCGCTATTTTCAATTAGGTAGGAGTTGATAAGATTGCGGCCAAAGGTAGGAATACGCCAGACTCCATCGGTCAATTTTATTGGCAATACTGGCACGTAGATTACCTCCTAAATTTGCCATACGCCTGTAAGGCTATCTTAGTCCATAACTTTCGCGACTTCTCTCGGCCCCTAAAGGAGGACAGTTACCGGCGCGTTTGTTCTAAATATCGGGCTGTTGGTTACTTGATGAAGTAGCTACGTCGAGGGGAAGGCGAACATCTACAACCATTCCGGCAAAATCTGCTGTTGATATTAGTCTTTGGTCTTCATCGGTTACCCTGCACTCCACAACAATGAGTTGACGACCTGCCCTTATGACCTGGGCATCAGCCGTAATGGAACTTCCATGTGGGCGACCTAGGTATCTGATGTGAAGATCTGCCGTGACTAGATGATTCTTGCCGGGTATAAAAGTACCAGCTGTTGCCGCCGCTGATCCGCACGCAACGTCAATCAATGTAGCAATTGCTCCACCATGTAAGTTACCAGTTGAATTGAATGCCTCGGGCGCCACGGGCATGCTTGCTCTAGCAGAACCTTTACTTATAGTTTCGAGATTGATACCCAAGAGTTCGTGCAAGGGAGTTTGCGCAAAGGCAATCCTCATCCCTTCGAGCATAAGCCTCCTTATCTCCGGATCTTCAACGTCGAGCGGTTGAAGAGTTTCTTCCATTAAAACGCCCAGAAGGGAGTACGAGTTGGACCTGCTAGAGTTATCACCATTTTCTAATTACGTCCTTTTGGCACCTGGAAGCTATGTTGAACTAGTTGTTTACCGAAGCGAGAGCTTCCCCACTTACTTTTACTTCGCCGTCTTGATTGGTCAACTCACATGTTAGAAGTACTATTTTCTCCCCATCCTTAACTTGCTTTTCTTTGACAGTAATTCTGGTTACAAACGTCTCCGACGGCCACGTTTGCTTGACAAACCTTACTTTGTATGATTTTAGATTACCGATCCCGACCCAATTTGTAACTGCAGTCGCTAGAAATCCGGCTGAGAACATGCCGTGGCCGAAAACTGATGGCAACCCAGCGGCCTTGGCTTTTATCTCATCGTGATGCATAGGATTGAAATCGCCCGAAGCCCCCGCGTAACGCACTAGGTCAGTTCGGCAAAGTTGATGGGTCAATTCAGGAGCTTGGTCCCCAATTCTTACTTCTTCAAAGCTAATCATTTTTTTATCACTCACCCTACCTTGTTAGCCAAGATTAGCTTGCTTGGTCAAACTTGGAGCTGGGTAAGTTCACCATCCCCATCATGAGTCACTATTGGAACTGCAATCTGGGTATTTTCATCCCACTCGCCGTCAAAGTAGCGCTTTGCATATACCTTGCGATTTATCTTACCCGCTTCATCTCGGTCCAATTTCTCGACTCGGACAATCTTCGAAGGTAGTCTAAAGGTGGGAAGGTATTTGCGACAGTGCTCTGATATATCTGTATCACTATTCTTTGATCTTGTTACCACTAACGCAATTAGCCCTGGTTCTCTTGACCGGGCATCATCTTTGAACACAACGCAATCTAATACTTCGCGATGCCCATGAATAACGTTCTCGACTTCCCAGGGGTAGATACTTACATTTCCAACCTTTATCTTCTCACTCGCCTTATCTGTGATATAAAGATACCCATCTTCATCTAAGTGTCCTATGTGACGCCCGCCATATAATTTCAGCGAGGACTTGCTTGGCTCGCCAAGAGAAGTCTGTTCATGCTTATCTACCCTGGAATGTTTGTCCCCATCTTGCCCCCTGTCTTCAATTTGCTCCTTCTCTGCGACACGCCAGAAAACGCCTCCGGAAACATTGGGCGAACATAACTTGTCATCTTCATTTCTAATTTCAACAGCTATGCCTGCGATTGGCTTGCCAACACTTCCAGGATGCTCAATCCATTCATTTGAAGAGATGCGACTAACTAGCCGATCTGACTCCCCATAGATACCCCAAAGTGTAACAGGGGCAAATCGCTCAATTGCGCGAAGCTTTAGTGCTGCCGCGCATTGGGTTCCACCGTGTACAATACTTCTCAGGCTTGAAAGATCAAACTTACCCCATATATCTTCCGACACTTCAACTAAGTCTGTAATTTGGCCAGGGGTGAGGAAGGTTCGTGAAACTTTATTTGACTCAACCATCTCCAACCATGAGAGTGGATTCCACTCCCCCATTATAATAACGCTTGCCCCGCTGTAGAGACTTAGCTGAGCCCAGCCTCCAGCCCCGGGATGATGTGAACCTGAGGAAAGAAGATAGACATCATTACTCGATAGCATCCATAATTTTATTTGCGCTGACTGTGAACTAGCAACGGAGTGCTGATCGGGCCAACTTTCTTTGAGAGTTTCTTGGCTTGAAGCAATCGAGGGATTATATATGCCAAGGCGAGCGCCACTATAAGAGGGTAGATCAGGCAAACCTGGGCCGACCGATCTAATCAAACTTTCGTACTCCACGCAAATACCAGGAGCCAATTTCGAACTTATTGCTCTATCGGGGTTAGCAACTACCAATGATTTAATCTCAGCTATTTCAGGATATTTTGAACATAACTGGGACCAAATACCGTCTTCACAAGCTACCAGGCCAGGAGATACTTCTCTGATTGCAGATGCAAACTCATCCAGGCCAGTTCCTGGATCCAATGGAACGACAAGACATCCAATCTTGGCGGCAACTACAGTCATCTCTATCTGCTCAATAGACGTCGGCAGTCTAAGAAGAATTCGGTCTTGAGTCTTGATGCCCATTCGTATTAGAGAGTGCGCCAACTTAGTCGCCCTGGCCTCTAGTTCATCATAAGTTACCGTTCTGTTAGCATTGACCAATGCAACAGCGCTCGGAGTCTCCTTCGCCCAATAAGTTACCCCTCCCTTGAGCATTACATTATCTGACGTTTTACTACTGTCTTGCGCCCCCACAGATCGCTTTGTCTGTCTACCAAACATTACATGACCACCTGTCCCTCCGAACCGCCTTGTCAGACGTCTCGAAGAATTGCGAGTTCAACAATTTAGATTTTTGGACAACTCCAAACTGCCAAGCGTTACCGAAAGTAAATCTTTTCAAATTATATCCCCACCCTTAGTGGGTTATCAACCTCAATTAGTAACTAAATTAAAGTACCCAGAAACTACGGTTCGACCCAGCAAACCCCGTCCCTCTAGAGCTGGGCGAATACCATCTCTCTTCCACCCAATCAATTATATAACAGGTTCTATTACTGATCTGGCGGATAGAGCGCCAACTGTTTCGACATCCCATTTGCCCGCTCTATCCCTAAGTGCTCCCAGCTCCTATCACTAGCCATTCGCCCTCGTGGAGTACGTACAACTAAACCTTGGCGCACTAGATAGGGTTCATAGGCATCTTCCACCGTCTCAGGTTCTTCACCTATAGAAATAGCGATGGTCGAAAGACCAACCGGATTACCCCTAAAGGTCACGCAAAGTGTCTCTAAAATCGCCCGATCCACCTTATCCAGCCCAAGATCGTCAATGCCAAATAGCTCTAAACCCTCTCTGGCAGATGCTAGGTCGATCGTTCCTTTGCCACGTACCTGAGTAAAGTCTCGCACTCGACGTAATAGACGATTTGCGATTCGCGGTGTCCCGCGCGAACGCCTTGCAATTTCCTGAGCACCAGGCCGGTCCAGACCGATGCCATATATTTTAGCAGATCGTGTAACGATATTCTCTAACTCATCTACATCGTAAAAATCAAGGCGCGCAACCATGCCAAAGCGGTCTCTCAATGGTCCTGTAATCATCCCTGTTCGTGTAGTTGCCCCCACTAGAGTAAAGTGCGGAAGATCAAGGCGAATTGATTTAGCACCCGGGCCCTTGCCAAGGACAATATCAATTTTAAAGTCTTCAATGGCTGGATATAGTACTTCTTCTACTTGCTTGGGCAGACGATGTATCTCATCTATAAAGATGACATCCCCGTCTGAAAGATCACTAAGGATGGCAGCTAAGTCGCCAGCTCGTACAAGACTAGGCCCCGATGTAACCCTAATATCAGCTCCCATCTCATGGGCAATAATTCCCGCCAAAGAGGTCTTGCCTAGCCCGGGCGGGCCAGCAAAAAGTATATGATCAACAGGTTCATTGCGGCGCAACGCCGCTTCAATGACTATCTTTAGGTGCTCTTTTAGCTGACTCTGACCAATAAACTCATCCAAGAGCTTCGGGCGCAAATTTGGCTCTTCAATCTCCTCAGTATCTAACGCTCTAGGATCAAGTCCAACGACATGCTCAATGCGAGACTCTATCTCAGCGCCATTGCTAGCCAAATCAAGGAGCTCCTTACGGGGCACGACTTAGCTAACTCTCTTGAGACGGCTAAGGGCTTTCTTTATCATGTCCTGGGTGGAGTCACTTGGCAAGAGTTCTCCCACCACTGACTTGATCTCTTCACCCGAAAACCCTAATCCTAATAGGGCTTGGCGTACCTCACCCATCTTGCCAAAATCAATCGAAAGCGTAGCATTTAGCGGTGCGACTATCCCTTCGAGTCGGGACTCTAATTCGATAACGAGTCTTTCGGCTGTTTTACGCCCAACTCCCGGGACCTGCATAAGAGCGGTTAGGTCCCTTTGAGCAACTGCGGAACTTAGGTCTTGGACTGAATGAACCGATAAAATCCCCAGTGCCAAGGCCGGTCCCACACCATGAGCTTGAATCAATACCTCAAAACAGTCTCGTTCTTCAATGGTCTCAAATCCGTATAAAGATAGGGCATCCTCTTTGACGTAAGTATGTGTCCATACTTGAACGCTTTCATCACTACTTTGACATTGAGCAAATGATGAAGTCTTCATTAGAACGCGATACCCAACTCCCCCAACTTCGATCGTCACAGTTCCATTCGCCTCACGATATATCAGTTTTCCACTCAGATAACCAATCATTTAACAGCCCTTATGAAGCTGCCGTTATTGTGCTGGGCAGAACGTTCTACACTGTCGACATTGCGCTGGCTAGAGCGCTTTACCGTGTCGTTGTAGCGCTGGGCACTTAGATAACACATGGCTAGCGCTAAAGCATCAGTGGCATCAACGGGTTTGGGAGGAGAGTCAAGACCGAGCAACCTGGTCACCATCGTTGCCACTTGCCCTTTGCTGGCAGCGCCATCACCAGTAATGGAAAGTTTCACTTCATTGGCACTATATTGATGAACCTCTATTCCGTGTGCCGCAGCAGTCGCTAACGCTAAACCGCTAGCTTGTCCTACTGACATCGCAGTGCGAACGTTCACCTGAAAAAATACCCTTTCGACAACGACCACGCTTGGCCGGAAATCATCGTAAAGAGCCCTCAGGTCAGCAGCCAAGATTGCAAGCCGACAAGGTAGATCCACTTCCAGTGAAGTTGTTAGTACTCCGCATCCAACGGTCTTGTAGATCGACCCGTTGCGCGTTACTACTCCGTATCCACACCTAGTCAGACCAGGATCAATTCCCATAACGAACATTAGTTCGAAATTTTACTACTGGGTTGAGCGCAATTGGTGGATACTCAGAATTTATCTTCACTCAGAGCAGCACAAGTAATTGCATCTAAGCCGGAAAATTCGCCACCTAATCAACCAGGACTTTGTCCATTATCTCATCAGTGGTATCAAAGTTCGAAAAGACATTTTGCACATCATCATGGTCCTCCAACATATCGATGGTCCTGATTATTTTGCGTAGATCAGCCTCGTCGTCAATCGCCACATTGGAGGTTGGAACCATCGTAATTTCGAATCCGTTTATGGCATATCCGCCATCCTCAACCGCCTTCTTAACCGAAGTAGCTAACTCGGGAGGGCAGATTATATGCCACTCATCTCCAACTCGAATTACATCATCAGCTCCTGCCTCGGCTCCGGCCATAGTAATCTCATCTTCATCAATAGTTGCTGGCACACTCACTAAACCGACTCGTCGAAACTGCCAAGCCACTGCCCCTGGCTCTGCTAGGGAGCCTCCCGATTTTGAAAAGATGTTCTTTATCTCTGCCCCTGTACGGTTCCGATTATCAGTAAGACACTCAACATAGACCGCTACCCCACATTGAGCATATCCTTCATAGGCAACAGGTTCGTAGCGAACACCTTCCAGCTCTCCGGTTCCGCGCTTTATTGCTCGATCAATTGTGTCGAGGGGTACGCTAGCATCTCTCGCTTTTTGATACATGTTGCGCAGGGTCGCATTTCCTTCAAGATCCCCGCCGCCCTCTCTTGCCGCAACTTCGACCTGGCGTATTAGTTTCGCGAACAACTTACCGCGAGTCTTGTCGATCTGGGCCTTCTTATGTTTTGTAGTTGCCCATTTTGAGTGTCCAGACATAACTAATCCTTCGAAAAGGGCAGCACCACATTATTTGAGTCCTGCGCTATCGAAATAAACATTTTATGAAGCCGAAAATCTTCGGTTAGCTCTGGGTGGAAGGAACACCCAAGCGCGTTTCGCTGGCGCAATACTACCGGGATTTGACTCGCGCAGCGAGCTAATATCTGAGTATTGGGACCGGTACCTTCAACAAGTGGAGCGCGAATGAAAACCGCCCTCATTGGATCAGGCCCTATCATCTCAATATCCACTTCTTCTTCAAATGAAGCAACCTGTCGACCAAATCCGTTGCGCCGAACTACTGCATCTAAAACCCCAAATCTAATCTGATCACTGCGACCATCAATTACCTTAGATGCCAATAAAATCATACCAGCGCAGGTACCAAACACAGGCATGTCATTCTTGAGCATCTTGGCCAATGGCTCTTCTAGCCCCGAGGACTTTATCAACATTGACATAGTAGTTGACTCTCCCCCCGGAATAATTAGTCCATCTATAGACGATAGATCTGAAGGGTCACGAACTTCAACGGGAGTAACGTCACATTCCTCCAATATCGCAAAGTGCTTTCTCCAGTCGCCTTGCAAGGCCAGAACCCCGATGTTTAGTTGTGCACTCATTCCATACGCTCTCTTGCTACCAACCTCGCTCGGCTAATCGTACTTCTAACTTTGAAACTTCTTGTCCCGACATAGCCATACCAAGACCACGCGACACCTTTGCTACAATCTCCGGCTCTTTGTAGTGGGCAGTAGCTTCAACTATTGCCGATGCACGAGCTTGTGGGTTTTCGCTCTTGAAGATTCCAGAACCCACGAACACAGCTTCTGCCCCAAGTGACATCACCAATGCGCAGTCTGCAGGCGTTGCGATTCCACCAGCACAAAAAAGCGGCACCGGAAGTCTCCCCAACTCTCTCACTCGTTGCACCAAGGCAATCGGTGCCCTTAGTTCTTTTGCCCAGCCGTACAACTCGGACTGAGAGGCTTGGCCTATAGAACGAATATCTCGTGTTATGGAACGTAAATGTCTAACTGCTTCAACTACGTTCCCGGTGCCAGCCTCACCTTTAGAACGAATCATTGCTGCACCCTCTGAAATGCGTCTGAGCGCTTCTCCTAAGTTGGTTGCGCCACAGACAAAAGGAACTCTAAAGCTCCATTTATCTATGTGAAACTCTTCATCTGCAGGAGTTAGAACTTCGCTTTCATCTATATAGTCCACCTCAAGTACTTGTAAGATTTGGGCCTCTCCAAAATGACCTATTCTGGCTTTAGCCATAACTGGTATCGTGACCTGTGCTTGTATCTCTTCAATTAGAGCCGGGTCACTCATTCTTGCCACCCCACCATCACGTCGAATATCGAAAGGGACCCTTTCAAGCGCCATTACTGCTACGGCTCCGGCATCCTCTGCAATCTTGGCTTGGGTTGCATCAACGACATCCATGATAACTCCCCCAACCAACATCTCTGCCAAACCCTCTTTAACACGAAAAGTGCTGAGTTCGCTAATTCCAAAATCACTATGATCGTCTTGATTCACGTACTCAAGCATAGCCCAAAAGTTCCCGTTGCTCTAAAGCCCCCCAAAGGAGGGTCTGGCCCTTTTAGCCACACTCTAACACAGGTAAGGGATGCAGGCTCTTAGTGAGACGGTTTCACAGGTAAAGGCCAGCGCTTTTAGCAGCTAGGCAACGTTACGCCGGTTGGAGAAGTGCAAGTTGGATTGGGTTGACTTTCGGGAAGCAGCTCGACCCAAGTATTTCCCGGTTCCAAATCTATTTTGTGACCCCTCATGTCAGTAAAAACTGTAATTGATTTCTCGAAAGGTTTTGTCCAGATAGCTTTTGCGACACGGCCCCCGCTCAAGACGTAAGCTCTGCCTGTCCCAACTGTATTTGCGTCAGGAACTGGATTGCCTGCTGGATCGATATATCCCGTATTAGAATAAGGCACGATTTCTACGATCACATTGGTGGCAGTAATGGGATTACCTTGCGCATCTCGTGCGGGCACCCCTTGTATACGATCCCAGTTGTTTGTCGTTGGGTTCCAATTCCAGCTAATGTTTGAAACTCCGCTCAAAGGTACGCTTATGCTAGAGACTGGCAGAGCACCAAATGCCACAAAAGGTGCTCCAATCGCCCTGTAGTCAAAAAGCTTAGGCGGAGGCGAGTTGTAAGATGTTCGAAACTTCCTCAAGGTTAGCGTTGAGGTGTATAGATTATCGGGAATCAATCTTGCATTATCTCGATAGTAGGCGCTCGGATCTCCGGTGCTAGCCCCAACATCAACAACCCCAGTAGCCATTACGTCAGAAATGAATGGCGGTATTCCTCCAGAATATGCAAAAAGCCCACCTATCGGTGCTACAAGCTGGGCATCGGTTTCACGAACCGATCTAACTGGCCCTAGAACTGGCGCATCTTGCGATTGGAAGACCGCTAACCATCGGGTGATTCCACCTTCAACTACTTCTTCGTATACTAGATCTGCTTGGTTGATCCCACTTTGCGGGCGGGCCGCATAGTCGTCATCAATCTTTACATCTATCGCTGGACGACTTGATAACGAAGGATTGTTCGACAATAGTCCCGTCAGCGGAAAGATAGCAGGGCCCTGCGTCGTTGTGGTCTGGAGCGAAATCCCAGTATTGGTCTTTGTAGATTTCGAGCCAAATTTCACACCTGCTGCCAGAGCCCCCAACCCAAGGGCACCAAGACATAGCATTGCTATAAGAATCTTCAAAAGGATGCGAGCCGATTCATTGCCTGTCTTCGCCTTAGAGTGTTTCTTGCGATTAGGTGCCACTTATGTGCTCAGTACAAACGAGAATTCTTGATAGTTACTAAAGTTCTTCAAGCATCTGTATACGAATATTCGCGGGGACGCCAGCAATCTCAGCGCTACTATGCAAATGCGGAATTGCACACAGCAATGAGAGTGTTTCCATCCACTGAGTTCCCGCTCTTGTGCTTTCAACCATTTGAGAGTAGGCCCTTGCAAGAGCTGGCGGATAACGGGTCGTCCTTACGGCCCTTAGATCAACTTCCTCCACCGGGGTCACCAGAGATATTTTCGACAGCCCAGATATGAAAGTAGGGGAGATTTTGATCAAAGGTTTCAGCAAAAACGTCAACGCGCTAGCAAGTAAGTAGTTTGCTTGTCGAATCCTTACAAGCCCTTGAGCTATCACAGCTTCAAGTTCCATCAAATCAAATTCCTCTACAGCTTTAGTTGTTACAGCCAAGCAAGCATGGTGCCTGGATATCCCAAAAACCAACACTTCTTGTATGTCGCTATCCACAACTAATAACTCGGGAGGTTCAACGCCAATAACTGGAGAAAGCCATTCAATCATGCTCTCAGCCCGGGCCCTACTAAGTTGGCTCAAATCACCAGCTGGAAGGGTACGTATTATAGATTTGACCGTAAGAAATCTAACTAATCCATACAAAGAAAGCAGAAAAATTACACCAATCCCTGCCCCAATGTAGAGCGGTTCAAATTGCCAAACGATTACAGATACGATCACAAAAGCTAGCAAGCAATACGCCAATGTAAATACTCGATACACAAAGTGATTTCTTTTTGCTTCGTGGGCATGCTCATCGCTCAGACTGGGCAAGCTCTGTATAGAGTGGGTGGAAGAGACACTTGAACTCATATTATTGTCTATTCTAGCTCGAAGTCCCTACCGATTTACAGTCAGAGCCCAAGTGAGCTTTGATAAATCCTCAAGTATTCCTCGGCCAGTACTTCCAGCTCAAAGTGGGTAGCTCGCTCAGACCCGGCTCTTACCATCGACTCACACAGTTTGAAGTTATTTGCAACCTCCAGCAGAATCCGGGAAAGCTCGCCAATATCTCCTGGAGGGAAGAATCTCGCTACCCCATCGGCTACATATACATATCCATCTATTTGCGATGCAATGATAGCGGTTCTGCTAGCCATTGCCTCAACTAGTACTATCCCGAATGACTCGCCCGACCGAGATGGCGCACACAAAATATCGCATTCCCCCATCGAGTTACGAACTTGCCCATCATCGACTTCTCCCAACCAGTCAATATTTGACTCTTTTTGAAATTTAGCCTTCAAATACTCGGTCTCCGGTCCGGTGCCGATAACATCTAGATGTAAAGTTCTTTCAGATTGATCCGATGCTTGGACAAAGGCTCTTAGCAGGTCATGTAGTCCCTTACGCTCTTCATGGCGTCCAACAAAAAGTATCTTGACTGTTGAGTCGTCAATCGGTTCCTCGCCAAATCCATACAGATTGAGGTCGATTCCGTTGAATAAAACCTCATACTCACCCCCCAACCACTCAGCGGCAGTCTGGCTAGCCAGAGGAGAGACAGCGCATCTCTTGGTCAATCTTCTTGCCATTCGAGTAACAATAGGGCGTAGATATCTATATGAGGCGCTTACCCCTGAAAGGTGGAAAGTGCCAATGATAGGTACCTTTGCAATGAGCAGAGATGTCATACATGGTCCAGGAACTAGGGGCTCATGGAGATGAAGGATGTCAAACTCACGCTCTAAAAGTAATGTGATCGTAGTGCGACATGATATTAGCCCTATTGCGATTGGTGCTATCGAACCATTAGCCTCAACAGGTGTTGCTGGGCCACAAGAGACAATCTCAAAACTTTCATCTGGCGGCTCAAATCTAACTGGTTCAGAATTATCAAATCGAACCTCTCCTGGTGCTAAAAGTACAACGTCGTGTCCTTGACGGGACATAACTCTTGCTAGACCCAACACTTGAGATTGCACCCCCCCTCTTGCAGCCAAGGAGTACGGACAGACTTGAAGAATTCTCAAATCTCAGTGCGCGTAATTCACGCTAGCCACGTTGTCGAACCCATTTTCACGCTAGCCACGTTGTCGAGAATCGAAAGGTCCCACCCGATACACCTTCGCCCGGAGAGCCGTCTGGAAATGTCGTAGCATTGAAGTTCTGTACCTTCTTATCTGCTATGACTGCCGACACCGACCGATTGATCCATAGATATGGCAGATCAAGTGCGAGGCGCTGCGCCACGCTTTGATACGCCGCAATACGAGTTTGTTCATCTGGTTGCGTTCTGCCCTGAGTCAACGCTTGTTGGATTCGTGCATCAGAGTTTCGGGCAATATTAAGCGAGATCTGACCATCTGGTTTCAATGTATCAGTTGACCACCAAACGTAGTTCTCGTCAGGATCGTTGCACCCGAACTGTTGCCATCCGTCAACCATGTAGTGACCGAGTGCAGCTTCAGCAATATAAGCGCTATATTCAGCTTGCGAAATTTGCGAGCTAATTCCAACCTGTTGCCACATTGATTGAAGAAGCTCAGCTATTTGTGTGTAATTCTGATCGCCACTTGGTACCGCTAGATTCAACTTTATAGCTCCGACATCATGAGTGTATTGGTGTACAAGTGCCTTGGCTTTTTCTAAGTCCAACTGAGGATATCCTGTTTCGCTGTAGTACTTAGATCCCTCGACAAAAGGACCGTTGGATACCGCACCGAGACCCGAAAAGGCATAATCAACGATCTTTTGCTTATCCAAAGAGTATGCCATGGCCTGTCGAACTCTAATATCATCAACCGGAGGCTTGGTGACATTTAGAATCACACAATTTTGATCTGGCTGTACAACAGTTTGATTTGCATCGTCTACCACCACATAACTTGTATCTTTGTGGAAATACAAAATTGTCGACTGATCAGTTGATGTTGCCGCATCGATTTGGCCTGAGAGCAAACTTGCCGACATCGATGCAGGACTAACAAACGGGCGAAATTCTATTCCCGAGAGATACGGCAAGCCAGGACGCCAATAATGTTGATTGGCTTTTGCAACAAACTTTACATTCTGCTCCCATTCAACGAATACAAAGGGGCCTGTCCCAATTGGATTGGTTGATGGATTCTTGCCATTGAGCATTGATGGTGCAGCTATATAGCCAGGTTGGTCGGCCAGATAATATGGGAACGGAACCCAAGATTCATTCATGTGGACTTCAAGGCTCAGTGGACCAGAAATATTTACCGAAGAAATGTTAGAAAGTGCTGGACCCACCAGAAACGAAGCCATTTGCCGTTGAAAATTCAAAAGTAGTGCGTTTGAATCCAATGGAGTGCCATCGTGGAACATAATCCCTGGCCGAAGTGTAATTGTCCAGAGGGTATAGTCGGGCGAAGGAGTTACAGATTCAGCCAAATATGGTTTTGGGGTTCCTTGGGGGGTGAATGCAACTAGAGGATCGAAAACTGTTTCCCCGTAGAGATAGCCCGTAGTATCCCATTGATCTGACGTCGGATCGAATCCATCGACCTCTGAGAAGGTACCCATACGAAGAATTCCACCTCGCTTGGGGGTGCCGACCCCTACCCCGAGATGGGCGGTATTTATACTAGAGATTGTCTTACTAGACTTGCCTGAACCCGAAGAACACGCGTCCAGAATGGCAGGAAACGTACCAAGCATGGCGGCCCCAGCCCCAAATCTTAGGCCTTGTTGCAACATATCTCTTCGCGATAATCTACTGCTCAGAGGCCTGGTTCCGCCTCTATGTTGTGATTCATCTATTGGTTCTCTCATATTGCCCCTTAGCTTATCGTTCAAGCACCTTTTGCGGGTGCATCTAGAAATATCGGTGAAAACATATGCCACTGGCACGGATCGCGCAAAATGAGATCTTCAAAGCTTTTTGCAAGATCCTGGGTAACTCTGGCAACATCTTCGCGCAAAGCACCTTTCCGCGAAGTGTCCAGCCCAGGCATTATTACGGCGTGGTGGCGTCCATCTTTATAGCTATAGACTGCTGTTGGAAGTAGCGCGCATTTATTTCGAATAGCCAGTGTTGCTGGTCCAGCAGGTATCATTACCTCGCCCGAAAAAAATTTCACTGCAATACCACCGTCACCAAGAACACGATCAGCTACAAGGGCTACTAATTTACCATTCTTTAGAGCTCTTGCTA
Source organism: Actinomycetes bacterium (assembly GCA_021827485.1). Classification (GTDB taxonomy): domain Bacteria; phylum Actinomycetota; class Acidimicrobiia; order Acidimicrobiales; family JAKAVM01; genus JAKAVM01. The sequence continues at coordinate 16,027 of JAKAVM010000045.1, forward strand.
CCTCAGCTCCAGCTGAGGATCCTAACGGTACTACAGTCATCCCGAATGATTGCCTTAGACTGCAAAACCAATCAAAAAGCTCGGGTGGTTCCAGACGCTCGGCTACAACAGTCAGTGGAATACCTCTTATGGATAACCACCTCCCGCCAAACTCCCAGCCCCCCAAATGCGGTAATGCCAGAATAGCTCCATTACCCTTTTCCAACGCATCGGTTATATGTTCAAGCCCGTCGTATGAGAAAAGCTCTTCAACCCGTTGATCGGAAAGGTTGGGCAAGCTAAAAGAATCGATCCAGTATCTGGCGTAGTTTGCAAAGGCCGCAATCGTCACTCTTCTAATCTCTCTTGGCCCACTAGTTCCAAAAATTTTCATAAAGTTGCTAGTGACAATCTCTCTTTTGGACCTATTTACAACAAAGGCTACAAGCGACCCTAGAACCGCTAAGCGGTTAGCTAACCCAAATGGTATTTTTGAGGCTAGAAATCCAAGCAGTCGATAGGAAAAATAGATTGTCCTTTTTGAAATGCTGCTTGAAATAGGACTTCCAAACTAATGCGTACGCCGCTGGCCGAGCTTTGTGCTTGAATGCGTACGCCGCTGGCCAAGCTTTGAGCTTGAATATGTACGCCGCTCGCCAAGCTTTGCACTTGAGCGAACTCGTCTTGTTCTATTCCTGGTTAGCTCGCCTGCCCTTCGAGAACGCCAACGGCTCGGACCTCCTTGGGCGTGTCTGGTGCGCCACGATGTAATAGAAGAAACCCTTTGCTTAGGCTCACGGACCCTGGCAAAGATCTTATCCGGCGACTCGTTGGCCTGGCTATCTCCGCGCTCTTGAGCATTAATATCAGCTAATCCAACCAATCCAGCTTGCCCGAAAACCTTAACAAAACGAACAAGTGCGGTATAACTAGTTAGAACAAGCACTAGCCACAGAAGTTCGAGCATAAACGAAGAGATAAGCAGGGCAAAGGCCAACACTACAACCCTCTCGGCGCGCTCCATAATGCCGCCTTTTGCGCATAACCCAAAAGATTCAGCCTTGGCTCTTTGATAAGACACCAAAACGGTAACACCAAGTATTGCCATAGGCAGCATAGCCCAATGACCGCCGTAACGAGTTGTTAGATACCAACCAAATCCCGATAGCAAAAGTGTGTCTGACACGCGGTCGGCAACAGAATCAAGAAAAGCACCTCTGAGTGATGAGCAGTTCTTTGATTTTGCCAATGGACCGTCGAGTAGATCACAAAGTCCTGCTAGAACAATTCCAACTACCGCAAATCCAAGATGTCCGAGTCCAATAGCGACACAAGTGAGCATCGAAAAAATTACTCCAGCAACCGTAAGTTGATTGGGAGAAATAGGAAGACTAGCTAACTTCTTGCCAACCGGAGAGGTTACCTTATCGACTTGTGATCGCAGACTACCGTCAAACATTTAGCAACTTCCCCCAGCATCTAGTTGAATACAAACGGCGGTATTCTTTGAGAAAGGTCACGCTAATAGGATACAGCAAAATGCTAACAAAATGCTCAATTCAATAAAATTTACTCTCTCCCCGGAGGCCAGCAAAGAAAAAATGGCCTAGAATCTGCTCAAATATGCACGCCTGATCTTTGAGGAGGCTGAAAAATGGCAGGTTTCCCTACTGAACAAATCAGAAATGTTGCCCTGGTGGGCCACAATGGATCCGGGAAAACAACTCTGGCTGAAGCAATTGCTTACAACGCTAAGCTAATTGCCCGTAAAGGTAGAGTCGAAGACGGCAATACAATTTCTGATTTTGAGCCCGAAGAGCAACAGCATCTTTTCTCTGTATCCTCAGCACTTATCAGTTTCGAACAGGGAGGATATAAGTTCAACATTATTGACACTCCCGGCTTTCCAGATTTCTTCTACGAGGTTCAAGCAGCTATTGAAGTTGTCGATTTAGCGATTTTCGTCGTAAGTGCAATAGACAAAGTTGAATCTCAAACTCTAAATATTTGGAAATTGTGCGTCAAGAAAAATATTCCTCGGATGATATTTGTGAATAAGCTGGATAAAGAGCGGGCTGATTTCGATGACACGTTAGAATCGCTTCGAGATACCTTCGGCGCCGGTATTGCACCGCTTCACTATCCAATCGGCTCAGAAGCAAACTTTAATGGCGTGATAGACCTACTATCCGATCAAGCTTATTCGTATTCCGCTTCCATCGCATCGCCAACCGCTATCCCTGAGCAAATTGCCGACAAAGAACACTCCATCCACGATAATCTCATTGAAGGAATTGTTGTTGCGGACGACAGCCTCATGGAACGTTATCTAGAAGGAGATACTCCTAGCTACAAGGAGTTGGAAGGTGCACTAGCACTTGGCGTCAAATCAGGAGTAGTCTACCCAACTCTGTTGGGTTCAGCACTTTGCGATATTGGAATAGATCTACTTATAAAGATGATATGCGAGATTGGACCAAGCCCGCTTGATCGCCCGCCTCTACAGATCGAAATTGCAGATAAGAAATTCCAAATTCAATGCTCTACAGATTCAGAGCCACTTGCACTGGTATACAAGACTACGGTCGATCCATTTGTTGGGATGGTATCATATCTCAAGGTACTTTCCGGTGAATTGAAGAATGACTTGTCATTATACAATCCTCGCACTAAGACTAATGAAAAGCTTCATGGTTTGTTCTCACTTTTCGGCAACAAGCAAAGCCCAATTTCTTGCGTAGGCGCGGGAGACTTCTGCTGTGTCGCAAAGCTTAGTTCAACTATGACGGGCGATACCCTGGTAGATAAGGCCACCCCACTTACGGTACCGCTTCCCATCACGCAACAAGCTAACCATATCCAGGCTATAGCCCCTCAGTCACAAGGCGACGACGACAAGTTGATGACGAGCTTGCGTAAACTTCAAGAGGAATCAGTAGTCCTCGGTGTAACCAGAGAAGAACAGAGCCATCAAATACTCTTATCAACAACAGGAGATCTGCACTTTACGATTATCTGTCAGAAGCTAGCTCGGAAATTTTCCGTGAAAGTAGACACAATTGAAATAATAATTCCATATCGTGAGACGATCACAGTATCTGCAAAAGCAGAAGGTAAGTACAAGAAACAGTCTGGTGGACATGGGCAATATGGAGTAGCCAGCCTTGCTATAGAACCACTGGAACGGGGCAAGTACTTTGAGTTCCACGACCAGATCGTTGGCGGAGCAATACCTAAGCAATTTCTCCCTGCGGTTGAAAAAGGAGCACTCGAAGCTATGGTTACTGGAGGAAAGTATGGCTTTCCAATTGTAGATGTGTCGGTAACCTGTTATGACGGCAAGTACCATCCCGTTGATTCCTCTGAGATGAGTTTCAAAATGGCAGGGCTTTTTGGCTTCCGTGAGGCCTATACAAAAGCTGAACCCGTTGTGCTCGAACCTATTGACCAGGTAATCGTAACTGTTCCGGCAAGCATACAAGGAGATGTTCTGGGGGACCTCAACTCTAAGCGCGCCAAGATAGTTTCAACTGATTTAGATGAAGAAGGTCAAGCTGTTATCAGTGCGCTGGTTCCAGCTGCGGAGTTGAGGCGCTATGCGTTGGAACTCAAAGCATTGAGTTCTGCACGGGGTAGCTTTACACGTGAGCATGCTCACTACGATGTAGCACCTCAACTTGTGGTATCCAAACTTCAAGTCAAAGATGCCCACTGATAAACCAAGTCCGCAATATTTCCAAATGGCAGATAGAAATGCACACCCATAACCCAAGTCGCAATATTCCCTAACGATGGATAGAATATAGATTCTATGAGCGCGCTTGAAACTGCCCAATTGACCGCCCAGTTCATCGGCGATATCCCTTCTAATTTCATGATTGACCCCAATACATACAAACGCGGTTCAGAACTTGGATTCCAGGGAATGGACTTCTATGTTGGAGGCCGAGGCGGAGCTTTAGGCGACGTTGATGGCCGAGTAGTTGCTGCAAGCTTTTTCTTCTTCAATCCACAAATGATCGTCGATGCGTGGAACAGCTCGTTAAATGTAATGGATCGCAGATCTGCAGGAAATGAATTTGCGCGGTGCGCTCATGCTTGGGCCGAGCAACACTTCTCAGATGCAATTGACTTTGATCGTCTTGCAAGTTTACTGGCTCAGATAAACAATAACGTGAATCCTGCCGGTGCCCCGTTATTTGCAGGCTGGCTCTCACTTGACAAACCCCAAACTCCAAAGTCCCGGGTAATACATGAGCTAAATGCGCTACGGGAGTTACGAGGTGCATATCATCAGGCCGCTATTCTCGCCACTGGAATATCGCCGCGTGAAGCAGTAGCGATCAAGACGCCGTACATGTTAGGCATTTACGGATGGGACAGTCCGGACTCACAAGCCGAGCCTGAGGATTTACCAACTCAAGATTGGCAGCAAGCCGAGCAGATCACCAACCAACTAACTGGTAAGGTTTTTGAAGTTCTAACCCAAGACGAACAACAAGAGTTAGTAGACCTTCTAAGCGCGATCACATTACTTTAGGGCTCGGGCCATCCCTCTTTTACCCGTAGGCCCTAAGAGAACAAACGACTACGTATCGGGCCATCCCTCTTTTAGCCGCTTCCAAGTCTCATCAAGAGACTCTGGCATAACTCTGATCCCTGCGATAGAAGTCATAAAGTTCGTATCACCTCTCCAGCGAGGCAAGACATGAATATGGAAATGACCTGGTATCCCTGCTCCGGCAGCACTACCAATATTGACTCCAACATTTATCCCTTCTGGAGCGTAAGCGGCCTTCAAAGCTCTAACTGCATTGGTCGCACCACGCATTAGATCAAAACCTTCCTCCGGGTTGATCTCCTCCATCTCGCCAACATGGCGTAGCGGCATAATCATAAGATGCCCACTCGTATAGGGATACGCATTCAATATTGCAGCTGCATGGTCCGCCCGCCAGAGAACATGGGCTTCTCGTTCATCGTCAAGGTCCAAGAGAGCACAAAATACACACTCAACTTCATGATCGAGCGCGTGTATTGCATTTGCAATATAGCTCGAACGCCATCCTGCCCAGAGCTGTTCGAAGTTCACCCAATACTCCAATTACATCTGGCTAGCTGTTGCTCGAAGTTCACCTGAATGCTTCTTTTAGAATTGATGATATAAAATCGTCGATTTTCACACCTCTACGAGGTTGACCTTCACCACGTTCATTTACTCCAATACTAGATTCATTCACATCATCATCTCCCGCAACTAAGATGTAAGGGATTCTATCCAGCTTCGACTTACGGATTCTCGATCCTAATGGTTCATGGGCTTCTAGCAAATCTGCTCTTAACCCGCTTTCATGCAACCTTTTCAGTACTAAATGACAGTAATCTTCATGGTCGGCACGAACGGGAAGTATCCGAACCTGAATTGGGCTGAGCCAAAGTGGAAACGAACCATTGTAATGCTCAACTAAAATTCCAAAAAATCTCTCAACCGTCCCAAACAACGCCCTATGGATCATAACTGGACGGTGACGATCATTATCTGAGCCAACATATTCCAAGCCAAAACGTTGAGGTAATTGGAAATCGAGCTGAATCGTTGACATCTGCCAGGTACGTCCTATAGCATCTCTAACCTGAACCGATATTTTAGGTCCATAGAAAGCCCCACCACCTTCATCGAGAACAAGATCAACCGAGCGCGTTCTTGCTAGATTGCTCAATGCAGCTGTAGCCCGTTCCCAATCCTCATCGCTCCCAAAGGCTTTGCCAGGTGGCTTAGTGGAAAGTTCAATGAAATAGTCTTCAAGACCATAATCGCCCAATACTTCCAGAACGAAACTCAACAAGCTATCTAACTCTGTTTCCATCTGATCAATCGAGCAGAAAATATGTGCATCATCTTGCGTCATACCCCTTACTCTGGTGAGCCCGTGAATAACACCGGATTTCTCATAACGATATACGGTTCCGAATTCAAAAAGTCGCAGCGGAAGCTCCTTATAAGAACGCTGGCGACTCCTATAAATGAGAATATGAAACGGGCAGTTCATTGGTTTTAGGTAGTAATTTTGCTCGTTGTCGAGCTGCATGGGGGGAAACATACCTTCAGCAAACCAGTCCAAGTGTCCAGACTCTTCAAAGAGATTCGCTTTTGTTATATGTGGACTATAAACAAACTGATAGCCTGCGGCCTCATGACGTTTTCGCGAGTAATCCTCCATTAGCTTGCGGATCAATCCACCCTTAGGATGAAATACTGCTAGACCTGATCCAATCTCATCTGGAAAAGAAAAAAGGTCTAGCTCAACACCGAGCTTTCTATGATCTCGTTTTTCTGCCTCGGCAAGACGCACCAGATAATCGTCCAAGGCTTTACGCGACTCCCATGCAGTGCCATAAATTCTCTGAAGCTGCTGGCGCTTCTCATCGCCTCTCCAATAGGCTCCAGCCACTCGTAACAACTTAAATGAGCCCAACTTGTCTGTCGATCCGACATGCGGACCCCTGCACAGATCAACAAATCCTTCACCGTTCCGATAGACGCTAATGCGTCCGTCACTTGCAACTTCTGAATTTAGAGTCCCATCGCCAATCGAGCGAATTATTTCAGATTTAAATGGCTGATCTTCAAATAGTTTTAAGCCTTCCTCCAAAGAAAGTTCTTCGCGCGAAAATGACTGAGATTCGTCGATAATTCTATCCATTTCTTGCTCAATTGCCAGTAGATCTTCGTCAGTAAAGCGTTTATTATCGGCTAGCTCAAAATCGTAGTAGAAACCATCTTCCACTGGCGGACCTATCGCAAAGTGCGAACCGGGCCATAGATTCAATACAGCTTGAGCGAGTACATGGGCTGTTGAATGACGCAGTATTTCCCTGCCCTTTGCGGATCCAGCAACGACAATATTGACGTGGCTTTTGTCTGCTAGCTCTAGGCCAAGATCATACAACTTGCCATCAATCTCGATTGCAAGCGCGGCCCCAGCAAGTTTTGGACCGATAGATTTTGCCAAGTCGAGGCCGGTGGAGTTAGCGGGTAGCTCCTTCGTCGAACCATCAGGTAACTCAACTACAATTGTTTTACTCATAATATTACGCCCAGCAACTCTGCAGCCTTGCTGACACCAACCCCGCTTGCAGCAACTTGGTCCAACACCTCAAGTGCCCCCGGCACATTCAAATCTTCATCCAAACAGTTTCGAACCTCCTCAATTGCCCCAGTTCCGATTCCCGAACTCTTCCATGAGTCGAACCTTGTCTGGGCTTTTTGCAGTTCGTCGTCAGTCCACTCCCAGGCTTTGCGGTAATGATGCGATAGCACCGCGAGTCTAATTACGTTTGGATCCCAAGACTTTAGAAGTTCTGAAACAAATACAAGATTTCCAAGCGATTTCGACATCTTCTCGCCTTGGTAGCCAACCATAGCTACATGCATCCAAAATCGCACAAAGCGCTCCCCGGTAGCCACCTCGGATTGGGCACTTTCACATTCGTGATGAGGGAAGATCAGATCCGTCCCTCCTCCGTGGATATCAATTGTAGAGCCAAGTTCCCTCAAAGCTAATGCAGAACACTCAATATGCCAGCCCGGTCTACCCCTCCCCCAACGGGACTCCCAGCTTGGTTCATCGTCCAACGATGGTTGCCAGAGCACGAAGTCTAACGGATCTTCCTTGTTTGGGTCTTCAAGATTGCCGCCACGTTCAGCAGCTAACGACAGCATAGTAGCTCTATCTAAGTGCGATATGGATCCGAATGAAGCAAACTTTGAAGTACGAAAATAAACACCTCCACCCGATATATAACCATATCCATTCTCTAACACTATGCCAATCAGTTTCAAAATATCAGAAATTGCTGAAGTCGCCCTTGGTTCACTTGTTACAGGTATAACGTTCAAAGATTTCATGTCAGCGTTGAATCGCGCTATCTCCTCAGCCGCCAGGTCTAGATAGTGCACTCCTAGTTCGCGCGCTTTTCGGAGGATATCATCATCAACGTCTGTAACATTCCTAACGCATATTGTCTCATGCCCCATGTCGACAAGCCTGCGTCGAAGAACATCAAAAGTCAAGAATACGAAAGCATGGCCCACATGCGTGGCATCATAGGGGGTGATTCCGCAGGTATAGATCCGAACTCTTTTTGGAGCGTTGAACTCAAGTACTTGTTGACGGGCTGTATCGTATAGTTTCAACGAGATTTCACCCTTTCTGCTCAATCCCGCCAAGCTGCAAAGATGTCCTAGTTTTGTAACGTAAATTTACTGTCAACAAGACAGCAGTGAGCGATTCAATCGCACCCGCTGAACTCAGGCTTCCTGCATGTATAGGACGAATTCCCGAAATCGATGTCATTATTTTTGCCGATTCTGTAAATGCTTCTTCGGAATCTGTGCAAACTAACACATCGCAGTAACATGGATGGTCAAGCGCAGCCAACTCCTTAGCCGGTACGTGATGCATTGCAGCTACTATTTTCGATGCTGGTAGCAGTGCTTGAATAGTTGAGGCTA
>JAKAVM010000003.1 GCA_021827485.1 Actinomycetes bacterium
CAGGCTTTTTGACCTTAATTAGATCTTGAAGCTCGACTGGACCATTAACGCTTGTTCCATTTACAGCACTAATGACATCTCCCGGCACCAAGCCTGGTTCTTTCCCAAGGCCTTTGATAAGCCCTAACACCAAGACGCCCGAGCTAGCGGCTGGAACCGATAGTCCTACGTGAGCAAGAGCTGCAATCTCGGCTTCGTCTTGAGACTGAGACATTTGGAGAGTGCTAATTTGCACCAGCTGCGAAGGAGTAACCGATTGACCCAGTACTTGCTGAGATGGCACAAGGTCTACGTATTTGTTTAGTAGATCAGCAGGAAGTTGCGCTGATGCCACCTGACCCAAGAGTACATCGGTTAGCAAGATCTTCCCTTTGATTTGGTGAGACTTAGACGGTGGAACTGAAATAAGTCGAGATACGGAAATTGCATCGCCTGGCGAGATTGCATAGTAGGGATTCTCGTGAAGATAAATGGTTGCCCCTCCCCACAGAATTAAAATTAGAGCAGCAACTATGAGAAATATGCGGACAGGTACCGTAACTGGTTTTCTTATCGCTTTCTGACCATCCATTGACGTTGTGTTAGAAAATTGACTACGAGGATGGTTCTAGTGCTAGTTGACTCGGCCATAACCAACTGGCGTCCCGACGTAATACATTGAAAAGACCCCAACGTTTGTGCCCTGAGTATTGGCCTCGACCACCTCTAGATTCCCAATGTACATCGCAACATGACCTAAGGGCGGATCCCCAGGTGGAGAATAAAATACTAAATCTCCTGGCTCGAGCTGATTTGCTGAAATTCTGGTGGTCTCGTAGTACTGGGCAATACTGCCATGAGCCAGGGATACCCCAGCAACACCCCAGGCATACATAACCAACCCAGAGCAGTCGAATCCTTCGGAGGGACTTGCCCCTCCCCAAACATAGGGTTTTCCTTGCTGGGCGAGAGCAGTTTGCACGGCAATCCCGGCACGCTGGTTAGGTGGCGGAACTGGTCCACTAGCAACAATCGGTGGTGCCTGCGATTGGGTTTGAGCGGCTTGGGCTGCTGCTTGGGCGGCGGCTTGGGCGGCGGCTTGCGCTGCGGCCTGTTGTTGTTGATAGAGTGCTGCCAAGTTCCCCTTCACCTGTGCGAGCTGTGCGTTTTCATTGGCAATTGTTGCTTGAGCGGCCTTTTCGTCAGATTGAACTTGGGCTAGATCTTGTCTGTCGATTGCCAGAGCTTGTTGCACAATAGCTTGTTGGCGTGAAATTTGCTGTTGCTGAACTTTCAAAGCATTGATTGTCTGTTGCGCTCTATTGGAAGCTTGATTTACATAGTATCCCCGTACTGCCATATCGCTTCCCGATCCATCGACCAAAGCAGCCAGAGAAGCGAGGTGGCCTCCTTGGATGTAAGCATCGACCGCTTCATGACGAAGAGATAGGAAAGTAGACTTTTCTTGCTTTTGTGAATTTGCTAGAAGTTGTTGAGCGGAGTTTACCTGCACAGCATCTTGACTCACCTTGAGTTGCGCCTCGTTGTAAGATTCATCAAGTCCGTTGAGCCTCTGGTTGTCTGAATTGACGGTTGCAGAAATTTGATTTACCAAGGCTTGGTCTGAGGCAATTGTGGGCTGCGCCGAAGCTTTAGCAACGCTGGTCAACTCGGTAAGAGGTACGAAAAATGCCGAGGATAGAACGACCCCCATAAGTACCCTGGCCAACTTTGGCCAATGGTTTGCACTGGGGTCGGGACGTAAATCTCCTACTTGATTGGAGTCGAAGTTGAGTTGATCGGATCGCGTCTTCATAAACATAGTTTTGTATTTGGTCTTAGCTCGCAAGAGCCAGCGAATAGGCTGATTTAGTCAACTATTCGTGTTAATAACCTAGTTGATCCTAGACCAAGAGTTGAGGACCTATAAAGTGTTCTTGGTTAAATGCCAGGTTTTGGCATCTATAACGCTGCTGGCTAGGAAGTTCACATACCGTTGGCAACCCTTGGATCGCCGAGGGAGGTTAGCGATCTGAGCGCATAAAGGTGTCTTTGAGTAAATCAAAAGACTCAAGGCATTTGCCAGCCCCCAACACCACGCTCTCAAGAGGTGCGTCAACCAGGTGCACAAGAAGATCGGTTTCTTCAGCAAGTCTTTGAGCAAATCCAGCTAATAATGACCCACCACCAACTATGTAAAGACCTTCATTTATTAAGTCGTGAGATAGTTCTGGCGGCGCACTCCCTAAACACTTGACGACCGAAGCAACCATTGAAGAGACCGGTTCGGAAATAGCCTCCCTGACTTCACCCGGCGCAAGGATGACCGTCTTGGGTAATCCAGTAGTAATGTCCCTTCCTCGAACTTCAGCCTTGATGTCGTCATTGACCGGATAAGCTGATCCTACTGCGATCTTTATTTCCTCTGCGGTTCTCTCCCCTATTGCTATTCCGTACTCCCTCCGAACAAATACCTGAATAGCGTAGTCAATGTCAAAGCTACCAATTCTAACTGGTTCTATTGCAACAATCCCACCAAGAGATATAACTGCTGTCTCAGTCGTGCCGCCCCCCACATCGACTATCATGGAGCCTAAGGGCTCATGTATTGGCAACCCTGCACCAATAGCTGCCGCCATGGGCTGCTCAATCAAGTAGACCTCTGAGGCTCCAGCGTGTCTGGTAGCTTCTTGAACGGCTCTCCTCTCTACCGCCGTAATCGCCGAAGGAACACAAATTAGAACTTTTGGACGATTCAGTCGAGAAACTCCTACTCTTTGGAGCAGGAGGCGAATCATCCTCTCGGTAATATCAAAATCTGTAATGGCACCTTTGCGCAATGGTCTCGCCGCCATGATATGGCCCGGAGTCCTCCCAATCATTTGCCAGGCCTCGTGTCCAACCGCTAAAACATCGTGCGTTTTTGTATTGAGAGCAATTACTGTCGGCTCGTTTAGGACTATACCCTTGCCTCGGGCATAGACAAGGGTGTTGGCAGTTCCGAGATCTATTGCCAAGTCTCTAGACACGATTTACTTTCTTATCCGGATCCCCCGATAAACAACTCGGCCCTATCGTATGTTTCAATCTGTGCACAAAGATAAAGCTGTCTCCATAGTTTCGGTGGTCTCCTGCCTCTATACCAGTTGGCATCTTTTCCCTGAAGTCTCTCTCGGGCTTTATGGTAAGTCCAAAAGCCTACCTATTCAATGTATCTTTTATAGTTGGGTCTTGCATCTTCACTGCTGAAGATACATTTGCCCCAAGACGAGATACCCTGGATCTCCTAGTGGATTTTTTTGACCCAAACGATTTTGAACTTTACGACGAAGACGATTTCGAGCACCTAGATGGGCTTTTCTTTGACGACGATGCCGATTATTCCGATGGGTTCGACGATTCTGGCATTTTCGGGCCAGGAGTCCGTAGTTGGATTCACCCTTCAGAACTGAGAAAAATCACTAAGCCACTAGTAGGCATCGGTTCATCTTCGACCTCTCACACTGGTTCGAGATTTTCCAAGCGAAGTAAAGACCCATTATCTCCAGCTAGACAAGGGCTCGATCGTTCTAGAAAATTCAGTCATGGAAGAAATATACTCTCACTTTGCGCATGTACTCTTGCCATAGTGGGACTTGCTGTTGCAGTTCTTCCCCATACAATCAGAACGCAAAGCAGATTACATCTCAATCCATCAAACTTTACAACGACTTCCATAACCTTTCCCGTCAACTCTCAAGCGGCTCAAGTCCAGAGTCGGATTGAACACAAACTATTCTCAACAGCTTCAGCTATTGGAACGCATTTTACTCAGCACAAGAATTCCAACACTGGACATGGGCTTTCATCAAAAAGTACTTCTTCGCAAAATCCCCTCATTTACAAAGTTATATTCGCGAGCAATTCATATTCAGTTATTGCTTCAGGAATTCCAATAGACAATCAAGGCGATCTAATTACGGCATCTGATTTAGTTAATATTGCTACACGAGATATCGTGGCATTAGTCCCTAATTCAGCTGGAAACTTGGAAGCTGAGAGTGCTAGATTGTTGGGCAGCGATCCGATAACCGGGATATCGGTACTGAGAATTGCTCATCTTAAGGCAAATAGTTCATCGATCGAAACAGACGATAGCTTCGAGCAATCTTCAATTAGTGAACCCTTAGAGATTGATTACTACTCACAATTAGATAACTCTCAATTACACCAAAGCCCAGGTTCATTGGCTAGAACTCAACTTTCTTCTTATCTTCCCGATATCCTAAGTCCTGATGCTGGCTCAGTTATCTTGGCGGCTAGTCAAGACCCCATGCTTGGAGGGGCTGTTGTCGATAAATGGGGAAATATCCAAGGGCTCGTTACAAAATCTCTACAAGTAGGGCCAGCCAAAACAATTGTCGCGGCAGCCCCGATCAGTTTGGCTCTCAAAGTCGGGCGTGAAATAGTACAGAATGGTTATCCTCTTTCGGGCTGGATTGGAATATCGTGTGAAGAATTTTTGAACCCGCAAAGTAATTCGAAATCAGTCGTCGTAAGTTCTGTTGCGAATCCAAGCCCTGCTTACTCGGCTGGCATATTGCCTGGTGACACCCTAATTTCGATATTAGGGACCGCCGTTACCGATCTCTCCCAAGTGCAGGCCGACATTGCGCTTCAACTGCCGGGAACCACATTGGAAGTTACGGTAGAGCGCAATG
>JAKAVM010000011.1 GCA_021827485.1 Actinomycetes bacterium
CGATCTTCTGGTCACGATTGATCTCTGGGATTGCCAAGACTGACTTGTCGAGCAAGTGGGGCGCTGGATGCGTACCTCCGTAAAAGGTCTCATAATCTCTTAGGTTTAACAATCGAAAGTCTGCAGAAAGATCTACTACAACACTGTTGCTTTCTGCGATCGGTTCTATAATCTTTGCGCTCTCACCGTGAGGTAAAGCAAGAAAGACTAAATCTAAACCATCCAGTGCGCTTGCCCTGAAACTTTGGACTACCAGCTCGGGATAAAAGAGAGCAAGCGAAGGGAAAATCTGTGAAATCTTATTTCCTACATTCGATAAACCCGCTAGGTAAGTAACTTCAAAAAAGGGGTGCAGGGCTAAGATTCTCAGCAGTTCCGCCCCGGTGTATCCGGCCGCGCCCACTATCCCTACCTGGATCTTCTCACTCATCTTATAATTATACATGCTAGCTTATGTTTATACAAATCAATTTTCTATTGATTTCATGTTATTTCTTTGTTATTCATTTAGGAATGAAAAATCAATTACCTACAGACCAACCAGAATTGCTCGGAGACCTGATTTATTCCATCTCTCAGTCCATCGAGGAATTCGACCCCTATATAAGCAATCTTTTTGCCGTTCATGGCGACGACGTGAGCGTATCTGCAATCTTTATTGAACTTGCCAACTTCACCATAGAGCTATTTCGCCTTGAACCCAGCAAAGAATTACATGATCAAATTGCCACAATATTTGAGCTACTTGAAAACATCCTAGAAAACTGCGATGAAGAATCCCGTATTCAAATCGGGGTAAGTTTCTTGAGTGACCTTCCAGTAACTCTAATAACTTCCTATCTTCTAGCGATGGGACCTTGCACTCTAGAGATATTGGAGAACTTACAATGATGCGAAGTACAACACTCCAACCCCGGCTAGGTTGCGAGCCTCAACTTAGCTAGCTGAGTTTTCTCAACCGAAGCAATTAGCTCTTGGCGAAACTTTGCTATCTCGTCATCGCTTAGAGTTGCGGTACTTGGTTCCAACCGAATTGAATAGGTTAAGCTTCTAGTACCTTTAGGTAGGGATTTATCTCGATACACGTCATATAACTGAATCTTATGCCTTATACCCGACAAATCTGACGAGACGCAAAGATTTGTCAATACGCTGGTAATCTGGCTTGAGGCGACAGCTTCATCAACGACAAATGCGAGATCAAATTGGGCACTTGGGAAAGGAGACGGAATCCAGGCGCTACCCCATACTTGACTATTTGCAGTAAGTAGACCGGTAGTCAATTCAGTTCTACCACCTAGAGCAAACTTCCAACCGGTGAGAATTTCCAACGCTCCAACTGAGCGAGTTCTTACTCCTAATTGTCGGCAAACTTCCTCTTCAATCTCCCCGATCTTACCAATTACAACCCCATCCATTGTGACTGACGAAACCGATCCATGTACAAAGCCTACGTAGCTTGTTGCTTCCAACTTACAATCAACGCTACCAATTCCACCAACTATTGTACGATAAATACCAACTAGCTCTTCCAGAAGTCGCACGCTATCAGTGGACTTCTCAAAATCGAAAACGACGCAAAGTGCTTCATATTCCGATATGTATTTGCCTCGTTCATCTCCAACAAAAAGGTGGCCAATTTCAAAAAGGCGATTGCCTAAGCTTAAGCGATCTAGATTATAGCCAATAGCCCGAACAAGACCTGGCACAAGTGATGCCCTCAGATGGGATTCATTGACGCTCAAGGGATTCTCTAGACCAATCATGGGATAGTCCAGGCCAAAAAGCTCCCCATCAGATATGTCTACTAATGATGATGTGGCTGCTTCAGATGCCTTAGCTCCCAGGGCCAGGACCTGTCGTAGTTGACGTCTGCGTTTCTGATAAAGGTCCAATGCTCCCACAAAGGGACTTGAAGGCACCCTACGCTCAACAGTTGAATAGCCTTTGATTCGTATTACTTCTTCAATAAGATCAATCTCGCGATCGCAATCGGGACGAAAAGTCGGAATCGCGACTTCAAGCGCCTCGTCATCGACAACCTCGCTAGTAAAGTCAATTGACTCTAAGGTCTCAATTACTTCCCCTGGAGTAATTTCAGTACCCAAAATCTGATTGAGCCTCTTCGGACGCAAATGCACCTTGAGCCGTTCGAGTTGTTGTTCAATATTGAAACCATCAAAATCAACTCTATAAGTCTTACCAAGATCAATTGAACCTACTGACTCCAGCAGTTCTATGAAACGAATTGCGGCTAGTTCAATTGCATTTGGATCACAACCGCGCTCGAATCTAACCGAAGCATCCGTTCTTAGCCCAAGTCTCTTTGACGTCCTGGCAATTGCCATAGGTGAGAAATGTGCTGCCTCCAAGAGTATGCCAGAAGTCTCGGCATCAATTTGAGAGGAGTAGCCTCCCATTATCCCCGCTATACCGACAGGCGATCCCAATGAATCACAGATAACGCAGTCATCAGTGTTTTCCGATACATCCACAATAGGACCGAGTGTTCTCTCAATAGAATCAAGCGTAACTACTTTCTCGGCAGGCAAGGCTCGTCTAACTACGAGACCACCTCCACGCAGTTTGGTACGGTCATATGGATGAGTCGGCTGACCAATCTCCAGCATTATATAATTTGAAACGTCAACAACTGAATTGATAGGTCGTTGCCCACACGATATCAACCTTTGCTTGAGCCATTGTGGGGATTGGACAACCTTGACATTATCCAAAATCCAAACACCAAATCGGTCAGCCAAGTCAGGACAGTGATTAACTAAAAAGTCCTGCGAATCAACTCTGTTGAAGACAACCGATGGGAGTTGCTTATTTCCAACCCAAGGGGGGCGAAACGGTATCTTTAGCCTTGCAGCGATGTCTCTCGCAACACCCGCAATCGACATCGCATCAGGACGGTTTGGCTCCAGCTCAAGCTCAAAAATCGTATCTGGGACAATTGAAAGCTCATCAACCAAGTCCCTACCGACCTCAGCGTTGGAGTCAAGCACTAAAATTCCATCAGTTGGTTCAATACCATGCTTCTCAAGATCGAGTTCTTGGGCTGAACATAACATTCCATTAGACTCGACATTTTTCATCTTGCGACGAGCTATCTCAAACCCACCAGGCAAGATTGCACCGATCTTCGCAAGAGGGACTTTATCTCCAACAGCAAAGTTCCATGCTCCACATACAATCTGTAACTTTTCACTGCCATCGGTAACAGTAATTTTGCGAATCTTATCGGCACCTTCAATCGGAGAAATGTCGAGAACTTGACAGACCACCACTCGGTCTAACCCAGCGCCGATTGAGGTAACTGACTCTACTACCAGCCCAATATCATCCAAGATATCGCGAACTTCACTTGGGCTAGATTCAATAGGGGCAAACTCGCGCATCCAATTCAATGAAACTTTCATCTAGAACTGCTCCAGAAATCTAACGTCGTTAGCCAATAGAACTCTCATGTCGACAAGCGAATGGCGCATCTGGGCGCATCTATCAATTCCAAATCCAAAAGCAAAGCCACTCCAGACTTCCGGATCAATCCCAACGTGCTCAAAGACATTCGGATCTACCATTCCGCATCCGCCAAGCTCGATCCAGCCAGTTCCAGAACAAGTCCGACAACCTGATCCACTACATATAGCACATGTAATCTCAAACTCGGCGGAGGGTTCCGTAAATGGGAAAAAGGCGGGGCGCAGGCGCGAATGAATATCTTGCCCAAAATATTTTGTGGTAAAACTCTCGATGGTGCCTGCCAAGTCCGCAAAAGTTATGTTCTTATCAACCACAAGTCCCTCGATCTGATTGAAAATCGGAATATGGCGAGCATCTGGCGTATCGCGTCGATAGACCTTGCCAGGCGCAACCATATATATAGGCGGTTTATACTCTGACATAGTGTGGATTTGCACTGGTGAAGTATGTGTGCGCAACAGCAACTTGTTGCTTGAACTACTACTAGGACGATCACCATCTTGTGTGCCCCGCACACTTTCTTTTAGATAAAACGTATCAAACATTCCCCGTGCAGGGTGATCCGGAGGTATGTTGAGCGCCTCAAAATTATACCAATCTGTTTCAACTTCAGGACCTTCTTGAATTGAATATCCCATTCCAATAAATACATCTTCGAGTTCGTCTCTCGTTTGAGTAATAAGATGAATATGGCCGCGAAAAGAATCCAATGCCAGCTCAGTCATATCAATTCTTGATGAAGATTGTAAGGTGCCTAGTCTGGCTGACACTAGCCTCTCACCAAGCTCTTGCGCTCTGTCGAGAAGTTCGTCTCTAACCCTATTTAGCTCCGCACCAGCGTGGCGACGTGAAGCTGGGTCTAGGAGTCCTAGTTCTTTCTTTAAAGAAGCAACAGGGGCTTTCTTGCCAACGTAACGCTCCTTCCAAACATTGAACTCCTGTGTAAGTTTACTTGCATTGATAGATTCATCATCACCTGATGCGCCAGCTTCCAGTTGCACAGCGATACTTTGTAGACCTTCAAGTGCCTGGGAGTGAGCGCTGGCAAGTCTAGAAAGAAACTCTTGTTCCTGACTCATTTGCCGACCACCTGAGGAACTTCCGGAGAGACTGCTTGACTTTCAATGTTTCCTAAATGTAATTCAGCTAGATCCCTCTGTCTTTTTGCTTCGAATAAGACTATAGAACTTGCTATAGCCACATTTAACGACTCGACTCTATTGTCGAGAGGTATGGTCACCGGACAATCTAGCTTGCTCGCATAACTATCGGGTAATCCAATTGACTCATTTCCAAAAAACAATGCGCTTGGTTTCCTCAGGTCAACTTGAGTGTAATTAGTCCCGGTGTGCGAAGAAGTTCCGACTGTTTGGTAGCCCTTGGATCTAAGCAAATCCAGCACATTTTCTGGATCGCATCCTCTCACCAGCGGTATCTGAAAAATAGAACCGGCAGAAGAACGTGTCGTCTTAGGATTATATGGATCGACGCAACCTTCGCAAAAAACAACTCCACTAGCTCCAGCACCAGCAGAGCTTCTAATAATGGTTCCTGCATTTCCAGGATCGCGAACATCAATACAGATCACAACGGGTGGAGTACCTCCACCGCTATCGCTATGTCGTGGAATTTCACTTGGCGTTGGCATAGCCGCAAATAAATCGCCGAGTTCAACATCAAGGAATTTGAAGATAGAAATAATTGACTGAGGGGTAACGGTATCGCTCACCCGTTCGATAACTCCACTAGCAAGATAAAAGACCCCACAACCAAGCTCTAATCCTCGTTCAATCGTTTTCGAGTCGTTTGAATCTAAAGTGTGTTCCTTGTCAACATAGATCGCCTCGGGACAAATACCTTCATCGATTGCCGACTTGAGTGATTTTGCCCCTTCGAGCACAAAGGCTCCCTCTTGGGAACGAAAATTCCTATTGTGTATGAGCCTAAATAGCCTACGAACCTTATGATGGCGCCATCCTAAACCCGCTTGATTCAGAGGGCCTCCACACTTTGCGCTGGCTGTTTTGATATCTCCACCAGCTGGGCAAATGCCTGGGGATCAGTTACTGCTAAATCTGCAAGAACCTTACGGTCTACCTCTACTCCATTAGCATGAAGACCGGAAATGAACTTAGAGTAACTAGTCCCATTAAATCGGCATGCTGCATTGATTCGCTGAATCCAAAGTCGGCGAAACTCACCCTTGCGAGCGCGTCTATCCCGAAAAGCATACTGACCAGAGTGCATCAGTTGCTCATTTGCCGCCCGGAAAGAACGACTTTTTGAGCCATAGTACCCCTTGGCTGCTTTTAGTACGGCGCGATGGTGTTTTCTGCCGTGTACTGCTCTCTTTACTCTTGCCATGTTTTTCCCTTTTCCCTTCTTGCTTTTCTCAAGCGCGACCCAACAGCCGCTTTACCTTACGGATATCGGAGGGAGATACAGTTGTTTCTCCTTGAAGCCTGCGCGTCCTCTTAGAGGGCTTTTTCTCAAGAAGATGAGAGCGAAACGCTTGCCCTCTTCTGATCTTGCCACTACCAGTTGTTTTAAAGCGCTTTGCCGCTCCCCTATGAGTTTTTATCTTAGGCATCTTTTGTAGCTTTCCTTTCTAATAACAATCCACTAAACCAATCAAACAGCAGTCGACTGAGTCTCATCTCCAACTTCGGGTCCCTTGACAGCGGTTTGAACGTTGGATGGGCTCTTACTCGCACCGCTCTTACGTGATGGAGCTAGCACCAATGTCATGTTCTTGCCGTCTAATCTAGCTGCGGCTTCGACCTTTGAAATTGGCTCTACCTGCTCTTGGATCTTATCGAGTATCCTCATCCCTATTTCCGGATGATTTACTTCTCTACCTCGGAACATGATAGTTATTTTAACTTTGTGTCCATCTTCCAGAAACTTAGCTACTTGTCGTGTCTTTGTATCAAAGTCACCTTCCCCAATCTTAGGGCGATACTTCATCTCTTTGATAGTCGAGTGTGAAGATCTCCTCCTTGACTCTTTAGCTTTCTGTGCTTCATCGAATTTGAACTTTCCATAGTCCATTATTCGGCACACCGGTGGTGAGGCCTGGGCAGCCACTTCCACTAAGTCCATCTCGGCAGCTCTAGCCATTGCCATTGCCTTTGCAATCGGGGTAATTCCAATTTGATTTCCATCGACCCCGATAAGGCGTACCTGCGACGACTCGATTTCGTCGTTTATCCGAGGATCTTCACTTGAACTAGTAGCTATTGGGCATCAACTCCTTGAACTCACTTTCATTTCTACTCTTATTTGCTTGCTGGCCACTCAACGCTAAGGCTCGCATCTGCCTCTCGTAGCCTTTTCGCGAAAAAAGGGCCAGGTCGCGGAAAGCAACACTGGCCCCACTAGCTGGCAACCAAGCTCTACCTGAAAGCACATCTAGCTAGATGAGCTATACAAGACATAAAGCCCCGCAAGCTAATCCCTAAAGTGTCCAGGTGGGGAATCCACATGCCTTTGCCAAAAATTCTTGGCCGGGCTACTCAGAATAAATTGAGTAGAACCCAAGACTTTATTGTGGTCCCTACTTTCCTTTTTTATATTGTCTAATTTATGCTAGCAAATATGAGTACCATTTGGACACCTGGCGGAGAAAGGCCGGTTAGGCCGGCCAGCTCATCTGCCCAAAATGAATCAAGCACCCGACCTCGACCAGGCCAATCAGGGGAAACATCCACCTCAACGACGGTTGGTGGCTCTGGTGGCTCTGGTGGCTCTGGTGGCTCTAGCCAAGAACAGGCAAAAAGACCTGCACCAGATTTCCTCAACGAAACTGAAGGAGAGGAATTTACTGAACAGGAAATTGCCCAAGCTAGAGAGCAGCTAGAGCAAGCAAGGGCCCAGCTACTTGAATCTCCCGTGGAGGACGTAATAGCCAATCACTGCTATGGGATCTTCGAACTGGCTGCTTTGTATCTTTCGAGCCAACCGGCCCAGCTCCCTAAAGCAAGAGTGGCAATTGATTCGCTTGGCTTTTTGGTTGAAGGACTATCGTCAAGACTTGGCCCTGCAGAAAAAGAACTCAAAGATGCACTAACTCAGATACGACTTGCCTACGTCCAAATAGAAACAAAAGAAAAAACTAGCTCTGAACCAAAGACTTGATGCTCGTATAGGTATTATGGTCTGACCCACCTCGTATACGGGTGGCCATTCTTATCAACACCGGTCTTCCGTATTAGCCCTTCTCTTTGCTTGCCTTGTTTGGGACCACGAGACCGAGGCGGTAATGGATAAGCAAGCTTGGTGGGTGAGTTCCTTCTTGCCTCGTTGACAAACTCAGCCCACAGGTCATAAAGGTCGTATTCGCGTGCCCACTTCTCTATGAACTCCAAGTCCAAGCCGTCGAAGTTCGGGTGTGCCCTCAAGATGGACTGAATATCATCTATGTCTTGGGGCCTCATTGCCATGAGCTTGTAAACAATGATTGCCTCCGCAGAAGCTACATGGTAATCATCTTTCGTCTCTAATACAGCACGTTCAAACTCGAACTCATCCTTTGGGTCCCAGTCATGCACATAGATATCAAAATGCATTCCATCGTTTGTTTCGCCTTGGATCAAGTACGGAGTGCCGTTTGGTTCACGAGCAATCTTGAGCCATCTAGTACCTGTCTCAAGTAGTTGAGCCTCTAGATCCTCAAGCCCTGATACCACGAAGTCTACATCAACAGTCTCGCGCTTATCGGAGCGCCGACGAATTGCTGCAAGCCCGCCTATGAGTACCCAGTCAAGACCATTACGTCTGAAGATTTCCTCGAATATCGGGACGTTGCGATCAGGGTTTTCATAATGTGGCTTTGCCATTAGCCAGCCTTGTTTCCTTTGATGGATTCGATATACTCCTTGTGTGCCCTTAACGCTGCATCTTGGAACCCCGGCATCACCCGCGGCTTGCCGTGCAACCTCTCGGCTTCAGCGTGTGCTTCGGCCCTCAATTTCATAATGTGCTTGAACCGCGCTCGGCGCTCGAGAACTCCCTTCTCACCAGGCAAGGCAAAGTCGAGGCGCAGTTCGTAACCGCAAGCGTTTAGGATGCGTTGTAGGTTGGCGACCGAGGGCTCATGACGCCCAGTCTCGTAGGCTGAGATCACCGCGGCGGTGACGCCGACCCTCTCTGCAAGCTCCTTCTGAGTGAGTTCAGCACGCTCCCTAGCAGCAGAGATGACTTTTGCAGTAGGGATTCTATCTTGAGTTATCGTATCCATAATTGGTTCCTCTCATCGGAGTAACTATACTTATTCTCTTAGTATATCCTATGGGATGGGTAGAGATAGATCTCCCCTGGTCGCTAGCTAATGTACCTGATAATAGCGGTATAAGTACTCGTTGGAAGCAGCCTTACGAGTAGTTACACTATTATCTACTCGTATAGTAAGGAGGATATAAAGCTTCACTTGCGTTACGAGACCTAGAGTCGTCTAACTTTAGCAATCTAGACTTAGAGGTGGTATCTACGATCTTACTGCGAACTGAGGGCGCAGGATCTAGCTTTATCGAAGGAGTAGCTGCTTCAGCCAAGGCAGTCGCTAAGGCACTAGAGTTTCCTGGTTTTGTAGATCGTGACGAAGCATTTATGATTGCTCAAAACATTGATGCTACTTACAAAGCGATGGAGATAGCGACTCAAAAAAACTTTACTGTTGACCTGATATGCGATCTTCACAAAGCTCTCTTATCAACAGCGCCAGCAAACTTTAGTTCCGGAAGCGTTAGGTTGTCGCAAAACTGGATTGGTGGATCCCCTTATGGACCCAAGGGGGCAGAGTATATACCGCCTCCCCCAGAGTATATCAACGACCTCCTGAAGGACTTAGTAGCTTTCTGCAATCGACGGAATCTGTCTCCTTTGACATCCTCCCGACGGCTAAAGCCATGGGATTCCTGGCAAGCTAGACGATCCAACTCTACCACAGACGCGCCAGGTTCACAAGAACCTGGACTTATGGGCTTCCTTTACGGAAGTGTCTAGCTCGCCAGAGGTTCGCAGCACCGGCGGACCGGATGCCTTTACCTGCGCAACTCGGCCTAAGCCGGAGGCTTGCCCCATGCCCTGGGGTATGCGCGATGCCGAAACATCGGGCATCTCTATTATATCAGATGGGTATGTCGGGGCAACACCCCGAGCGAGCCTTGACCCATGACTAAAGTCATCGGCTTGCGGCTCGATTTCGGTCATAACCATTTTGGAGCAGATAGCGCCTAAATTCTACATACGATTTCTTGTCTTTCTTTGAAACAGTTGGAAGATCAAATAGAACAATGAAACGCATAAATCTCCGGGTTAGCTCACTCAAGGCTTCTCTCGTCCATCTCTTCGCCTGGCCCCAAATCGGGAATAACTAGAGGTAGTTCAAGGACAACCTTTTCCTCTTTCATTCGCCTGGAAAATTCGATTACTACACTTTCTGTTGCCGAAAGAACTGTGCGCCTATGAGAGTTCTTTCGGTCAGAAGATATGGAAATGTCTTGATTAAGAACATCAACTAGTTTCGCCTTTGTGACTGGATCAAGGTCAGTTAGTGACGCATTTGAAAAGTTATTCATCACATAGAGATCCAAATAGGGCCTAAATGGTTCAAACAGATCATCAGCAAGATTGAATTGGTTGAGTTCACTTCTATGGTTCAGACCTAGACAGGTTACAGAACCTTTTGCACACAATTTCGCACACAACTACACGGGCGAACTCGGCAAACTTACGTCTCCTCACTACGTCACCCAATGCGGTCCTAATTTGGCCGTCGACCCTTCGGGTGGATGGGTATGTCAGGAGCTACCTAAGAATAGTCCGCTCGTAACCACTTACGTATGGCCCACCTTCCCTCCCTATCATGAGCCAACTAAAGCCGACGTGTGCGCTCTAGCCGCGCAAAGCCATACCTCGTTGCCTGGGTGCGGACCTTAGAAAAACGCTGCTAAGGTCGAGTCGGGAGTTTTTCTAGTTTCTCTACTTCCCAACGACCTAGATGACCGGGTCCGATCTCGACTATGACTGGTGCTCCTAATTCAACGTGGCGAGATCCATCACTAATTACGACAGCGTGAAAGTAAAGCTCCAAGTCACTTATATCCTCTCCCAAGAGTCTGACGATGCCCTGTCCCGCCTTCTCATCAAAGTGAAGCACTTTAGCTTGATGGGGTTTTCCCAACAATCTAACGAGTTGCTTTGGGTGAACTCTCGTGTCCTTAGGCGAGAGGAATGCATCCGCACTTGTCTCAATACTCATTGTCTTAACCTCTCAAATCCAACAACGCATCTCGTGAGCAGTTAGTGAATAATCTTAGATAAGGGTATTTCCAGAATATCAGTCGCACCACGATCAGATAACTCCGGAATCAACACATTGACGCCACTCTTAGGGACAACTGTTTCGAGCGCTAAGCCTCCCCCATGAAGCTCGGATATGGTAGGAGATCGCATAGATGGCAAAATATCCAGCACGTTTTCAAGTGACTCTCTCGATACGTTTAGCTTTAGCAATACCTTTGTTCTGGCTTCAAGGGCTCCTACAATAAGAGTCTTGATCTGCTCCATCGAGTGTCGTTTCTCCGGATTGTCGGCTGCTTGGCGGTTAGCAATCAATACCGTTTTAGAAACCATCAATGTTTCGATAATGCGGAGCCCCGCTGCCCTGAGAGCACGTCCTGTTTCGGTTATCTCGACAACTGCATCGGCTATGTCGGGGACTTTTGCCTCGGTTGCCCCATAGGAGAGTTGAACTTTGCCATTTACTTTATTTTTCTCCAAAAATCTTCGAGTAATGTTGGGGTACTCAGTTGATATCCTGACTCCATTTGGCAGATCGGCTACCTCTTGGAACTTGGAGTTTTCCGCTACCGCTAACACGAGCTTGATTGGCTGATTTGTGGCCTTGGAATAGTTCAAGTCTGCTATTGATTCGACTTCGCTCTGGGTTTCTTCCACCCAATCCATCCCTGTAATACCCAAGTCAAAAAGTCCTTCCCCAACATAAATAGGAATTTCCTGAGGCCGAAGTATCCGAACATCACATATTCGTGGATCGTCGATCGAAGCCTGATAATCGACATTAGAACTTCGCACAACCGTCAAGTCAGCATCACTGAACAGATCCAGTGTGGCCTTTTCAAGAGAACCTTTAGGTAGAACTAAGCGCAAACCATCCTCAGCTTGAATCGAAGTGTTCATATAGTTTGCTCAGCTGCCTTCATCACTGCGTTTGATTTCACTTGTAAGATTTTCGAGATTTCTCAAAACGTCAACCATCTCCAGTGCATTTACAACTGACTCAAAACCCTTATTCCCCTTGGTCCCTCCGGCCCGTTCCTTGGCTTGACCAAAATTATCGGTCGTCAATACTCCGAGTATTGTCGGAACTCCTGTATCTAATGCAATTCGTTGAATACCCGAAGCAGATTCACCTGCGACAAAGTCGTAGTGACCAGTTTCACCTCTGATGACCGCCCCTAAACACACTATGGCATCAAATGCTCCCGTCCAAGCAAGGCTGCGGGCTACTATCGGCAGTTCAAATGCACCTGGAACCCAAACTACTGTGAGATTCTCGTCAGGTATTGAGAACTGGCTGGCTGCTTGCTGTGCGCCTCTTAGTAGTGAAAGGGTGATCTCACTATTGAATCGTGCTACGACAATGCCAAGTCTCGTGTTGACCCCAACCCCTTCAGGGTCTCCAGAAATTACTTGTGCTCTGGTTCCAGAAAAAGGACCTGAGGCAATTTGTTCACGTGTAGCGATATTTGCGTTATCACTAAACATATTGACGCCTCCCTGCCCTATATACCGTAAACAAAGTAAAACTATTCACAGCACTTGGTCCACAATTATTCGATTGCATCAAGGAGATGGCCCATCTTCTCTCTTTTTGTGCGTAAATATTCAATATTTTGAGGTCTAGGAATCGACTGCAGGGGAACACGCTCTACTATCTCCAGCCCGAAACCTTCTAGACCTCCGTATTTAGCCGGATTATTAGTCATAAGTCTCATGGTAGTAACACCTAGTTCAACCAAAATCTGTGCACCGATGCCATACTCGCGTGAGTCAACCGGTAGGCCAAGTTCTATGTTGGCATCCACCGTGTCGCGCCCGTGCTCTTGAAGTTGGTAAGCCCTAAGCTTATGAGCAATACCGATGCCTCGTCCCTCATGGCCTCGTAGATATACGACTACTCCACAACCTTCTTCTTGGACCATTTCGAGCGCGCTGGCAAGCTGTTCGCCGCAGTCGCACCTGAGAGAGCCAAACACATCTCCTGTCAAGCATTCTGAGTGGACACGTACGAGAACACTCTCTTGGCCCTCTAAGTTACCTTTTACAAGTGCCAAGTGATGCTCTCCGTCGAGAACAGATTCATAAGCATAACATCTAAAGTCACCATATGGAGTCGGTATCTCAGCTTCCGCTATCCGGCGCACTAGTTTATCTTTTTGATTGCGATACCTAACAAGGTCAGCAATTGTTATGATCTCTAAATTGAATTCACTAGCCAGCGTGCTAAGTTCAGGCCCCCTAGCCATTGATTGCTTGTCACTAGTTACAACTTCGGCTAATACGGCAGCAGGGTATAAATGCGCCGCTCGACACAGATCAATTGAGGCCTCTGTGTGCCCTGCTCTCTTGAGGACTCCACCTTCCCTGTAGCGAAGGGGAAAGATATGACCCGGTTTGGCTAGATCCTCCGGACGAGTTGCTGGATCTATAAGAGCCAAAATAGTTGCTGCCCGATCTCCAGCAGAAATACCCGTGGTGGTCCCATGACGAAAATCGACCGAAACAGTAAATGCTGTCCTTTGCGCCTCAGTATTGACTTCGGCCATCAAAGGAATTCCAAGTTGGTCAAGGCGATCCCCTGTCATCGGTACACAAATCAGCCCCGAAGTATGCGCTAGAAAAAAAGCAATCTTCTCTGGGGTAGCAAACTCGGCTGCCATAATTAGATCACCTTCGTTTTCACGATCCTCATCGTCGACCACAATGAGGATTTCTCCTTGGGCAAACTTACTTATGGCTTTTTCAATCGACGCGGTCATGGGCTCCAACTTCTTCTCTTGTACTAATCTTAGCGTGAGGTATCGGCCTGGCACACATAAGCAGCGTGAAAATGTTTAATTCTTAGGGAGTTTTCGAAATAAGCAGAGTCTCGATATATTTCGCAAGCAAATCAACTTCAATATTTACCCCGTCTCCCTTGCTCAATTGGCCAAGTGTCGTTGATTCCAGAGTGTGAGGAACTAATGCAACCGTCAAGCTTGTATCAGCCTTCTCGGCAACAGTAAGACTTACGCCATCGATAGCAATGGACCCCTTCTCGACAATATAGCCTGAGCATCCGGGCGGAAATTCGACCATAAGCCTAGTCCCTTGCCCAAGGACCTTACCGACTCCATCAATATGGCCTTGCACAATGTGACCGGAAAAGCGCCCATTGGCAGCCATCGAACGCTCCAGATTGAGCTTGGATCCTAGGTGGAGTTGACTAAAGGTAGTCCGACTAAATGTCTCTTCGACAATTTGCGCTGAAAACCAGTAGTCACCAATCCCTACCACCGTAAGACAACATCCAGATACCGAGATTGAATCTCCAATTTTTGTTCCTGAAAGTACTTGGGATGCCTTGATGGAGACAAGGCCATTTTCAAGGTCGATAACTTCCCCGACTTCTTCAACTATTCCAGTAAACATACTTTCCTTCCTCTAAAGTGAAATTAACTCGACACCTCCATATTTCCCAGACCTCCGGTGGGCCGCAAGGCCCCCGGACCCTATGGTGCAAGTTCAACTCGGATATCTTGGCCGACCCTATGGTGCAAGTTCAACTCGGATATCTTGGCCGACCCTATGGTGCAAGTTCAACTCGGATATCTTGGCCGACCCTTTCAACCGATACAAACTTTCCCCTCCACATATCACTAATCGGTAGATCTTGCGGTCCTTCAAACATTGAAAGTGCTCCTCCACCGCCAAAAAAAGCAGGGGCAATGTAAATAATATATCTATCTACGAGTCTTGCCTTATGAAACTCATATGCTGTCTTTGCCCCACCTTCAATAAGTAAATTGATAATTCCCTGCGATGCCAACTCTCTTAGTACTTGCCTACAACTTCCGGTAACCGAAAGAGCTGGTTGCACACGAGCCCTTGGCTCAATTGCCCCCCATACCACCCTAATAGGCTGTCTAGTTGGGGGGTCATCACCTATTGGGCGAATAGTCAGTAAAGGATCATCTATTCGGACTGTGTTCGCACCCACCAATATTGCATCAGACTTTGAGCGCAGTCTTTGTACGTCTTGTCGTGCATCTTGAGAGGTAATCCACTTTGAGTTTCCGGCCGAATCAGCAATCTTCCCATCACAAGTAATGGCCATTTTCAATGTTACATAACAAAGGGTCTGTTCTCTATGCTTGATATATGGCCCGAGCTGTTGTCTAATCTCGGTATCATTCACACCTATAATGCACTCAATTCCAGCTTTGGCAAGAGCGGCGATCCCTGCTCCGTTGACTTGTGGATCAGGATCTTGAATGCCAATCACAACCCTTTCTATCCCTGATCCGATGATTGCATCCACGCAAGGACCTGTACGACCCTTGTGTGCACAAGGCTCTAAGGTTACATACATTGTGGCTCCCCTGGTCAAATCCCCGGCACGCTCCAGTGCAATAATTTCCGCGTGTTTACCTCCAGCTGGTTGCGTTGCTCCCCGCGATATTTCTCGACATCCATCAGCTATTACGCATCCAACCCAGGGGTTGGGAGAAGTATTCCCTATTACCTTTTCAGCCTCTTCCATGGCTGCCCCCATCATCTCACTGGCTAAAATATCAGACCGAGATTCTTCCACCCTAAGCTAGTGCTGCCGAGCGCAATCTATCACAAGCATTCCCGGGATCTTCAGTACCAAATATTGCAGATCCAGCCACAAATGCACGAGCTCCTACCTTGTACAACTTTGCGACGTTGGAGATTCCTACCCCACCATCAACTTCAATCAATGTCGAGACTGAACGCGACTCTATCTCTGTTTGTAGCATCTTTACTCGATCAATCGCATCCTCAATAAACTTCTGTCCCCCGAAACCTGGATGTACACTCATAACCAATACCAGATCTACCAAATCTAGATATTCGAACGCGCTCTCAATGGGAGTTTCAGGATTAACTGCAAGTCCTACGCCAAGTCCTAACATTCGCAACTGCGTTATCAAGTCTCCTGTGTTGCCAATCTCGATATGAAATGTGCAGTTATTGGCCCCTGCTTGTTGGAATGCCTCAAAAAAATCTCCCGGATTGGTCATCATGAGATGGCAGTCAAGAAACTTGTCTGTATGATCTCGAAATGATCTGACAACGGGAGGTCCAATAGTCAGGTTTGGTACAAAATGCCCATCCATTACATCGACGTGAACCCAATCAGCATGGTCTTCAATAGTGGCAATCGATTGATCAAGATTGCCAAAGTCCGCTGAAAGGATTGATGGGGCCACTATCACGCCATTTCCCACAAGATATGGTTCCTTTGAACGAATCATCTCATTAGTTTGCATATCGTACGCTCTCAGATGAGATATCTAATTTCACCTTGATATTCTAGCGTGCAAAGGGGCCTTTTTCTAGGTAAAAGTGAAACATGGAATGGATTGAAGATTTACCCCGTTTGCCCATGCAAGCCCATCAATTTCAGCTTTACCTTCGGGTTGCAGCCGATCTACCTTTAGCAGCTCGCCACCGGCATGAACAACAAGTGCTTTAGATCCACAGATCGAAGCAATTTCAATCGTGCCGGGAGGCTGCGGAAGGGTTGGTGAAGGGTTCGGGGAAGAATCTTGGCCTTGAAGTCCTGAAGGGTTCGGGGAAGAATCTTGGCCTTGAAGTCCTGAAGGGTTCTGTGAAGAGAGCTCACTTGTAGCTAGTAATTCAACTTTACTTGCACTCCGAATCAATACTCTGCGCGAACCATAAAATGTCCACGGCTTGCCCACACTGAGTTGTCTCAATATTTTCGTTGGACTTGACTCCCATCTGATATGGAGATCTTCAGACGTAATCTTAGCCGCCCAGGTGATTTCGCCACTTTGTTGGACTGGCTCTACGGTCTTGATCGACGGGTCTGCTAAACACTTGAGCAACCTAGCATTGCCAATGTCAACTAGCCTCTCGGTCAATTGAGCTGCCGTCTCATATTCTCCAATAACAAGCGACTGAGAATCAAATACTCCCCCCGCATCTAGCTCTTGGACTACTTCCATGATGCAGACTCCTGTTTCGGTGTCGCCTTCAAGAAGTGCTCGCTCCACCGGAGCTGCGCCTCGCCAGCGCGGGAGCAAAGAAAAATGAATGTTGAGTAATCGACGATACTCCAGAACCTCTTGAGGAATCAATTTGCCATACGCTACGACGACCCCAATGTCGAAGTCGATACCCAATATATCTATCGGGTTGAAATATGTATGAATTCCTAGTTTCTTTGCAAGCGCGACAACAGGATTATCAGACTTTAATTCACGTCGTCCTCTTCGCTTTTCTGGTTTGGAAACGACACCCACCACATCATGCTCAGCATCGACAAGGCACGCAAGCGTACTAGCCGCCACCCCAGGCGACCCAAAAAAAACTATCTTCAGAGCTTCGCCATTCTTGATAAAGGATCATCGAGCTGCATATCATCATCTTGAGTGCCGTAAGTACTCGAACTGTACATTCTAGAACGAAGAATCTTCAATGCGTCTTTCCTCTGAGCTTCATCAAGGTGCTCTATCAGCAAGACTCCATTTAGATGATCGACTTCATGTTGGAATACTCTACCCAAGAACTCATCGGCCTCAAAAGAAACTTCATTTCCATCCAAATCAAGCCCAACTAGATAAACATTCTTAGGCCGTACGATAGGCCAGTGAAGTCCCGGCACAGATAGGCATCCTTCTTCGTAAGTCCATTCACCGCTTGATTCTCTTATTTCAGGATTTATAAGTGTTTGTGGGCCTTCTCCTATGTCATAGACAAAAAGACTTTTCTGGATGCCAATTTGGTTCGCTGCAAGACCTACGCCCGGTGCTTCATTCATAGTGACCACCATCTTGTCGACTAGCTTAGCGATTGAACCGTCGATTTCAGTTACCTTCTTCGTCGGTTGGCGCAAAACAGGATCCCCAAATATTCTTATTTCAAAACTTGCCACACCAAGAGTCTATCTAGTTTTCATAGGTGTTCTCAAAGGACACTTTTATCCCTTTATACCCCAAGTATTGCGAGAATAATTCACACATATCGTTCCTGGACTGGCCCATTGCAAACCAAGTCTCCACATCCTTGCGTGTTAGAGCCCAGTCGGTCTCCTTGCCTATTCGAGAAATCAGCTGATCGCAACCCGGGCCCTCAATTCTTGCCCTCGTCCAAAAAGGTGGCAGTTTCAACTCGCGTCGGAGTATAAGCTCCTGGTCTAAGAAACTTTCTACCGTGCCATCCAACACTGCCTTGAGTGCAGGATGATCAGGGTAGCGTGTCTGAACAAGAACCCGAGCCGAAGATGAAAGACGCATAGCTTTTGCTATCAAACTCATTGCCCTGGTAACCGACCCAAGATCTCTGCCAAAAAGTTCTTGTTCCAGTTCCAAAAACACCACCTTGTCAGCATTACCTATACTACTAAGCACTACCTCGGTGCCAAGATATAACTGGAATTTATCATTTTGGGCCAAGTCGCTTTCAAAGGCAGGGATGTATCCTTCAACTCGGTTGTGTCTGCCGGAAGACCTACTTCCATGGACCGAATCGCTTTTGTGAATTGAACCGTCTACTAAGTGAGCATTAGTGCCCGACGAAGAAATCTCCAATACGTCGATCCCCAGCATTGTCGCTAACTCGCTCGCTAGTCTTGTAACCCCTTGACGAAGTAATTTTATCGACCCACTTCCGCAACGAGTACACATGATCGGTGTGCTATTAGCGCACCTCGGACACATCAGGCAATCCTCTGTCAGCACTAACATCGAAGAACAGATCTCGCAACAAACAATACTCTTGCATCTATTGCAAAGTTGAAGTTTTGACCTACCTTTACGGTTGTAAATTATTACAATCTTTCTATTTGGATTAGTTTTCAGATGTCGTAATTCACCAAGTAATTTCTCTGAGTAAATACCTGACTTGGGGTCTTCAAATCGCATATCGATAATCTCTATTGTTGACCATTTAGCGCCAGCAGTTGTTCGGCTCGTATCTGGCAATCGATCGACTTGAATCTCACGCATATGATCTACACTAGGAAACGATGAGAGCAAATACACAGGAATCCCAGCTCGGCGCGCCCGTTCTTCACAAACTTCAATCGCGTTCCAATATGGAAATCTCTCCTCTCTATACGCCTCATCTTGACATTCAATAACCAGTATGAGTCCTAGCCTCGGGGCAGGAGCCCAGGCTCCAGAACGCGAACCTACAATGATGTCGGCCTCACCTAGGTATGCTTGTTGCCAACCCCGAGGCATTTGAGCAACTTTGAACCTATTGGAAGTTAGTCGCATAGCAATAGAGGTGCTTTCCCTAATTGTAGGGGCGAGAACCAAAACGCTTTTACCGCTCTCTATCACCTTGTGGATTAGGCCGGAAAGATGTTCAAAGATATCTTGGCGCGGATGAGCTAGGAGGACCTTCTTTTCGAATCCATCTCGGGCAGATAAGTTAGATGTTTCCGCTCTTGAATTCCTGTCAGATGTACGACCGAGCGGAATCCTACGATCTGGAGAGGCCGTTTTTAGGAACTTGGTGCGAGGAGCCAGCCAATAATAGGCGGCCCACTTGGACAGCTCCATAATCGATGGATCTGGACCAGCACTTTGAAGCGAACAGATCTCCTTGTAGGAAATTCCAGGTTCAATTGGTGGATCAATATCACAAACCCAACCTTCAACTTTGCGACCAGCCAAGGGCACTCGTACGATCGTTCCAATGGCTACTGATTCAATATCTTGGCTGCCTAGAAGATAATCGAACTCTTTATCGCTCGACCCGGCGCTAACTAATACACGTATTACAGCCACTTATACTAAACTTATTCGAACTCTCGTGTAAGAGTTATTAGCTGTAGTTTTATCGTTAGCCGAAAGTTGTGGTCTAAAGACTTAACGCAGACCTAATGTCGTCGACTCTATTTAGAGCCTCCCAAGTAAACTCAGGCTCTAGCCGACCAAAGTGCCCATAAGCAGCCGTTTTCTTGTATATTGGTTTTCTTAAATCTAGATCACGGATGATAGCTGCAGGTCGTAAGTCAAAAATCTCATTGATCGCTTTTGCGATAAGTACTGGATCTACTTGTTCAGTCCCGAAAGTCTCCACCATTACCGATACAGGATGGGCGACCCCTATTGCATATGCAACTTGGATCTCACAACGTTGCGCAGCATTTGCCGCTACAACGTTCTTGGCTACCCATCTGGCAGCATAAGCAGCTGAACGATCTACCTTTGAAGGGTCCTTGCCCGAAAAAGCTCCACCACCGTGACGTGCTGCTCCACCATAGGTGTCGACGATAATCTTACGTCCAGTCAACCCTGTATCAGCATGTGGCCCACCCAGTTCAAACTTTCCAGTTGGGTTGACGAGAACGTCGAAATTTGATGTATCCATTCCATCGGGCAGTAATGGATTGATAACATGCTCTATCAATTCTGGCTTTAGCCTCCCATCAATATCCAAATCGGGCTGGTGCTGAGTGGATATCAATACTTTTTCCAAACCAACAGGTTTAGTCCCTTCATAAGTTACAGTGACTTGAGTCTTTCCATCTGGCCGCAGATAGTCGAGTTGACCAGACTTTCGCACTTCAGAAAGTCGCTTGGCAAGTCGGTGAGCCAACCAAATAGGTAGTGGCATCAAATCAGGTGTCTCGTCGCAAGCATAACCGAACATCATTCCTTGATCACCGGCACCTTGAGTATCGTAAAGGTCACTAGAATTTGATCCGAGTCTGCGCTCGTATGCGCTATCTACGCCTTGGCCGATGTCAGGAGATTGCTCGTCTATTGATACAATTACTCCACAGGTATTGCCATCAAAACCATATGCCTCACGGTCATATCCAATTTCACAAACAGTATCTCGTACTAACTTTGAAATATCTACGTACGCATTTGTTGATATCTCACCAGCCACTACCACAAGCCCGGTCGTTAGAAGTGACTCGCATGCTACCCGACCATGAGGATCTTGATCCAGTATTGCATCAAGCACCGAGTCTGAAATCTGATCCGCCATTTTATCGGGATGGCCCTCTGTTACTGACTCTGATGTAAAGGTGTAACGTTCTGTCACTTATCAAGCTCCTTGTTATTATATTTCCTATACAGTCCCAATGCAGCTTTCAAGACTTCCACCGCAACTTCGTTCTTGGAAGTAAGCGGGATTGGTTCGACACTACTAGAAGTCACTATGAGCACTTCGTTGGTATCGAACCCAAAACCTACTCCAGGTTGGGATACGTCATTGGCCACAATAATATCTGCCCTTTTTGATCTTAGCTTAATCAGAGCCTGCTCTTTGAGATTTTCTGTCTCGGCACAGAATCCCACGATGACTTGGCCTTCTCTCCTTCTTTCACCTAATTCTTTTAGGATATCTTGCGTTGGCTCTAACACTATTGTTGGGGGACCATCGGCCTTTTTGTGCTTGTGGGGTAGGACCTCGGTGGGCCTGAAATCTGCAACCGCCGCCGATAGTATTGCAATATCGAACCAAGTGAGCCTTTCAAAAACTTCATCTGCCATCTCCGCCGCCGTTTCGACTTCTATCGTAGATAGTGATTCGCGAAGACCAACTTTGGATACTACAGATTCTCCAGGACCACTTGAAGCGGAATACGCATTATCTTCGTCAAATGTGCCAAATTCGCCAAAAGCACTTGAAGTGGAAATCAGGACAACCTCGGCCCCTCCGACCCGGGCCGCCTGGGCAATTGCAAATCCTTGCTTGCCCGAAGATCGATTCCCGATGTATCTCACTGGGTCAATTGGCTCCCTCGTACCTCCAGAGGTTATGAGGACTCTAAGTCCAGCCATATCAATGACATCTGACTGATGTACGGTACTTAGATTTCTTTCTTGATCTGCCCGGTCCGGAAGTGCCCGGTCTTGAACTGCCCGGTCTTGAACTGCCCGATCTTGAACTGCCCGATCTTGAACTGCCCGATCGCAGGCTGCAATAATTTCCGACCCTTCACTTAGCCGGCCAATTCCGCTATCTCCACCTGCAAGGCGACCTCGCGCAGGCCCAACTACTGTAACGTTTCTTTCTCTAAGAACCCTGATATTCTCCATCGTGGCCGGATGTTCCCACATTTGACTGTGCATTGCAGGAGCCACCACAACAGGGGCGGTTGTAGCCAATAAAGTTGCAGTTAATGCATCGTTTGCCATGCCCGCACGGAATCGAGCAATAAAATCAGCCGTGGCGGGGACAACGAGGGCAAGGTCTAACTCCCGAGCAAGATTGGTATGCGCCAGCGGATCTTGGGGGTCAAATATTGTTGTAATAACTGGGCGTGAAGCAAGCGCCGACAGCGACATGGGGCCAATGAATTCCAACGCATCCCGAGTAAGTATTGGAATAACTTCCGCACCAAGATCTACTAGCCTGCGACATATCTCAATCGATTTGTACGCAGCAATTCCGGCGCAAACCCCCAAAAGAACTTTCTTGCCCTTGAGGGCACTCTGGCCCAAGTTAGCTAAGATGCCTCGTTTGGTGAGGCATCAACTTCTTCGGCATCAGTCAAATTTATTACTGCTGATACTTGACTTGACTCATTTGTAACATCTGATTGCTCAACTTCGCTGGCCAGCGGTGCGCTTAGGTCTTCAACTAATTTATCAAACTCGATAGTATCAACCGACTGAGAAACTTGATCGGAGCCAACTAGCAAATCTTGTGAAATCTCATTTGTATCGGCCACAACTGGATCATCTCCTGCGACAAACTCGCTGGCATCCCCATTAACAACTTCAGTATCCTCGATGACAACTTCAGTATCCTCGACAATAACTTCAGCATCCCCGACAGCAACTTCAGTAGTGATAGCTTTGCCTGTAATAGGGTCCTTGCCTCCCCAGATTGGAACAATTTTATCTACTGCAATTTCCTCGAATGCAATCGAAAGGGGCTTTCGAGAAACTGAGGTGACTTGCGGGGGAATAATCGAGCCAAGCCCCTCACCTAATTGGTTGAAATAAGTATTGATCTCGCGCCCACGGCTTGCCGCAAGGGATACTAACCCGAACTTAGATCCAACCTTCTCCATTAGAGACTCAATTGGTGGATCCATCATCGTCATTTTCTGGTCACTCATTTGTCAATGCCTTACCTATTACTCCTCGTCGATCTTGTCTGAGCAATAATAGCAGCTAGAGTCTTTAAAGTCCCATCGAGATCTTGATTGACAACTACATAGTCAGCCAGCTGGCGACCGATTCGCTCTTCTTGCTTGCCTATCTCTAGGCGTTTTGCTATCTGATCTGGTCGATCGCCTCGTGCTTTCATCCGTTTTTCGATATCGTCCCACGAAGGACCAGTGATCAGTACAACTATCGAATCCTTATCGTACTCTTTGATCTGACGAGCACCTTGGACGTCTATTTCGAGAAGTAAATCACCCAACTTTGGCTGCTCTGGAAGCGGAGTTCCATAAAGATTTCCACCAAACTCTGCCCACTCCAAGAATCCCCCGGCCTCAATCTTGTCTGTAAACTCTTTGCGGTCTACAAAGCAGTAAGCATCCGCCTCTTCTCCTGGGCGTCGTTCACGTGTCGTCCAGGAGATACTTAGCTCAAGATGCGGATCACTCTTGGCCAAAAGCTTCGCAAGTGTACTCTTACCTACACCTCCAGGACCCGATATTACAAATGTAATCGCGTTCCCATTCACAGCCAATATCGCTTGGTGAAGCCGGGTGCTAAGTTACTAGATAAAGTTATTCGGTTGCGCGTAAGAGGGACTCGCGCTGGTTAGCACCAAGACCCTGCATACGTCGTGTTTCAGAGATTCCTATCTCTTCCATCATCCTACGAGCTTTTACTCGACCAAGACCTGGCAGTGACTCTAAGACAGAAACTACTTTCATCTTTCCGACCATCTCATCGCTGCTAGCTCTTTCGAGTAGCTCTTTGAGAGTTACACGTCCAAGTTTTAGTTTCTCCTTTATCTCTGCACGTTGGCGTCGCGCCTCGGCAGCTTTCTTCAGGGCGTCGGCTCGTTGTTCTGGAGTTAGTTGAGGTGGCAAAGGCATGGGTGAAAACTACCTTGTAAAACGCCAATTTGCTAGCTTTTTCTTAAATTTTTCATAATTACGTGTCTAGAACACAATGAAATTCATAGAAAGTAATAGAAACGACAACACTATTTGGTGCTTTAATCCCCATCCCGTAGCGATTTCCAGATATTTTCAGCTGCCCTTATTGGATCTTTTGAGCTTGTTACTGAACGACCTACCACTAATAGGGTGGCTCCAGCATCCAGAGCGGGTTTGGGTTCGATGACTCTCTTCTGATCACCTGATTCATCGCCGCTTAGCCTTATCCCGGGAACTACAATTTCAAATCTTGAATCGAAGTTATCTTCGCCTAATGGTTGTTGTACTCCACTTATCACATGCCTATGTGCAGAAGTTCTCAAGTCACTAAGCCTACTGACAACTCGATTTATATCGCTTCCGGAACAGACAACTCCTCCCAAGCCACTTGATATTGCAAGTTCAAGTCTTTCCAATACA
>JAKAVM010000084.1 GCA_021827485.1 Actinomycetes bacterium
CAACGAGTATCGTCGCGCATTTGGTTTCACTATTGTTGTTTCTATTGACATAATTCCATTCTCCTTCAAAAGGTAAGGAGTCTCCAAAGAACCCAGGGTTGTTCAGAAGTGGTCTTGGTCCTGAACACGTACCAGGTTCTTCTAAGGGTTCAGGCTATCGTTTGATTGGAGTTTCAAGCGACTGGCATCTATTTTGCGACTTAGCTAATCGGGCAACTTCAAATAGAGACACTAAGGCTGATCTGCTCGGCGATGCTCTGTGTCTTGTACGTGGAGCACCCTTTACAGGAGTTGTACCAGGAACTTATACCTGGGCATGGACAGAACTTTTGTATCTCAAATGGAAACCACAATTACAGATTATTACTAACTAGACTATCTCGTTTCGATCTATTGATTATAGTTGATTGGGGGATTTCACCAATTACTGTAAATGAGGTAAGAGAACTGCTCGATAGAATTGATGAAAGCGTAGGAACTTGGCTCTTTGGTTATTTGCTCTCAACTACCACTATCCAATAGGTATCAGGCCCTAGAGAAGAAGGAACTGTTGCAGATACAATACTTAATCGTGTAATTCACAATGGGGTTAGGGCAAAACTCTCAGGAGAGTCGATGCGCAAAATTGAAAGCATAGGAATCCAAGAATCTTTAGATCCAATCTAAAGGAGCCACAAATATATCTAAGACAACACCCCGGTAATTAAGACTTGAGTAGAACATCTCATTCACAACCCGGGTCTGTGGTAGTCTAAAATTAGGTGGTATAGAATTATTGGATCACCTGATAGAGAGCTGTGGAATAATCACCCTCTATGGAGACTTATATGGGTTCGCGAATAACCAGACAAAAAATAGCTATCTGTTGCCTATCCTTAATGGTTGCAATTTTCTTTTCTGCTTGTAGCTCGTCGCAGCAATCTGGAATGGTAACAGGGGTGTTCGAGTCGGTGGGGGGTCCGCCAGGGGCAAATCCATCTCTTGATTCGGGAACCGTTTACTTCAAGGGACCACTATCTACATACTCAGTGCACGAGCTTGATGGCCAATTCGACTATCGGCTCCCAACCGGTACCTACCGCGTTAGCGGACGGAGTCCGCAATTCGACAGTGGTCGGATATCATGTCCAGGAGGCATCATTCACGTTTCTGCTATGAGAATTACAGTAAGCGGAGTTTCCTGTCCTCGGGTGTAACCACTTTTGTCGGTGCACTACCGGGAGACTGCGCAACCGGTCGGTAGATCGGAGATATACAAGCGCGCTGATCCCGCTCACCTAATCGTCCTCAGAGTTGCTAATCGAAATTCATTTCGGGTGTATGTTTTGGTTGCATGGTCGATCATTATGCAACTCATAGTTCCCGGGATAGTTTCCGGCACAAAATTTTTTTGGGCTATTTCGAGGGCAAAAACACCCCTCTGAGTAGGACTTGGGAACTGAGCGGGGAACTATAATCGGTGAAATTTATCTTTCGCTCTAATCACTTGAGAATAATTACTGGAGCAGTTATTGCTTTTTTTGGTAGGACAAGCTCAATGGCGTTCTTAGATCCACCTACTGGCCAGCTTGAGCTGGACTTTAGTCTCGATCAACTCATTTCGGTAGTGATAGCATAACTTCAAAATCATCTCAAGGCAGGACAGATTTACTTCCCGCATTTTTCAATGCCATTGTGTCTACTCTAATTACTGTTTGGTAAGTGGTGGCTGAGTCAGTCCGCCAGGTCACTCTCCCAGGTCTAGGTCTAAGTGGCTGAGCTAGCGAAGTGGTCCAGAGTTACTAGAATTGGGAGGACCAAAGGTGTGAAATATTCAACTTGAGAGAAAATTGATTGGAAAAGTTAGGTCCGAGATCGGTATCCCTATGTACATGAGTCGTCAATGGCGCGAAGAGCATTTGCAGCAGGACCTGAGGATTTGGGGACCCCGTATCGGTGAACAGGCGACGCACTCACGGGCCCGGGGACGGTGGACGGGCCAAGTCATGGTCTTCCTGCTGCTCGGATATATAGCTTCAACTTCGGCATGGCAGTTAGTCGCGCACAAACATGCCGGGGCCCCTATGGCGATGCCAGCAATTGTTTTTTGGCCAGTCATCTTATATGTTGCCATTCGAGGGGTGAGATTGTCGTTGCGCTCGCTTCGCGAGGCTGGCAAAGTAGTAGGAAACTCTGACAAGGCTCGGCCTGCTATCAAGAATATTGACCAGTTCGAACGCTGGGTCAAGACCAGCAAATACTCGCGTTATAAGAACCAGGTTCCGCCATGGGAGTCTTAGTGAATCAGCCTGAAAAGGTTGGAGACTTCTTCCATGAAAGGAAAGATATTATCATTACAAACAATGGAGCATCCAACAACCGTTCCGGCTGAACTCAAGTAGCAAAGGTTCAATCATGCCTCCTAACAGCGCCGGAGTCGAATAGGGCGGAGCCGCCAAAACACCTCCAACTTCACATAACAGATATTATCGATAGGCGATATATGCAATGTGAAGAGACAACACCTGGGTAATTAAGACTTGAGTAGAACATCTCATTCATAACCCAGGGTCTGTGGTAGTCTAAAATTAGATGGTAAAGAATTACGGGATTACCTGCTAAGGAGTTGCGGATAGTCAAGAATCCAACCTAGGCAAGAAGCAATAACCCTGCGCCACCATCTAGCCAGATTCTGTCCATAGAAATCAGGTGGCTCAGTACTTGAGATATAACCAACCTGGTGGGCTGGGGTTGACTTAGGTTAGATTGAGCGTTATCTGTCGACCATTTGCCTACAAGTAAAGGTGGTTGGTCTTAGTCTTTATCTTGATTATTTATCTCGTCTTGAGATCTTATTCCATCTCTCTGAGTTATTGACTCATCAGTTTCTTGGTCAGTTGCCTCGGTCGCGACCAGGATTCAATCACAAACCAATGGCTAGAAAAAGTTACCGAGAAGTAATGATGTAACTTG
Source organism: Actinomycetes bacterium (assembly GCA_021827485.1). Taxonomy (GTDB): domain Bacteria; phylum Actinomycetota; class Acidimicrobiia; order Acidimicrobiales; family JAKAVM01; genus JAKAVM01. The sequence goes on from JAKAVM010000084.1 coordinate 2,953, forward strand.
AAATGCAAATGGCGTCCAAGATATTGACGCAGTGCACATGGGTGGCCACACTGTGCTCTATCGTGAGATAACCTATTTTATGATTGGTCGTAGCGGAGACGTCACAAAACCAACGCTGATATCTCGATTACAGGATTGCCCTATGACCTCAATATAGGATGAACGTCAGGATTCTCGGGAGGATCGCCGGGCTCCGGATACTCGAGCGGTGGTGACCAATAAATTTCGAGCCTCTCTCTTTCTGGGACACGGGTTTCATCCCAAAGAATAACTTCTTGCCCAAAAGTTAACTCGTGTATTTCATTTGTAATATCCGGCCTATACACTCTGACTGTCACATTAGATTTATTCCGGACAATTACCTGAGTCTGTTCAGAAAATCTCTTAATACTAAACCCTGAATTACCCACATTCGTACACCATGACCAGTGCTCTGAATGAACAGTGGCTTCCCCCTCAGGTTTGAGTCGTATCGGGACCTTAATGCTAACTCCGTCCGCTGGAATGTCGAGTGGGCCAGTCAGTAGTTCATCAGTTTGGCCACCATTTTCGATCCTCAGCGAAACAATCGCACCCAACTGATCCAACTCGTCTGAAATCATATCCGGGGCAAAATTGAAAGGAATGACTTCATCTTGATTCCAGTCTCCGAACATATTACGCAACTCAATGGCATTGTGAATTGCTATTCTATAAGCTTTCAGGTCAGTCCGATACTCCAGAACTTCGACGGTGTGATTTGTGTTTGCCGAATACATTGCACTCGTTTTGACGAGCTTTTCGATATAATCGATTAGTGGAGCACTGAAATTGCGTGTTGCAAAGAGATACTCGACTCTTTTGCGGAGCGTGTCCCCTCTTGGAGCATTGATTTGTTGGACAAAAGCAGCCAATCCCACCAAGCCAAAGAAGGTTACACTTGTTAGTAGATCAATATAGAAAGATTGCTTCCAACCTGGTCCAAAGACCTGCCTGTGCCAAACGAATCCGAGCACAAAGAGAAGGAGAATAATGAATCCAAGACCGATTCCAACCGCTAAGTAGAATCTATTAACGCTAGCCAATCTAGCCCGGAGTTTCTTCACTTTCTAGTGACTGGCGTTTGGTTGAAGCAGGAATTTTACGCCGAAACACCGTTGAGTTGAAACGAGAATAGTGGGTGGGCAATCTTGACCGCCATGCATCTCTATCCACATCGATCTAGACCAAAACAGATTCCCAACAACATTTTCGAATCTAACAGGAGTCGTCTTTGGGAACCGGATGACCGGGTCTTGTCCAGCAAAATCCACTGATATTATACTTTGAGTTTCGGGCGAATAATAGGTGCCACGAAATGTGGACGGATCAACACTGGCCGATGATTGTCCTGACCCGATACGGTGCCACACCTCCTCACCGAACAATGTAGAGCTATAAAGACAATCGTTTCCTTCGCCTTCATTATCAAACCAATATTGATCCCCGTCGGAAGTTCTAGCTTCATTCTTGTTTTCCGGGATCAAAACAACCAATTGGCCTCTCTCTATTGAGACTTGCACATCAGTCACAGTAAGGCGCAAAAGGTCGCCCAAATCATTTCGGTAGTACCCCGCTCGGCGTTTCCAACTTTGAATTACCTCTAAGCCTCCAGGGATGGTACGTCCCATGGGGACGGAGATAGTTACCTCTTTTTCATCCTTGTGAATACCTGCTAGGTATCGATTGCAGATGGTACGGAGATTAGCAATAGGTCCGTTTGCGAATACGGCTAAAGCGCTCTTTGTTGATTGAGACAATCCGAAATATGCGCTGAATCCAAAATCACCTCCTGTGTGAAACGCAATCTTATTTTCATCGACATTCGATATAAATAAGCCAAATCCGTAAGGGATCTGCTGGCCATTGCTGATAATCTGTGGCTTCGCCATTTCTTGAACGTACTTAGCCCATATAGTGTTACTAGTGCAAGCTTTCATCCATACAAGAAACTCGTCTGCACAGGTGAGAAAGGAAGTTGATCCTTCGACAAAAAGGCTTGGTGAAAATCTTTCAATTATCGAACTGCCATCTGAATTCACCGTGCGGCTGTAACCTTCGGCTCGACGCCTAACTATTTCAGTAGGTAGCTTTGCAATGCGGGAAGTTTTCATGCCAAGTGGCTCAAAAATGCGTCGTTCAACAAATTGAGAGAATGGTTCGTTCGCAATTATGCTCACTAGCAACGCCAAAAGGGTGTAACCGCTATTGCAGTATAAGAACGCATCGCCAGGTTCGAAATTGCTCCCTTTTTGAAGCTTGAGAAGCTCCAAGACATCTTGTGTAGTGATAGTATCGTTTCCCCTCCATCCTGCCCACTCAAGGAGAGGCCATTGATCTCTAATTCCACTAGTGTGAGAAAGAAGGTGACGGATAGAAATTGTGTCGCTTAGGTAGCGAAATTCACCAAGAAAATCCTTAATTGGCTGATCGAGCCTGAGATCTCCTTGATCTCGTAGCATGAGGACCGCAATAGCGGTTATGTGTTTTGCAATCGAGGCACAATGGAAAAGGGTTTCTTCGTCGTTAGGTTCTTGCCATTCCATATTAGCCAAACCGAATGACAACGTGGAGCTAGAATGTTCTCCAGTAACGATAGCGATCGAAAAACCCGGCTCAGATCCACTTTTCATATCGCTTCGGAGTTCGTCGCTAAGGGCATGAATAGCATTGTCTTGTGCAGATAGTGCTATCGTAACCATTCGGGTCCTCGTTCTTTACTCAATGAACCATATCCACCTTAGATGTTACATTCTAGCTTTCTCTACAGTGTAGCTGAGTATTCCGATAACTCCGGATCACTTATTGAGTATTCCGGAAAAACTGGATGTCTTGGTTCCTCAACCCCTTCAATATCATTGAAATTCGTACCCAGCCAGTAATTGTGCTTGCCCTGAGACCTGCAAAATAGAGCCATTACGCACGTTATGTCCACAGCAACAGCGGCCCCACTTGGGCAGCAATAGCCTGTTAAGCCGAATTTGCTCCAGCTGTCGCAGCTGAAGCGGTCCAAAGGTATGGAATAGTCAATTATTCAAAACCAGGTTTGGCTGCCTGGGGCGGTCTGAATGGTTACCTTCCGCCACGCCTACGTAGCCGACGGAAATATCGGCACCATCTACGTGATCGATACGACGACCAACACAGTGACGACGTCGATTCATGTACCACCCCCGCCGTCACCCCCCACGGCGACCAGAAATCACGGTTCAGTCACTGGGAGCCGTCCACCCGGTTGATTGAGCTTCTCCAAATCGCTCAATGACCACTATCAATCATTGTCAGAGGAACCCTTGGGAACCGTTCAGCCGTCCAGTGAGCGCCAGCGTCGACGGAATGGAACATTTCCAAGGATTCTCCGATCCCGGACAAGACACCGACCCAGCAGTCGGTCGCCCCGTAGCAGGCAAGTTGCCCAGGAGGTAAGCTGGCGAGGCCATGCCACCTGTGGACCAGCAGGTGGGAGACCCAGGTCGCGCCCCCGTCATGGGTCGCGAATACCTCTACCTGCCGACCGTCCGCCACCATGCCTGCCACCGCCAGGTAACAGACGTTCGGGGTTCCGCACGACAGCAGCATGCTCGCCTGAGAGGCTTTGAAACGGTTCACTGGAAGGTCGACAGGAATCCACGACAGGCCGTTATCGAAGGAATGCCAGATCTCGATATTGCTTGTCGCGAGGCCCACCGTTCCGCCGCTTCCATCCTTCCGATATCCCGCCATCCAGCAATCGTCTACACCCGGACAGGCGATACCCGCGAAGGGATCGGGGGTGAATCCTGGTGGTACATTAAAAACGTGCCATGTTGCTCCTGCGTCGGACGTTGCGACTATTTTCCAATGGGATGTGCCGCCACCGAATTTGTCAGCCGCCGCAAGGCAATGGCGTGCATCTGAACAGCCGATAGCGCGAACCGCAAGCCCCGTACCCAGATACAAGCTCGGCTGCCAAGTGCGACCCGCGTCATCGGTCACATAGATGGCAGCTCGAGAACCCATTGGAGCGGCAAAGCACGCATGCGAGGTGGGACATACCAAGTCCGTGGAGAGCATTAGGAGCTCGGAGCCGATCGACCGTGGCTGCCATGTATGCCCACCGTCGTTTGTCCCATAGATATCTTTAGGAGGAGACCCAAACGGAGCAAGCCAGCAGTTTCGACTTCCCGAGCAGGTGAACGGTGAATACAGCCCAACGGCATTAGGCGGAAGCCCCCGGGCAACGATCACCTTCCAACTCCTGCCGTCGTCTCTCGTCACTTCGATCGCGGTTCCCCGCTCCGTCGGCGAGGAGACCACCGCTCCAACCGCTACACAATCGTGGATGGCGCTGCAACTCGGTGGCCTGCCGATGGTCACAAATCCATTGGGTGTCAGCCAATGGGACACGAAATGTTCCGAAAGCCACGTATAGTAAGGACTCGGGCTTTCCGCCGACGACCACATCGTGTTGATGTCGCGCAGATGTGTCATTCCAACTGCCCCAGCCGCAGCACTTGCTGCGACAAGGAGTCCAACCATCGCGGCCAGCTCTAACAGGCGTGAATTCCTCATCCAGCGCGCCAGCTCCCAGATCGACATCGCCGCGACGAGTCCAGCCACCGCGTATCCTGCCGCTACCTCACCATGTGGCAAGCTCCCTGCCTGTGGACCCGCGAACGGAGTTAGATGCCCTGCCGACTGCGCACCTCTGTAGAACAGGTAGAGCCCAAACGCGATGGCACTCAGGAGAGACACCATCGCTGAGGCCGCGAGAACACATCTGGATGTTCCACCATGACCTCTAGTCTCGTGCCGAAGCTCACCAGTTGCAACAACCATCCCCGCCAGCGCCAGCGTGGCGAGAGCGGCAAGGACGCCAATGAAAACGAAGGCTCGCCACCAGTCGAGATCCGAGGAGATCACGAGATACCCTCCCTTGAACTGCTTGTTCGACAGAGCTGAGGCTCTCACCATTCCGACGACAACCCAGACGACTTCCCCGACGAGGCCGACCAGAGCCACCAGCCCAGTGACAAGGCGCGCAACGAACTCAATCCCGGAGAGCCGCTTACCCTTTTCCAGCGTGAGCACGGTCTCGGACTCCGACATCAGGGAGAGGTTACCGCATACTTAGTGCTCTTCATTGTCCTGGCCGTGAAGTCCCTAACGACGGTGCTTGTCGACCGCAAGAGGACGGCCACACGACTCCCGCTAACCCGCCGTACACAACCCTCCTATGACCCCAGGCATCCATTCACGACCCCGTTGTCTATTTTCGTAAGTAACAATCGCATCCACTTTACTTCCTAAGGTGTTTCTATTGTAGCTAAACTATCTATGGCTCGCCCAAGAAATTGTTTCAGATATCACGCTGCCAGCTTGTCTTTTCCCGCAGATATTTACGCTCTTATTGCGAACCTGGTGTACTTCTATGTATAACTACTTTGAAACCAACTCAACATGGAATCTGTTCTCCATCGAGCAATTCTTCGACCACTTGTGATGCCTGAACGTCCAGCGCTGGCATTGAGTGAGAGTAAACATTGAGTGTCGTGGCACGATCTCTGTGGCCAAGTCTGGTGGAGATTGTTGCTATTGGAGTACCAGCTGCACCAAGCGATGTTGCAACGTAGTGGCGTAGATCATGTAACCTAATCTTTTCAATTCCTAGCTCTTTGGTTAGGCGAATAAAGCGGTTGGTCATTACATCGGGTCGCCATGGGATTGAGGCATCTAGGGCGGATGAAAACAGAAAAGAGTCATCAGTAATTGTCAGCCCACAAGCTTGTGCCCTAGCGTTGCATGACTGTCTATGGGCAATAAGTGTCGTAATGGTCCCAGGTCCAATTGCAAGACGACGAGACTGATGAGTCTTGGTGTCTTTTTCAACTGAGCCAGCCGTTGTTTTAGCAATAGAGTGGGAAATGAGAATTTCACCGCTTTGAGCTTGTTCATCTATTTTTATATCACGCCATCTAAGGGCAAGTGCCTCTCCCGTTCGGCATCCCGTTACAGCCAATAACCTTAGATAAGTTCCAAAGGTCGGGTCATAGTCCAAACTTGACAAATAACCACAGGACAGAGTCGAACAGTTCGGAGAGGTAGTTGCTTTCCATCCTCTCCACCACTCATTAAGAGACTTGAATAAAGTCTATCTAGAGCAACAGCGCGCAGCTTTCTTAGTCGAGACTTTCCAGCTCAAGCACCCCTGGAGGGATTCGAACCCCCAACCTTCTGATCCGAAGTCAGACGCTCTAGCCATTGAGCTACAGGGGCATCTAATTAGATCCTACAACAATATATTATCGTGTTCCAGAACTATGAATACCCCACTTCCCAAACCATGAACTCCCTGGGGCAAGGGTTACAATATCTTCTAGTGACTGCAGTGCGTTTGGAGGGCAGCTCATTGGCTCGATAGCAACAGACCTCCTGCGCTCCTCTATGTTGGCTAAAGTGTCGCCGGTATAGATCATGTAATAAGAAAATGATCTATCTGCCCACAGTTCTACAAAGTTCTCTTTCCCTTCGGACTCCAAACGGCAACGAGAAATGCCATTTTCATCTCGAATCAGGTCAAAAAAACACGTATCGAGCCGAGAAATACCAGTAACTCCTCCAAGCGGAGCGCCTTGGCTGAAATCATAGAGAGTCCCATCGACAGTCTCCGAACCAATCGGTATCATCCTGCTATCTGATATCAGTCGACGCTTAGCTGGTATCGTTAGATATAATGAATCTATCCCATTTGGATCTAGTTTTAGATAGGGATGGAAGCCAATCCCGAAGGGCATTTCGAGTTCTCCAACATTTATTGCTTCGGTTTCAATTACAAGACCTTCAACGCTGAGAGTGTAGGTAACTAAAATCTTCAAAGTCCATCTGAAGCCCGGCTGAGGAAAGATTATATACTCAAATTTAGCCCTGTTTTGAGCACGTTGAACTAATTGCCACCTATTCCACCTAACCAAGCCATGTATTGCATTGTTGAATGCAGGTTCATCGATTGCAGCTTGGCATTGAACCCCCTTGAATACATACTTACCGTCTCTAAGACGATTCGGCCACGGACATAGGATTTGGCCGCGACCTCCAGAGGCACATTCATCGGCGGCGAAACCATCAATAATATCTCGGCCTCCGACTTGATAACTTCTCAAGGTCGCTCCTACTTCAGAGATCACAGCAACCTGATTACCCGAGGCAATCTCGTGTTGCTCTCCTGAAGGGAGAATCTTAGAGGGCTGTGGCGACGAATCAGGCACCGATAAAATTATATTTCGATTAGCGTCCTGATGACTTTCCCAGCCTTCATGTCGTCAAAAGCCTGGTTGATCCCATCAAGTCCAAGCTTTTGGGAAACCATCGACTCAAGGTCAATTCGTCCAGTTCGCCACAGACGGATCATTCTGTCGAAGTCTACCCGAACATCTGCCGATCCCCAGAGAGACCCCATTAGGGTCTTTTCCGCAAAAAACATTTCGAAGGCCGAGAACTCTACCATCTGGTCGGCTTTGCCAACGCCGACTATACAAGCAGTCCCACCCCTTCTTACGGCGTCATAAGTTGCGCGAATTGTCGTTGGAAGACCAATAGCTTCAAAACCATAGTCAAATCCATCACCGCCAGTGACTTCAACCGAAACTTGTCCTAGGTCACTAGGTGATACTGCGTGAGAAGCTCCAAAACGTCGGGCATCCTCTCGCTTGGACTCAACTAGATCAACTGCAACAATCTCAGCTGCTCCTGCTAGCTTTGCGCCTTGGATAATTGAAATACCTACTCCACCACATCCAAATACAACGACCGAGGAACCTGGACGCACTTTAGCAGTATTAATCGCAGAACCTACGCCGGTCATGACAGCGCATCCAATAAGGGAAGCTACTGACATTGGAACGTCATTTGGGATTTTCACAACTGCCTGTGATGGCAGTACTACCTCTTCGGCAAAAGTTCCCGTGCCCGCCATACCCCATACAGGCATTCCATCGAGCTTGAACCTTGGAATATATCCAATAGTCATTGTTATAGACGAGCAGAGGTTAGCCTGACCATTCAGACAAAACTTACACTGCCCACACGGTGGAATCCATGCAACTATAACATGGTCGCCAACCGATAGATTGGTTACACCTTCGCCAACCTCAACTATCTCTCCGGCCCCTTCGTGACCTGGAACAAATGGAGCGGGTTGAGGAATAACGCCACTCATCGCAGATAAATCCGAGTGACAAACACCAGTTGCTTTGATAGCTACCCTTACTAACCCAGGGCCTGTATTTTCCAGCTCAACATTGTCTAATATTTCAACCTTGTCGTCCCCGGTCTGACGCACTACTGCTGCACGCATTTGTAGATTTCCGTTTCCTTTCTGATCCACCTGAATACTTGTGGATACTAAAACTTTCTCCCAGTTGAGCATATTCTTAGTGCTGCCCTAAAGCCACTTAGAATCTCTGGATAAATTCTCCCTGTTCAGAGCTGCTTTTCTTGATGCCCATTACCCTAATACCACCTCGGCCACATTACGTACCTCGTCAATTGTACTAGAGCCAACCACCAAGGTTGTCACTCCTGCCTCTTTCCATAAACCAATACGATCGCGAATTCGTTCTTTGGACCCAAGCAAATATATATCGTCAACCATCTGTGACGGAATTGCAGCAATTGCCTCCTCTCTTGCGCCTTCGAGAAATAACCTTTGAATTTTCTCTACATCACCTTCGTAACCCATTCTTGCAAACATGTCTTTATGAAAATTCATTTCGGGTGCTCCCATCCCTCCAACGTATAGGCTAATTACTGGTTTTAGTGACTCGATAGTTGCTTCGACGTCGTCAGTAACCATAATCATTACATTGGCCATGATCTCAAAATCTGCCTTAGATCGCCTAGACCCGGGGCGTTCAAATCCCTCGCTAAGCCACTTGTTATACATTGGTGCAACTTTAGGAGAATAAAAAATGGGCAGCCATCCATCTGCTATCTCTGCTGCCAATGCAACATTCTTAGGACCTTCAGCACCCATTAGGATTGGAATGTCGGATCGTAATGGGTGAGTTATCGGCTTGAGACATTTACCTAGCCCCAGTGAGTTGGGACCGTTATATGGCAACGGATAGTGGGGACCAGGACTGGCTACTGGACCTTGGCGAGCTAATACTGCTCTAATGATTGAAATGTATTCGCGAGTCCGTGCCAAAGGCTTCCCAAAAGGCTGCCCATACCACCCTTCAACTACTTGAGGCCCCGAGACTCCTAAGCCCAGCACAAAGCGCCCATTGCTTAGATGATCTATCGTAAGAGCTGCCATTGCAGTTGAAGTTGGTGGACGGGCCGAGAGCTGCACTATCGAGGTACCTAGTTTTATCTTAGATGTTGCCGAACCCCACCATGCCAGAGGAGTAAAGGCATCTGAGCCCCAAGACTCTGCAGTAAAAACGATATCGTATCCAAGCTTTTCTGCTTCGAGCACTCGCTGTTGAGCGCCTTCGGGAGGCTGAGCCATCCAGTAACCTAATGTTAGACCGAGCTTCAAAGTACTTCTCCGTTTCTCAATTGCGCTTTTTGATATTGCTATTCAGTTCCAAGATAGGCCGCTTGTACTGCTGGATTTGATTGAACCACTTTAGGAGTTCCTGCTGCAAGCAAGCGCCCAAAGTCAAGCACATATAGAAAAGCGCAAATTCTCATTACCATTTCCATATCATGCTCAACCAACAACAGTGCAAGACCCTCATTTGCCAGTTGAATTAAGAGGTTTGCAAAGTGAACCGACTCCTCTTCGTTGAGCCCCGAAGAGGGTTCATCCAGCAACAAGACTTGAGGGTTTGTAGCCAAAGCACGGGCTACTTCCACCATCCTGGCCAACCCTACAGGCAAAGAATCAGCTCGTTGATGAGCTATTGAGGAAATTCCTACTCTATCTATTGCTTTGAGAGCTATTTCTTTCGGTTGGGCAGACTCGGGATGCGCCCAGCTTTTTGAAATTTCAGCACCAGTTAGTACATTTTCATAAACTGTCATTGATCCAAAAGTCTCTAGGCGCTGAAAGGTCCGAGCTAATCCTAACCGTGCCCTCTTATGTGGCTTTAGATCTGATATGTCCTCTCCATCAAGAACAATCTGCCCACGATCTTGTACCTGCAAACCCGTAATAACATTGAACAGCGTTGTCTTACCTGCACCATTTGGTCCAATCAAGCCAGTAATAGTTCCCATAGTAACTGCCAGGTCAACATCGTTCAGCGCCTGAACGCCTCCAAAGCTCACCCCAACTCCTTGAACGCGCAAAACCGCATGATCAACCCGAGCTTGGTGCGCTACCAAGTCAGGGGGGTCTGGTCGCTTCCCAAGAGCCTGGACCGTAGACATCGTACCCACCGAGCTGTTCATAAGAACCGATTCTAATATCTTTAGAAACTACATGTGCTACTTTTGTTGATTCATAGGCCCGTGCGTGCCAAGAAAACGGTAAACTTTAGGGAAAATTAGGCCATGCAAAAACCTCTACCTAGATACTCCACTAACAAGCCCTCAATAAAGTCGGGCGGACGTTGGCCCTTCAGGCTGGCGATGGCTACTTTCTCGATAATACTCGCGGCCATCGCAGTAATCTCAGGTATTCACACACAAAAAGCTTCGGTCATCCGTTTCAACGCTTCAACTAGCAGACTTGAACTTGCTTTAGTGTCAAGTCCTAGCACCACGTCGCTACGTTACCCTTACTACTCAACTACTGCTCCAACCTCTTCTAGTTACGGATTCTACAGATCCTCCACGACTACTCGCCCTCCGCTTCCCCACTTCTCCTTCCAAGGCACAGTAGCTTCCCTTTCATTGAGCGGAACGTATCCGAATTTCAGCTTACGAACAATGACTGGTGGGACTGTAACTATTTATATTTCTCCTAAAACCCACTTTTTTATCTCTAAAGCTCAGCCGACAACTTTGGCAGATCTAACTCTCGGGGCAAAAGTCTACGTAGGCGGAGTCGAAGTGTTTGACACTTATCAAGCAGTAAATATCTTTATCCCTCCTATCAAGACAAGCAGCGGAAAAAAGTTCGCTTCCAATGGCTCTCAATTACTCAAAAAACGACCACCGAAATTTGACAAACATGGGAAGTTAATCAATCAACAACGTACACATCTATCACGCCGATTCAATCGGGCGAACTCAAGTAGAGCCGGACTTGGCTTACGACTTATCTCAGACCGAGCTGACGGCAAGACAGTTTCTATAGGCAAGGTGCGTCAAGCTATTGCACATGGCAAATTCGGACCTCTCATGCCATACCTTAGAGGATTCGGCTTAGGTAGGAGGGGTGGGCCGCCAGGGCTAATCCCCCTAGCTTCCTCAGTGCCAAGTCCCACTGAGGCAATTCAGACGATCTCCGCAACAGCCAAGACCAACTCAATACTTACTATCGCCTTACTCTTGTTGCTTGGATTGCCAGCAATTCTATTCAACTCAGCTCTTGAAACTCACCACGACAGATTGATTGCCTCCGACACTAGACTTCGTAAGACCCTGCGTTCAATTGGAAGCTGGTTTGATCGCTTACATGGGGCTCTATTGCTTGGTGTCTTTGGCTTGATTGGTGCAGTGCTCTACACACTCGACGACCCAACTTTTGGCTTGAATCTATCGTCGTTGGCAGAGATAATCGGATACTTCGGAGCCATAATAATCACTGCTTTTGTTACAGAAATTGCTAGAGGATTTTATGTAAGACATAAATTTCAAAAGGTCGGACGTCTCAAAGCCTTCCCTCTTGGGATTTTTATCGCCCTCGTCTTTGTCATCTTTTCGAGACTCAGCCATTTTGAACCAGGTTATGTGTTTGGAATTCTAATCTCTCTAGTTTTTATCGTCGAACCTACCGGAGAAGAGAACGGAAAGTCTCTAGCTTTGTCTTCGATTTGGCTCTTCCTACTTGCCACGGTCGCCTGGTTCGTTTGGATACCCGTAAAATCACTAGTCATAGGTGGCAATCAAAGCTTCATACTGCTAGTTGTAGACTCTTTGCTATCCTACATTTGGATCTGCGGATTGCAAAGTCTATTCTTTGGTCTCATCCCAGCACGATATATGAAAGGTGAGGTAATTTTCTCGTGGTCTAAGACTATTTGGCTGGTCATGTTCGCAAGTGTGGGATTTATTTTTGTTCAATTTATTGTTCACCCATCGCTGGCTGGTTACGGTGGAAACAAGAATGCCTCATTACTTCCAATGATGGCAATCTTTCTCTTATCAGCTATAGGTGCTCTATCTTTCTGGCTTTATACCCATTTCAAATATGGGACGGAGTTGACCTCCTCCCACGATTAGAATCGTGGGAGGAGGTCAAGAGCGGTCAAGTAGCTTTGCGAAACGATTAGCCAGGCGTGAAAGCTTTGAACAGTCTTCTTCGATCCTATTAGCAAACTGATCCGCTTGAATACTAACTGGTGCTGGCCCAGCACCACCCAAGCTTGTTCGCCGCCTAACGGCTACACCTTTGCCCAGCAGTTTGGCAGCTTCAGGTCCTAGCTCTACGTTTTTAGTTACCTGCTCAGCCAAAGTCGTCCCATCTGAGAGGGCCTTTGCAACACACTTTGCTACTATTTCATGAGCTCTGCGAAAAGGAGTTCCCCTCTCTACAAGCCACTCAGCTAGGTCAATTGCAGCGCTGAACTGGTTGTCAGCTGACTCACGCATTTTATCGTAGTGCAGTGTCATGGTTGCAATCATCGGAGCAAATGCTTTCAGGGCAAGTTTGGCTTGTTCTATAGAATCGAATAATGGCTCTTTGTCCTCTTGCAGATCGCGATTGTAAGCCAAAGGCAGGCCCTTGCAAGTTGCCATAAGCCCGGTCAGATTTCCAATCAGACGTCCTGATTTGCCGCGAGCCAACTCGGCTATATCTGGGTTCTTCTTGTGAGGAAGCATTGAAGACCCAGTCGAAAAGCTATCAGCCAGACTAACGAAACCAAATTCTTGGCTGCTCCAATTTACTATTTCTTCTCCGATTCGCGATAAGTGAATCCCAATCGTTGCAAGTACAAAGAGCGTCTCTAAGGCAAAATCTCTATCTGATACAGCGTCCATAGAGTTCTGAAACACTTTAGAAAACCCAAGTTCGTCAGCAACAAATGATGGGTCAATAGCTAATGATGTTCCAGCTAATGCTCCCGCTCCGAGAGGTGAGCTATCAAGCCTAGACAGGCAATCAAATATCCGATCAATGTCACGAGCAAAGGCCCAGCCATGCGCAAAAAGGTGATGGGCGACCAATACTGGTTGTGCTCTTTGCAAATGAGTGTATCCCGGCATGTAGTTGTCGGCTGCTTCAATCGCTTTTTGTGCAAGTGCCTCCTGGACCTCGATTATATTCGCACAAATTTCCATTAGCTCATAGCGCAGATAAAGCCGCAAAGCTGTAACCACTTGATCGTTGCGACTTCGGGCCGTGTGAATCTTAGCTCCGCTTGGACCGGCTAATTCAGTTACCCTACGTTCAATTGCGGTATGAATATCCTCGTCAGATACTTCAAAGCTAAAAGTTCGATCCATTAGCTCTTCTTCTACCTTGTCCAGCGAACTCTCAATCAGCAAAGCTTCTTGCCTGGCAACTAAACCAGCTTTTTGTAAACCCTTAAGATGTGCCCGTGAAGCCATAATGTCATATCGAGCCAATTTTTGATCAAAGGATAAGCTTTGTGTGAATTCAAGAAGTTCTCTTGCAGGACCTTCAGAAAGCCGTGCTTGCCAGAGAGTCACGGCGACCTCTGTGCCCAAGTCCGAAGCCCAAGGCCCCACAGCTTGACAAATCCTTCTGAGTCTTGATGACGGAATGAATCTTTATCGCCATAGGTTGCAAGTTCGTGAGCATAAAGGCTATATGGACTTTGACGGCCGGCGACGAATACTTTACCTGGCCCCGGTGTACCGTCGCTTGTATTCCCCAGCACACCGCCACTAGTGCGCCCGGGTGCTTCGCAACGAATTCGAACTTTGCCCGAGACCCTGCGATTGGATTCGTTCATAAAAGCATCAAGACTCTCCCTTAGGGGAGAGAACCATAATCCATCATAGACAAGTTCACCGTAACGAATTTCAAGACGCATCTTCTCATGCATGAGATCTCTCTCCGATGTAATTGATTCTAAGTCTTGGTGAGCCATAATCAAAGCTAAGGAAGCCGGACACTCATATACTTCTCGTGATTTTATTCCAACCCTTCGGTTCTCAACCATGTCTAAACGACCGTATCCGTAGGAACCTACCACCTGGCCGACCTTTGAGATCAAATCGACAAGAGTCATATCTTTGCCGTCGAACTCTACTGGCACTCCCTCACTAAAAGTAATCACGAATTCGGTAGGTTCGGTAGCAGAGATTTTAGTCAGCTCATATACATCATCGGGAGGGGTAATCCAAGGATCTTCCAAGACGCCACATTCAATTGCCCGTCCCCACAAGTTGTCGTCAATCGAATAGGGCGAAGACTTTGTAACTTCAAAGTTTATATCTCTATCTGCTAGATACTCAATGCACTGCTCTCTCGTCATTCCCCAAGAACGAACTGGCGCTACAATTTCCAGCTCTGGCGCTAGAGAAGATGTGGATACCTCAAATCTGACTTGGTCATTACCTTTGCCGGTACAGCCGTGGGCAACTGCAACTGCCCCACTAGAGCGCGCTATTTCAACCATGTGCCGAACTATGACAGGTCTTGACAGTGCAGATACCAAGGGATAACGGCCTTCATAAAGGGCATTGGCTTTAAGTGCTGGCAAAATATACTCACTTGCATACTCTTGCCTACAGTCAACAACAATGGCGTCATAAGCTCCCGCCTTGATAGCCCGCTCCCTGACTGCATCAAAGTCGCCACCTTGACCAACGTCAGCGGCCATGGCAATCACGTCATAGCCAAATTTATCCTTGAGCCATACAATTGCTGCCGAGGTATCAAGTCCGCCCGAATATGCCAACACTATCTTATCTGCCACAACATCTCCTTCTACGAAGTATTTTTATCAATCTATTCATCGCCATCCCTTGTTTCATTTAGTCCTGCTAAATTCTTCAGGTATAGCTCTAAAGACTGAGGATTGGTTGATTGCCCGACAACTACAATGATCGTATCGTCTCCGGCAACGGTACCGATCACCCCCTCTAAGCCAGTCCTATCCAGAGCCGATCCAACAACATGTGCCGACCCTGGCGGTGTTCGTATGACAATGATGTTGGCCGAACAACTTACCTCCACCGCCCATTCTCCTAAAACCCTTTGAAGGTGGTCTTCAGGAGAGATTTGATCTTTAGGCAACTCAGGAATAGCGTAAGCAGTATGGCCACCGGGCATCCTAACCTTCACGGCCCCAAGTTCTTCTAAATCTCTCGATACTGTCGCTTGAGTAGCCATAACTCCTTCCGCTTCTAGCAACTCGACAAGCTGCCCTTGGCTCGCTACGGCATGCTGCTCTAACATCCTTACAATGCGATGTTGCCTTTGGTTCTTAGCGCGGGCCATTCACTTGTCCTTCGATTACTTTGTAATTTCTAGCGCGGGCCATCAGGAGAAACTCTTTCATACTCAGATAAAATCTTACTTCTAGACCAGCCCATTAGATAAAGTAGTATTCCTCTCATTGCGTGCATTCTGTTCTCTGCCTGAAACCAAACTATAGAGCGCTCACTATCAATCACTTCTGCCGCTACTTCAAGTCCTCGATGGGCCGGAAGGCAGTGCATAAAGTAAGTATCCTCTCCAGTCGCATCCATTAGCTTATTATCGACCTTATAGTTTTCGAACGCTTTCTCTCGCTCTTGAGACTGGCTTTCTTGGCCCATTGAGGTCCATACATCGCTGTAAATGAAATGACATCCTTTGACTGCTTGATAAGGATCTTCAATCCACTTAGCACCTGTAAACGACGATAATTGTGCTTGTGGGAATTTGAAGGTGGCTGGTGAGGAAATATTCACATTTATACCTATAAGACCACAAGCTTGAACCAAGGACCTACAAACGTTGTTACAATCGCCTACATAAGCGATCCTAGTCTCGCTTGTCGTCTTTGCAAATTGACGAATCGTCAATACGTCGCAAATTGCTTGGCACGGATGCGAATAGTCCGAAAGGAGATTTACTAGGGGAACTCTCCTTCCCGACCCTTCAAGTGCTGCTTTCATCTCTAGCAAAACATCGTGGCCGAAGACTCTTGCGCCAATTATCGAATGATAGCAAGAAAGGGTCATTGCTAGGTCATGTGGGGTTTCCCTTGCGCTTGAAAGACCAACCTCATCGGCCCGAATAGTTACAGGGTGGCCGCCGAGTTGGACAACGGCCATTTCACTAGAGTTTCTAGTGCGGGCAGAAGGCTTCTCGAATACAAGCGCGACCCCTTTGTTGGCCAGCACTTTAGGATAGTGATCCAAAGTCGAAAGGCTAAGTATCTCCTCTAGATCGTTGGAGTCTAGATCGGAAATGTCAAGCAGAGATTGCTTCACCTAAAATCTCCAATCCTGTTTTAGCCAAATCCATATCTAGTATCAGTGGAGGAGCAAGTCTTATGGTCGATTCTCTAATTGGGTTGACTATCAATCCGTTGGTAAGTGCTTTATAGGACACTTTCTTTGCTTGAATTCCTTCTTCAAGTTCAACCCCGATAAGCAACCCTTCTCCCCTCACTTGTGCAACGCCATCAACTTTACCGAGTTGGCTTATCAACCACTGGCCAAGCTCTCTTGCGTTAGCAACTAGGTCATTGGTTTCGATGGCTCTAATCGTAGCGAGAGCCGCTGAGCATGCAAGCGGCTGTCCACCAAAAGTACTTCCATGGTCAGAAGGAACAAATGCATCAGCAATATCTGAGCGAGCCCAACATGCTCCAATAGGAAAGCCATTACCCAACGATTTAGCCAAAGTCACAATATCTGGCTCAAAAGCCAATCTTTCAAAACCAAACCAACGCCCGGTGCGCCCAAGTCCGGTTTGAATCTCATCGCAAATAACAAGTGCCTTGTTAGCCTTGGCTGTGGCGACCAGCTCTCTGACGAATTCAATATCAACGGGCCACACTCCGGCTTCTCCCAATATCGGCTCAAGAATAATAGCTGCCAATGTATCCTTGGCATGATCCTTACCTAATACTTTGTCTATATCCTCTGGCTGGTTCAATCTCACATGTGCAAAGCCCGGCACCAGGGGTTCAAAATTGACCTGTTTGTCTTTTTGGCCCGTGGCTGACAGCGCACCTAGAGTTCGGCCATGAAAGCTCTTTTCTATGCCAACAATCAAATTTCGCCTCCCGTGAGCCCATTTGCGAGTTAGTTTGATTGCACACTCTATCGATTCAGCCCCTGAGTTGGTGAAAAACACCTTTCCAGAAACCGAAGAACCAGTTGCTGACCGAATCGCAGAAGAAATTTTCTGATCAATTATCTCGGCAAGCTCACCAACTAACTCATTGCGGAACAGATTGGAAACATGAGAGATAACTCCAACTTGATTCTGAAGTGCTTGTGTAACTTGAGGATGTGCATGGCCTAGTGAAGTGACTGCAATACCACACAAGAAATCAAGATATCTATTACCCTTGTCGTCGTAAACAAAGCACCCTTCACCTCTTACAAGGGTTACCTCCTGAGGTGAGTAAGTATTCATAACATGGTTATAGTTCATCTATACTACAGTTCTCTGCGATATATTACTCATCACATGGTTACCATAGTCCCGGTACCTTGATCAGTGAATACCTCCAGCAATAGCGCATGCGGTACTCTCCCGTCGAGGATGTGAGCTGAACCTACACCACTTCTCACTGCCTTCAAGCAAGAGGCAGCTTTGGGGATCATTCCCCCTCTAAGCGATCCATCAGATATCATGGAAGCCAACTGCCGAGTATCGAGACTGCGCACTAAGCTAAAAAGGTCTTCGGCATCCATTAGAATGCCCGGTACGTCGGTCAGATATATCAATTTAGTTGCACCCAATACCTCAGCAACTGCTCCTGCAACTGAATCAGCATTTATGTTATAGGCTTGGCCTTGACTATCTGAACCTATGGTGGCAATTACGGGAATAATCTCTTCGTGCAGTAATTTGTTGATGATGTTTGGATCAACCGAGACTATCTCGCCGACAAAACCAAGTTCTTCGGCCCGCGCTTCAGCCCTAATTAATCCAGCATCTGCACCTGATAATCCTATAGCGATAGGACCGTTTATGTTAATTGCTTGGACTATATCCAAATTTATCTTACCTACCAGCACCATTTGGGCAATCTCCAGAGTCTCCTTATCGGTAACCCTCAGTCCATCTTTGAAAACTGATTCCTTGCCAAGACGAGCCATTAGTTCCCCTATCTGAGGCCCGCCTCCGTGCACTACTACAGGCTTGATTCCAACGGCCCTCAGCAACGAGACATCTTCGACAAAACTAGCCAGTGATGCGACCGAGCCAGATTGATCGTCACCACTTGCCGCAACCGATCCACCGTACTTGATCACGGCTATTGTTCCGGCAAACTTTCGAATATATGGAAGTGCTTCTACTAAAATGTTTGCTTTTTGTGCTGCAGTGAACTTCTCCTCACTTTCGAAATGGCCAGATCCAGCTGCTTGTGCCCGTGCTAATGCAGCACTGACTACGCTTCGTCCAACTTCTGCTACAAGTTTACGAGGATCGAGCTTTTCTTCAGCGTGAACTTCATCTCTATCGTGATCACTCATAGTTGTCTCCACATCCTGGGCAACAGTTTTTCGTGCTTTTCTTCTTGAACCCTGGCGAATAATTTGTCCCTCTGCTTTCCTTAAACCCTGGCGAATAATTTGTCATCCACTCCTTCATGATGTTCTCATATTTTCTTCTATGTAAGCGCAACTAATGTCCGTAAAAGTGAGGTTTGCATTTTCGTAGCCCATTCCTATTTCGACAGAAATATCAATTTGAGATCCTTGCATGTAATTACGCAGACCTTCATCGTCAACAGCAACGGCAATGCCCCCACTACATACACAGTAGTCGCCATAGGAGATAGAAATCTTATCTATATCAAAATCACTCATAGTGCTTCCTAGCTCACTAATGATGCGACCCCAGTATGGATCTGCGCCAAATAGCGAACATTTCACAAGCAAGCTATTTGCTACTTTACGAGCCCCCGACAATGCATCGAACCGGGTCTTGGCCCCTTTCACCGATATGGTTGCAACTTTGGTTGCGCCTTCTGCATCTTTGGCCATCTGATTTGCAAGATTGCAACATGTTTCAGTTAGTAAATCCGTCAGAGCTTCGTCATTTAGCGCTTTGTTGGATTGTCCGTTTGCAAAAACCAATACTGTATCGTTAGTAGACATTGCTCCATCAACACTCAGTTGATTAAATGATTCGTTGACAGCAAGCCGAAGTGCACCTTGAAGTTGGGTTGAATCAGCTTGTAAGTCAGTGGTGATTACGGCGAGCATGGTTGCCAATGCTGGTTCTAGCATCGCCGCTCCTTTTGCCATTGCCCCGATGGTAACTCCATCCCTAGCAATCTCTACTTCCTTGGCGAATGTATCGGTTGTCATTATCGCATTGGCCGCCCGATGTCCGTCGTCTTCGCTGGAACCGAGTTCAGCGACTAATTTAGACGAAGTATTTAGGATCGCCTCCACGGGTAGCGTAATCCCAATCAATCCCGTTGAACACACCAGTAGCTGCTCGGTAGGGATTCCAAGGTCGCCAGCAACTTGCGCTATCGACTGGGTTGCATGCTCCAATCCCAACTGTCCGGTTGCGGCATTTGCATTACCTGAATTGATAAGGACGCCAGTTGCGTACCCTTTCGTTTTCTCCAAGTTACTCTTCGAGAGCCTTACGGGTGCAGCACAAGCTTTGTTAGGAGTAAAAACTCCAGCGCAAGTTGCTGGCAAGCGATTTTCGGTTACGACAAGAGCCAAATCGGGTGCCCCCGTTATCTTTATTCCACTTCCTAATCCGGCCGCGCTAAAACCCTTCGGCGAAGTAACGGTCATAATGCGAACTTTCTCATATTTGCGTACATGGATACAGCGCCATCTGATCTCATCTTGTTCATGGATATTGCGCCGCCTGATCTCATCTTGTTCATGGATATTGCGCCGCCTGATCTCATCTTGATCATGGATATAGTGCTAATTGATCTAACCCCGCATTCTCTGTTAATCCAAATGCAATATTTGCTGCCTGAACTGCCTGGCCAGATGCACCTTTTACCAAATTGTCAAGGGCGCTAAGCACTAGGATCCAGTTAGTTCGTGGATCATATTGCACTGAGATAATTATATTGTTTGTTCCCAACGTATGTTTGGTCGAGGGCGATTCATCTACCACCTGCACAAAATGTTCATTTTGATAACAATCCCTATATAGTTCTATTAGCTCCTGGATTGGCATGCCTAATTTATTTTCCTTCGGCCGGGCATAACACGTTGTCAGAATACCTCTCGTCATAGGAACTAGATGTGGGGTGAAAAGAATCTTCAAGCCTGTGAGTTGCTCCATCTCAGGTGTATGTCGATGGCTCATTAACGAGTATGCACAATAGTTCTCATTGACAGTTGAATAGTTCGTTGATTCCTTCGGGGATTTTCCAGCTCCGGACACTCCACTGGCGCCATTTACGATAACACCGTCAGTTTCTATCAGATTATTTATCGCAAGTGGATAAAGACCTAAAGTCGCACAAGTAACATAACATCCCGCAACGGCAATGATCTTGTCCTTTGTAATCTGGTCACGATTGATCTCTGGGATTGCCAAGACTGACTTGTCGAGCAAGTGGGGCGCTGGATGCGTACCTCCGTAAAAGGTCTCATAATCTCTTAGGTTTAACAATCGAAAGTCTGCAGAAAGAT
>JAKAVM010000077.1 GCA_021827485.1 Actinomycetes bacterium
CGACGGCAAGGGATACTATGAAGTTGCCTCCGATGGCGGAATATTCTCTTTTGGCGATGCACAGTTCTATGGTTCAATGGGCGCTAAGCCCCTAGTTGCACCAATAGTTTCAATGGCTACTACCCCTGACGGCAAGGGATACTACGAAGTAGCCTCCGATGGCGGAATCTTCTCTTTTGGCGATGCACAGTTCTATGGTTCAATGGGCGCTAAGCCCCTAGATGCACCAATTGTTTCAATGGCTACTACCCCCGACGGCAAGGGATACTATGAAGTTGCCTCCGATGGCGGAATATTCTCTTTTGGCGATGCAAACTTCTTTGGATCGATGGGGGGCAAGCCACTTGATAAACCTGTTGTTGGTATTGTTGATTTTTAGAACAAACTAATAAGAGTACTTGCGGGCATGGTTTTGAATTATTCTCTTATCTTGTATGGATATGGTCCTGAGGAGCGCCTCTTTAGGCAGTACCTGCGATAGCTCTTTGGGAAGCAGGCGAGTATAAGGCGTCCCCTGAAACGGATTAGTTGGGGCAGGCAGATTTGGCGGTTCTAAGTAGTTAGGATATTTAGAGCTAAAGTCCACAAAGTCAAGCATGTTATTAGCATTAGCATCTCGATAAGTCATAGCTGGCAAGTTCCACTTGGTTTCAATCAGCTTTAGGATCGAGGTGTGATCATATATCAAGTGAGAGACGTAGTTTTTCTTTGAATAAGGGCTAATAACTGAATTGGGTACTCGAAATCCAGTGTGATCGTAGCCTCCCTTAGGGGCGTTGGGTCCGTCCCTCGTGTAGTTAGGAGGCACGTTGTCTGGAAGAACGCACGGAGCTGGTGGAACATGATCATAGAAACCACCATGCTCGTCATAACACCAAACTAGGAGTGATTTAGGCCACAGGGGTGACCCCATCAAAGCGTTGACTACCATTGCAACGTATCCTTCACCGATAGCAATATCTCCTTTTTCTTCAGAACCCATTTCAGTAGCAGGAGGATCAATGAGGGAGAAGGAAGGGAGTGATCCACTTTCACAGTCTTTGAGGAACTGTTCTATGTGGGCCAAGTTCCCGGTCTTCTGAGCTCGCTCAAAAACGGGAATTACTAGAGCGCATGTAGGTAAGTCGTAGTAATAATCCGTCCAAGATATATTATATGAATCAAGCCGATCAAAAATCGTACCATTTGGAAAATTGCTAAAGGCTATTCCACTAATATCAGTATCAATGTCACCGTATGCAGTCGCCGCGATGAGAAATCTTCGGTTGGGATAGGTCTGTGCCATAACTGAACAGAAATATCTGTCTCCAACCGGGAAGGTCTCTGCCATACCATAATAAAAAGGTAAATTCCTGGAGTCCCAATATCCCATGGCACCTGGTCCACAAGCTCTTACAAAGCCATCATTCTTGCCATGGTCCCACGCTACATGAGAGGCAGTCCAGCTTTGTGAGGTACCGACGTCATTGGGGATATAGGTGGTTGGAAAGTTGAAAGTTCGGACAAATCCCCCCTTGGGATCGGGATTGTAATTGAGAGGTTTAGAGTCAGGACCGAGCGTAAAACCATCGCCCTTTGTCAGCATCCCTAAATGATCGTCATAGGAGTGATTTTCCATCATGATTACTACGATGTGTTCGATCTGGGGAATCATGTCTTCACCAGCACTTACTTTTTCAAAGGGTCTCGAGTTAGGGCCAAGTAACGAACCACCGGGCCCCAACCCCGGGACTCCATTTGGGTTCATGGGTCCAATCTGCCCCCTGGACAGCCCTTTCGAATTAGCTGCAAATGCAATGCCGATCTGGTTGGCTAGATTAATACCGAGTGCTTGTTGCGCCCCAAGGCTGGATAGTGCGCCAACTAAACCACCTCTAATAAATGAACGCCGCGAAAAATACCAATTACTATTATTTATAGGTTGATTTTCTATGGCCATATGACTTTCTAATAATTTAGATATTTTTGGAGCAAATTACTTGTAATCCATTAGAGTAACTAAGTCGGAGCAATAGATAGGATGTTAGATCCTGAATTTTCAAATAGCGTAGTAATAGGCGAAAGTAGGTAAAACAGCAATGATTAGTCGAGCCACAAATTTCGGACGAGCTACCAGGATCAATCTATCCGCAGAGGTATTCTGGAAGTTCATCGGTGCACTTGCTGATCCAACCGAGGATATGCCGACGCTTCGAAGATATGCAAAGAAGCGTAGTCCGATTCCAAAGGGGTTGTCTTAATAGTGGCAAAAAGCGGAGAAGTTTCTGGCGGGTAAAGCTGAACTGATCGATTCAGCGGGTTTCCGGGGCCAATTCCAGGCCGAACACATAATTTCTTGAGCATTTTTGGCATTTTTGGAGTAAAATTACCTGTAATCCATTGAATGAACTAAGTCGAAGTAATAAATAGGACACTAGATCCTGAATGCTGTAAATAACGTAGCGATAGGCGAGAGGCAAGTGAAACGGCACGGATACCCTAAACGAGGGACCCCAGAGCCAATCAATGGGGCTAAGCGATTAGACGGGAAGAAGCAGGTCGCACTTTCGTTTGTCTTAGGACTTTTCGCAAGTGGGCTTCTGCTGGTGGTGACCGCTATGCCTGCTCAGGCTAGCTGGACCTATGAGACGTTTGCTAGTGGGCAGTCCCAAGCTGGGGACTTCTACGGTGTTGCATATGACGGGACTACGGCCATTGGGGTTGGCGACGATTCCAGTTCAACTTACGGGCAGATCTCAACTTCTGGGGGGTCTAACCAGTGGAACTTCCAGCAGAACTTCAACGATGCTGGAGGGGTCTTGAATCTCAAAGATCCAACCATGGCGGACTTTTCTCTCAATTCTATTTCTTGTTTTTCTACCTCCCTGTGTGCGACTGTTGGCGGACAAGGTAATGGCCAGTATTTCAACGGATCTACTTGGTCTGCTACGGCTGCGATCAACTCTGGTAATACCTCCACCTTTACAAGTGTCTCGTGTCCCTCTGCTACTTTCTGCATGGCGGTAAATGCACTGGGTCAATACTCAACCTTCAACGGGACGTCTTGGTCTGCAATCACAACGCCTTCGGGTTCTTCCTCAGGCTTTACCTCAGTGTCGTGCTCTAGCGCGTCATTTTGCATAGCAGTCAACGCTACCAATGGTTTTGCATACAACGGTTCAACTTGGTCTCAGGGTGCAATTGATGGCGCAACTCATGATTTGACCTCAGTGTCATGTGTGACTGCAACGCCATTTTGCATGGCAGTCGATGCAGGAGGGTATGCGTTCGACTGCTCAGGGGCGTTGTGTACACCACCTGGTTGGTCCACATTGGATGTTGAGCCAGGAACCGGGAATGCACTCAACTCAGTCTCGTGCGTATCATCATCTTTTTGCGCGGCGGTTGATAACAATGGCAATGCTTTTACCTACAACGGTACGAGTTGGTCGGCGGCAACAAATATAGATGGTACAAAGATACTGGAAAGTGTTAGTTGTCCTTCAACGAGTTTCTGCATGGCAGTGGACAACTCCGGCAATGACCTCACCTATAATGGTTCAACTTGGTCGGCAGCCAATTCAATTGACGGTACTAATGTTCTTTCGTCAGTTTCGTGTGTTTCGTCGGTCTATTGCTGGGCCGTTGACAATAACGGTAATGCGATCGAGTACAATACCAATCCCTGGAGGCTGATGAGCGGAGTCGATACTGGCAATGCCATTGAAGATGTCTCATGTGTTTCGTATAACTGGTGTATGGCAGTAGATGGTGCCGGAAATGATTTTTTCTTTGACGGCGCTAGCTGGACTAAGGCAGCAAGTACCAACGATACTAATGCGATTTATTCCATATCATGTACCTCTACTACCTTCTGTATGGCCGCAGATAGTGTGGGCCAAACCATGATTTACAATGGATCTACCTGGACGCTCTATTCATCTCTCACTTACGCGGCCACGCATCATTATTACGCCATATATTCACTATCATGTGCAACCGCAACTTATTGTTCGCTGGGCGATAGTCATGGCGATGTCTATGATCTTGTATACGTGTCGGGAACGGGATGGGAATATTACGATGCGAAAGGTGTAAGTGCATACCCATTTGAGAGTGTTTCATGTGCGTCAACTAGCATGTGTATCCTGGTCGATTCTGCGGGTGAGTATACCGACAACTCATCTCCCGGGACCTGGTCGACGATAGCTGCGACAGCCGATGCCAACGCTCTCTATGGTGTTTCGTGTCCTAGCGGAACGACCACATGTTTAGCAGTGGATTCAGCAGGCGGATACGAGTTATACAGTGGTGGAGCATGGTCAGGGCCGACGACAATTGATGGAGCGAACGCGCTATACTCTATATCGTGTTACAATACTTCATTCTGTATTGCTGGAGATGCTGCAGGCAATGTTGGAATCTACACTGGTTCCTGGGGAGCCTTTTCTAACCAGGATGGTGCTAATGGGATATATGGTATCTCATGTCCTTTATCTACCTACTGCGTTGCGGTAGATAGCGCCGGTAACGCTCTTATCTACCAAGCCAAGAGTTGGGCAGAACCGGTTTCTATTGTGAAAGCCCCTTCAATTGAGGGAATGTCGTGTGTAAGTTCGACTTTCTGTATGGCAGTGGGCGGAGCGGGTGTAGCTTTTAGCTATAACGGATCTAGCTGGACTAATCTGACCAACTCCTCAAGTGTTTCTTCAGGCACTGGGGATAGCGGCAATACAATTACGAGCGTCTCATGCCCATCGGTGTCTTTTTGTATGGCGGTAGACTCTGCCGGGAATGGACTTGTCGCTACATTATCTTCAGGCAAGTGGACTTGGACACTTAGCGCGATCTATGCCGGAATTGGCTTTGTTAGTGTTTCATGTGTTACGGCTACTAAGGATTGCGTTGCCATTATCAACCCGGACTATTACTCTTATTACAATGGTTCGGCTTGGAGTGCCTTGGCGGTTACAACCGATGCATCCGTTCAAAACTCGATATCTTGTTATTCGACAACTTTCTGTTTGATGGTTGACAACGCTGGGAAATATGACATTTACAATTATTCAACTAATAAATGGGGCACCCAAAGCGCAACCTCAGATACCAATAATCTAACTTCAGTATCGTGTGCTTCGGCAGCTTTCTGTCTGGCGGTTGACGCGGTAGGCGGAGCAACATACACGACAAATAGTGGAGGAGCCTGGACAAGTACCTCAGGATTTGATGGATCAAATCAACTAACTTCTGTATCGTGCACTTCTGCAAGTTTTTGCGCTGCTGTAGATGGGGCCGGGAATGGATTTACCTTCAATGGCTCTGCTTGGACTGGGCCAACCTCTCCAGCCACTAATCCGATCAACCCTTATCCGCTAGATGCAATATCGTGCCCAACTATAAGTTTCTGTGCCGCTGGTGATGTCGAGGGTAATACCCTTGCAACTTATGATTTATTAACGGGACCGCTCTATTCAATTGCGTGTCCAAGCGCTGGACAGTGCGTTGCGGTTGGAGTTACAACTAGCTATAACGCACCTATGATCTTATTTTCAACTTCTCCTACTAACTCCGCATCGTGGGTATCAGTAACGGTTCCTACCAACGGATATAGTGATTTGCGCCTATTTTCAGTTGCCTGTCCATCGGCGAGCTACTGTTATGCGGTTGGGACTAGTTCAGTGGGGGCTGCCATCCTCACCTCTTCAAATGGAGGGGCAACTTGGACTAATGAACCGATCCCAACTTACCTTAGTGGGTTGACTGGACTTTATGGTGTGGGTTGTTATTCGGCTTCGGCATGCTACGGTGCAGGCGTTGTTCTAAACGCTGGACAGTTTGAAGGGGCAATAATCTATACAACCAACTCTGGATCAACTTGGGCTGGTGAGTATAATACTAGCTTTGGGGCATTGCTAAATGGGGTGGCCTGTACTTCCACTCCAGAGTGTGTAGTTACTGGCGATGGAAATGGTTACGCTCAGATCTTTGTAAATAGCTCACCTTCTTCCTCGCCAGCTTCCTGGAGTGCAGCAGGCAATTTTGATTCATCTACTTCATACTTCTTTGGGGCGGCGTGCAAGTCAACTGCCATCTGTTATGTCTATGGTTGGACCGGCGGGCAAGCGACTATACTTTCGAACACCAACATGACCGGAGCGCCGCTTACCTGGACTGCAGTAGAAACTGGACTTACCGGATTGACTTATGGAACAGCGCCCCCGGTTCCAACCGCCTGGTACTCAATGGCATGTGGTGCCACTGTCTGTGTGGTTGGTGGAACTAACAATGCGGCACCGTACTACCCGGCTGGAGCTTACGGATCGTAATTGCCGATTGGGGGGTAAGTGGATATTTTTACTTATTTAATAAATAACATCACCTATTCATTTAAAAAATTATGATACAGATAATTAGATGATCACGTGGAACGGAACCGATTTTCAAGAAAGATTTAACGAGCTTGAAGCCTCTGGAATTGATGTGCATGGCGAGGCAAAATGCGTTGTTGAATTGCTGAATAGCCTCGGGTGGCAATTTGAGGCTGATAAATGGCAGTTCCAAGCTGATAAGTGGCGGCTCCAAGAGTCACAAGAGGAATCTTCATTCCGGCCCTCTGCTCTAGTGCCTCGTGTCCTCGACGCTGGTTGTGGAACTGGCAGGGTCGCACGCGAACTCGCCAGGCAAGAAATTGAGGTTGTTGGAGTAGAACCAAATGAATCGATGCTTCAAGTCGCTCGTCAGTTATCACCCGAGATTCGATGGGTGATAGCTGATATGTGCGTGATTGATCTCAAAGAGTCCTTCAATCTTGTGGTGATGGCCGGAAACGTCCCTCTATTTACTGAGCCTGGAACAAATAAGTCACTCATTGCTCAATGCTCTCGACACTTGGTCTGTAACGGTCTGCTGGTATGCGGGTTTCAACTTGGGAGGGGCTATTCACTATCGCAATATGATGAAGATTGTTCTGATGCACAATTGAAATTATTGAGCCGATGGTCTAGTTGGGGAAAGGATCTTTTTGAGGCTACTAGCGACTATGCGGTGTCCGTGCACGAGAAACTCTAAATCGATCTAGCCAATTAGATTCGTTGAGTACGGGTCGACAAGCAAACATTTCTCAACCAACCGCTGGGCTAATCTCGCATAACCTTACAATTCGTTGAGTACAGTCCTACAGATAGCATAAAACGACCTGGGACTTTCGGCCCACCGGGACTTTCTGCTCACCGAGACTTTCGGCCCACCGGGACTTTCGGCCCACCGGGACTTTCTGCTCACCGAGACTTTCTGCCCACCGGGACTAATTTGGGGGATGAGGTGAGTTGTCGAAAATTGAACCCAGTATAGATTTTCCCAGAAAACAAAAATACTGGCACACTATAGGTAGATGCGACTCTTATTAGTTGAAGACGATGATGACCTTAGAACTATCCTGAAGCGGGGGTTAGGCGAAGCTGGCTATTTCGTGGATGCTATAGCCAACGGATCTGAGGCTAAAGATTTTCTCCAAACTTATGAATATGCAGTAGCAATAATCGATTGGCAGTTGCCGGGGATTTCCGGAGTAGAACTAATCGAGTACATGCGCAAGAACGCGATGAGATTTCCAGTACTGATTTTGACTGCGAGAGATACCCCGTCCGATAAAATCAAAGGTCTTGATGTTGGTGCCGACGACTACCTTGTCAAACCCTTTGACTATGGAGAGTTGCTCGCCAGGCTTAGGGCATTGCAAAGAAGGCCCGATTCTGATGGTAGCCCTATTCTTCGGGTAGGTGATCTTAGCCTTGATCCGTCTATCTATCAGATATCAGTAGAAGGTCAAGTTATTGAACTAACTCCGCGTGAGTATTCAATATTAGAAGTCCTCATTAGGAAATATCCTTCAGTGGTAGGGCGGCCAGTCATTGCCCTTCATGCATGGAATGAAGAAGCTGATGCGGTTGGATCCAACACGATAGATGTTCATATTGCGAGACTTCGAGCAAAGCTCGCCCGGTCAAGTTCGAAGATTGAAACGGTTAGATCAATCGGTTATAAGTTAGTGGCCGAGCAAAGGTGAGTCGTCTTTGCTGTGGAAAGACTGAATCTTTGTGAGAAGCTATCGGATCGTAGCCCTTCAGTCAACAGCTATAATTGCCATAATCTATCTCTTGGCCAGTTTGGTACTGAATGCACAGGTCAGGACCAGGTCTCAGAATTCAAATAAGTTAGAGCTCTCGGAAACACTGGCAAGACTAATTGGAGCATCACAATCAGTAGGAACAGGGCCGTCAGTTCGAACCGGGCCGACCGTAGGAACAGGGCCGACCGTAGGAACAGGGCCGACAGTAGGAACAGGGCCGACAGGTGTGGGAACTTTCGGAGGTCTTAGTACTGTTGATCCCGACGAAGATCTTGAGCGATTCCCGGTTGCTTACTGGTGGGTCTCTCAAAATAAAGCGTTGCCCAACGATAGGAGCATCCCAAAACTCCCAAGACGATATTTTGATACCACACAAGCTATTCAGGCCAGGCTCGGTGGTTCGGATTTTACGATTGCTGGCGCAACTGTAAAGGCAGGGAGATGGATAGTTGCCATTAGTGATGCCGAAACTATACATGACACTAGGGTATTAGAGGCAGGCGAGTTAATCTTACTTCCTGTTGTGTTGGGAGTATTTTTTATTTTTTCTTATTTAGTTGGGCGTAGAGCAGTAGCTCCAATCGACGAATCACGTAAGCGCCTGCTTACCTTTACGGCCGATGCATCACATGAGTTGCGTACTCCAATAAGTGTAATTGAAGCCGAAGTTGGCTCGGCGCTTATGCGTGAACGAGATGCCAAGACTTATCGAGAAGTGCTAACCTCGGTATCTCAAGAGACGCGAAGACTAAGTACAATTGTCGAGGAACTCCTCTGGCTTGCAAGATTTGACTCTAGTCCCCGGCGTCCTTCTTTTGATTTAGTTGATCTTTCAGCGATGGCTAGCTCGTGTGCAAGAAGATTTTCTTCAATTGCACAAGGCAAAGGAATAACAATACAAGTGGTCGAACCGCCTGAGGGAGATGCGATTATCAATGCTCCTCCCGAATGGCTGGACCGACTTATTACAACCTTGGTTGATAATGCTTGCAAGTATGGGCCCGAGAACTCTACGGTAAAGATAGAGGTTGGGGGAAAACAAGACTATGGGCCCTATGTAGCTGTGCATGATCAAGGACCTGGTATCTCAGAGACCGAGCGCGAGCGAATTTTTGAGCGTTTTCACAGGGCTAATGAATATTATTCAGGTACCGGCCTAGGGCTTGCCATTGCAGATGCGGTTGTAAAGGCTACTGGGGGCCGCTGGGAAGTTGGCAGTTCGCCCCTAGGGGGTGCCAAGATGAAAGTATCATGGTGAGTTCTAGCAACTATAGGGGGTGCCAAGATGAAAGTATCGTGGTAAGTCTTAGAAACTACCCCAAGCAGAAGCACCCTTTAGAGTTGCCAAAACTAGGAATATTCCGAGCGCAAACGATGTAACTACGAGAGCGAGTCGCGCCGAAGCCCCTTTGATCGGAACGTGTTCACGCCCAAAAGCAATAGCTATCTTACCTGTTCTAGTGAGCCAATCTGACAATGCAGTTTTGGGAAGCTCTGAAATGTGTCCAACAACATGGATCGCCATAGCTCCGAACCAAATAACGAATGAACCTTTATGAAGGCCAGAGGCAAGAGAGTTATAGGAACTTGGGCCACCGAACGCCAGCCAAATCCCACTCCCAAAAAGCACAATTGTGGATACGACAACGATTGGTCCGATGAATCTAAGCAAGGCAACAGGGGGGCCAGCATTCTTGAACCGTTGATTTCCCGTGTAGTAGGAGATGAATCTAAAAGATACACTCCCAAGTTTCACTAAGGTTAAAGGTATGAGAAACAATCCAATAATGATGTGGAGAACGACAAAATGCCGGATTGAAAGTAACGTAAGTCCTTCAAAGAACAAGCCTATCAATAAGCCGAGTCCCGCAAAACCGGTCAGGCGCGCACTTGCCACCACGGGGTCTACGTGGGAGCGTGGTTTTACTCTTTTGGGATAGTACACTAATTTATCTTCAATATTTAGTCTTACAATCGGATTAAAAACCTAGATTTACCCATACGGTTGGCCTGGAGGCTGGGTCAATCTGGAACAGATTTTAATCCGATCTTCCCAGAATGCTATCCAATACAGGACTGGCCCTCGGCGTCAGAGGATCTTCCGGGAAATATTCTTCATAGAGGGCAATTGCCTCTTCTTTGCTCTTGATCCCAGTTGCACGGATTAGAAATCTAATGTCTTCTCTATCTATTCGACCTCGACTAGCACCAATCTTCATTGCTAACAGCACCTCGTGGGATGCTGCTGTTATAGTTACCGAGCCGATAGTAAATATTGGACGTTGCCCAGGATCATCCCTGAAAAACGGAACGAAGCCCTTCACCTTATTATTAAGCCAGTTTTCGGGTAGTCCGCGGTCACGAGCTACTTGAGCAGCATAATTTTCAATTTCGTTGCTTGGGGAGTAAATAGCATCGACATCTCGTGTGGAATCTCTATAGCCGTCGGCCAGTGCAAGCGCAGCACCTCCAACGATATAGATCCTCGCCTGTATATGAGCTTGGTCTAGTCGGATAGCAATATCCTCCAAAGCGTCTCGCAGCTCTGATGTTGTGAGAACACCTTCAGACACGACTTAGCTCGCTAGCCAAGATAGAAATGCCGTGTCGGGCAAATGCAGGTGGGGTCTCATGTACTGCGATACTTTCTAAGCCCGCAATATCGCTTGCGTACCACGGAGAACAGAACCGTTTCGGATCGTTGGTCCAAAGTGGTACTTCAATCTTGGCTAGGCTGCAAAAGTGTTCGACGATCGAAGCAATTAGAGCATTATAGCGATCATCACTGCATAGGACGGGAACTTCGTCAACGAGTTCCGAAAGCCTAGCGGGAGTAACGGTGCTTAGCTCATCCATCAGTGCAATACAGGTCCGAAATGCTCGCTCCTCGTCGCCACTGGCAAGTTCTTTGAAAACTTGTTCCGCAATTTGACTTGCTGTAAGTTTCCCGTCTTTAGTGACTGCTCTAATTTCCAGATCCTGGTTCGCAGCGGCGAGTAAACGAAACAGGGTAGGCAGACTTGGTTGGATTTGATGTAGTTCGATGCGCGTTACTTGCGATTTAGAGACACCACATCGGTTAGCCAACTCTTGTTGGCTAAGACCTCCTTTACTTCGCGCCTCTTGAAGAAGGGTACCAGCTATCAACTTCACTTTTTCATCCACTCCCTAATGGTAGCATATTTGCGTCCACTACCGTAAGAAAATGGGTAGCATATTTGCGTCCAGAGAGGTGGCCACATGGCCAAATTCAAAAATATCTACAGGACTAGCCACTTGTGCCAACTAGCCCGGAAATGAAGGAACTGAGAGAACTCAAGCTTGCGGTTGCAGTGATTGAGTATGCTGTCTTGCCGATGAGTTCTGAAAAAGTATTCACTTGATCTGGTCCGTAACCGACAGAATATCCAAATGCGATTGCAGCACTGTTGGAAGTTGGGATTGAGGTTGTTGATACGTGAGGAGCAATTGATTGTGCCGAGAAGCTTTCATAGTAGCCAACCGACATGTTGTTTCTAATGTCAAGGCTCACAGCTACTTTGAACTCACCGGAGGAGTAATCACATATAGTTTCAAATATGGTCTTCTTCGTAGTGCTGCCGGGAGATTTTACCTGGTAGCTTTGATAGAACTGATTTGGGCCGGAAACACTTGTGCCCAGAGAATGGTTCACGCTCAAGTTGGTCGGACAAGTTGAATACAAGCGGTTCTTAGAGTTAGACGGCAGGCTAAATGCGTTTCCAGCATGGTTGGTGGGGCCTGCCTGCAAGTTATCACCCTTGGACGAAGAAGTTTTGATTTGTTTTTGGCTAGATCCGCACGAGGCCAGAAATATTACAAGCAAGATTGGGAGAATAGTCCTAAAGCTTCGAGACCCACCGGCTTGTTTGAAAATAGTCCTAAAGCTTCGAGACCCACTATCTTGTTTTGAGATCAAGTTTGCATTCATGAGTAATCACAGAATTCTAGTGGAACCACCAGCTTATACAATTCGGGAAAATCCACTATATATTGTCGAATTCGCAGGTCTTGTAAAACCCGCAAGGGTTATATTGAGACTGTTGGCTAATGCAATTGCCATTGACGAAGCGGCTGAAACTCCAACGATAATTGGGATACCAACCATGGCAGCCTTGTTGACGATCTCAAAACCAATCCGACCAGAAACTACCAAAACTAATTGGGATAAGGACTCAATCCAGTCTTTATCGTTTCGCAAGATATTGCCAATAACTTTATCTACGCAATTGTGGCGTCCAATATCTTCTCGCACCACCTTGGAAGTACCATTTGCGTAGAAAAGTCCCGCTGCGTGTACACCGCCCGTACGTTCAAAATTGCTTTGGTGCTCACTTAGCAACTCAGGCAACTTAGTAAGAACTAATCGGCCCAGTTGTATCGACGATGTAATTGGTTTAACGGATTTCGTGATTTCATCAATCGTGGTCTTAGAGCAAAGTCCACAAGCAGAGTTTATGAATCGCGGAGAAACTTTAGAGATCCTAGTGAAAGCTAATTCAGAGTCAACCCCAACTTTGACTATATTGAAATCAGCAGGCTCACCCCAGGCAATATAGACTATCTCGTTGGGATTGTCTATCAAACTTTCTGTAATAAGTAAACCATAAGCTAAATCAAAATCGTCTCCTGGTGTACGTAAAGCGACAGCCACTGCATGCTCCCCGCCTGAAGGAGAAAGGATACGAATCTCAAGAGGCTCTTCCACCGCTAGCTCATCGTCGACTAAAGTCGGGAAAGTATCCAGCCGTGAGACCTTGGCCAGCTCAGTGGAGCGAAAATCCAAGTTATTTACTTTCTTCCTCAAAGTTGCTTGGAGTCAACTCGACAAGGCAGTTGTAATTTGGCACGCCCCCTTCTGGATCTATATCACCGGTTGCAATCAAGATATTTGATTCGGGCCAATACATTGCAACATTACCTGGAGAGATTTTTGAAAGCTTTACTCTAGCTAGAAAAGAACCTTGAGGCGAAGTTACCCTGATTTGCGATCCGTCTGAAACCCCCAATCGTAAAGCATCTTCGAAAGATACAAAAAGAGAATCTCTGAAACCACCGGTAAGAGAATCACTTTCATCATGAACAATTGAATTAAACTGCTTACCCCTTCTGGTGGATAGACGATATTTCCCGTGTGGTATAGAAGCATCGACTAGGTTTACGCAGCTAAATCGAGCCTTTCCAGACCTTGTCTCAAACCTATTGCTACATAGCTGAGGTCCCCCCCATTGGATTGAATCACCCGATTTTTCTAGCTTCTCAATACCCTTGTAAAGAGGGACTACTTGGGAAATTTCATCTCTTATCTGTTGGCCTGATTCAAAGCTCGCTCGGCTGTCGCCATGAACAACCTGGGCAAGGTCAGAAAATATTCGCCACTCTGATTTAGCCTCGCCAATACGCCTGCCTGGAATCTCGGGAGAGAAGATCACCCTTCGCTCCGTCGAAGTCTCTGTCGCTCCACCTTCTTGTTCGTATCTGGTTCTTGCTGGAAGGAGATAAACTGCTTTCTTCGGGTCTATGAACATTTGAGAGGTGAGAACTATGTCTTGGTGCACCCGCACATCGACTCTCGATAGATCAGATTCAACTTGGTGAGGATCAGGAAGCACATCAACAAAGTTAGAGCCGACGCAGTAAAGAAGTCTCACTTGACCAGAGCGAGCACGCTCAAGCATCTGGGTCGCCATCAGCCCTTGTTTATCGGGAACATCGAATCCATAGACTTGGCTGAGCTGTCGAGCACTCTCAGGATTTAGAGCGATTCCGCCCGGAAGGGCGTTGGAGTAAGCTCCCATCTCAGCGCCTCCCTGAACGCCTGAGTGGCCCCTAATTGGCATCAACCCACAACCAGGGCGACCGACGTTGCCTCTTGCCAATGCCAGATTGACGATTGCTCGCACGTTGTCGGCACCGAAACTATGTTGGGTTATTCCCATAGACCAGACAAGGATTGATCTTTCGGACTGGGCGTATATCTTGGCAAACTTTCGACACTCAGATTGCGAAACGCCTGAAAAAGTTGCGATAGTTGACCAATCGAGGTTAGAAGCAAATGTTCGAACTTCTTCGAAGCCTTCTGTTCGCTCTTCAATCCAATCGGTTCTAAGGCTACCATCTTCAATCATTGCCTTGAGGACTCCATAAATAAATGCGATGTCACCACCAGTTGAAACTTGAAAGAAATCTTGGGCAAACTTAGTACCAAAAAGCGCCGATTCCAGATTAGATGGAACCCAATACCGCTCTAATCCCGGTTCTCGATAAGGATTTATGACAACAACGCGCGTGTTGTTATTGCGCTGTGCAAGATACAAGTACTTCATCATTACCGGTTGATTGTTTGCAATATCAGATCCAAAAAGTACGACTAAATCGCTTTTCATGAGATCGGAGTACGAACACGTTGTTGCTCCGACCCCTATAGTTTCCTTCAAGGCGGCCGTGGATGGAGAGTGGCATATACGTGCGGCATTGTCTATATTTGCAGAACCAAAAGACCGCCAGGCTTTTTGCGCTGCGTAATAAACTTCGTTAGAAATTCCTCTGCTGGTCATGTATAGACAAGATTGATCTGGTTCAGATATGTGTATCTGTTGTGCAATTTCACCAAGTGCTTGTTCCCATGAGATTTGTGTAAAAGATTCTTCTCCTGCAAGGCGACGCATCGGATAGGGAATCCGTCCCATCTCTCTTAGCTCTTTAGCCGACATTGAGCGTAGTTTCTTGATAGATTTCAATTGACTAATATCCAGAGGCCCCATGGTGTTGAGCTTGAGAAGGTTCAACCTCACACTACACAGATGGATACCTTGGATAGTCCAATCTCGCATTCCGTAGGTGCCTAGAGCACATCCGTCGCAGGTGCCATTGTTGAGAATCCTGAACGCATATGGTAAATCTTTACGGTTTTCAACAACCGTCTTTAGCATCTCACCAAAATGATTAGGCTTTTGCTGGCCAAGCCCATTAGGGGAGAGACCTACCCACTTAGATCTATCCCAGCCTGGCTTCTTCTTGATCTTGAGCGAGTTACCTGGTCGGTTCCCAACGTTGCGCGAAATGCCTGGCCGATTAGTAATTTTGCGCGCAATGTCAGCAAATCGAGATGAACTATTCATTAATCGTGGCTCATGTTTTCAGACTATGTTGTTTGAGGTTCTAACGGTATGATTGTTACAGAGTGAAATGATCAATCCCAGCTTAGATGAATCTCCCTTTGGAATCCTACTTACTGGCGGTAAGTCCTTGCGTATGGGGCAGGATAAAGCCAAGATTACCCTGGCCGATGGACGATCACTTGCACAGCGTTTAGCTGAAATTCTTGGCCAGGTTTGCAGTTATGTAATTGAGGTAGGCAGTGGGGTTACCGATCTGAACTGCGTCCATGACTCGATTGAATTTGGCGGACCGCTTCGAGCGATCTGTGATGGCTGGAATCTGCTTAGAGAGCGTGATCGATCAAGGCCAGTGATTGTCATGGGATGCGACATGGCCGAGGTGCCGAAAGAGTTCTTGGACTTTCTTGCCAATGAAAGCTCACAGAGATCAGTAGTACCTATCGTAGGGGGATACATTCAACCGCTCTGTGCCAAATGGTCAGCTCACGACTTAGAGAAGGCTACTAGGTTATTGGCATCTGGGATAAGTTCTTTGAGAAACGTTTTTGACGAGTCGGCTTTGCTGATCGATGAAGAGACGATTGCAACTATTACCGATCCCTCAAATATCTCCGATGTGGACACCCCTTACGACTTGTTTTCGCGGGCCTTGGTATCTCCTGGTGATGCAGATGATTGGGTGGCAATATCTTCATCGGATCTCGATAT
This sequence comes from Actinomycetes bacterium, assembly GCA_021827485.1. Classification (GTDB taxonomy): domain Bacteria; phylum Actinomycetota; class Acidimicrobiia; order Acidimicrobiales; family JAKAVM01; genus JAKAVM01. The sequence goes on from JAKAVM010000077.1 coordinate 15,955, forward strand.
TGCAATCGTGAACAGTTGGGTAGTGCAAGCTAGATCAGGTGGATCGGTTATTTTTTGTGGGACGGTTCGTGACTTTAGTGAGGGTAGACCTAATGTGGAGTCGCTTAGATATGAATGCTATTTTCAACCAGCACTCAAGACTTTAGAGTCAATTGTGGCAAGGGCAAGAAGTAGGTGGCCAGAACTTGTACGAATTGCTGTAATACATCGTACCGGGACCCTGCATTTACGTGATATAGCCGTCATTGTGGCCTGCTCGGCACCGCACAGAGGAGTGCTTTTTGAGTCAACTCAGTGGATAATAGATACCCTCAAGAAGGAAGCCCCGATTTGGAAGTTCGAAACGTGGGCAAGTGGCGAAGATTGGGCGGAATGTAATCATAATTACTTAGATGTCGAAGTGCTTAGCACGGACATTCAGCGAAATTGCTCTGCGGTGCCAAATTCATGATAACTCTTGACCAAGCAAGGAAAATCATACTTTCAACATGCCGGTCGATTGGTGTAAGCGAAGTTCTAGTTACTGATTCACTTGGGTTTGTTTTGGCGCAAGCTCCGAAAGCGACATTGAATGTACCACCCTTTGATAATTCGGCCATGGATGGATATGCGCTCAGGGCCCGGGATGTTGAGTCAGTTCCAACTCAATTGAAGGTAGTAGGTACCAGGTTAGCCAGTGGACTTAGCGGCGAAGATAACAAACTCTTTGTTGGTCCAGGTGAGTGCATGCGAATCATGACTGGAGCCAAGATCCCCCAAGGTGCTGACTCAGTTGTAATGATTGAGAACACTCTTGCATCTAACGATGGCAGTAGCGTAGAAATCTTAGAGTCATGCGCTTTGGCGAAGAATGTTAGACGCATTGGTGACGATATTTTGGAGGGTGAAGTGCTCTGCAAGGCTGGGACGCCAATTGGTCCCAGCCAATTAGCCCTTTTGGTTTCCGGTGGCTGCGCTAAGGTTCAAGTTTTCGACAAGCCCAAGATCGGAGTTATTTCTACGGGTAGCGAGCTTGTTGAGCCGGGTAAGCCACTGTTGGCTGGCCAGATATATGACTCTAACAGGCCGATGATGCTTGCTCTGTTGAGTGAGGCGGGCTTTTCTACAATTGGCTTTTCTCCAACTGGCTTTTCTCCAACTGGCTTTTCTCCAACTGACCTTGGATGTGTCGGAGACAACCTGGAACAGCTTGTTGAGTTAATTTATGATCAAAGTTGTAAACTCGACGTAATAATATTTACAGGTGGAGTTAGTGTTGGAGATGCCGATATCGTTAAGGAAGCGATAAGGATCGTGTGCCAAGAAGATGCACATAGTATGCAGATCGCTATCAAGCCGGGAAAGCCCCTTGCATTTGGCACACTTGATAAACCACCCCCCCCTAACAGTCAGTTAGATAAACCAGCCCCTAGTTCCGATATAGATGACGCGCAAGCCAATCGAAGAACTTACCTTTTTGGTCTTCCGGGCAATCCAGTATCAGCGGCGATTTCTTTTGAGCTTTTTGTGCGTCCTGCACTGCTTGTAATGAGCGGCCACGAAAATATTTTCCGCAATACTTTGCGTGCTCGCTTATCAACTCCAATCCAGGTACCAACAGACGGGAAAGTTCATTTTGTTAGAGTCTCATTAGAAAGAGATGAGCAAGGCGACTGGCTGGCAATCAGTCAAGCCAAGCAAGGCTCCCACCAACTCAGCGGACTTAGCTCAAGTGATGGTATAGCTATAATCGAAAGCCATGAGGGCTTATCTGAACTTAGTCACGCACAAGTCATGGTAACTAATCCGACGGTCTTTGGGTAGAAAATTCCAAAAGTGCCTAAGCAAAGCGATATTAGTACAGCCCAGGCGAACTCTGGGAAGCCTCCTGTGGACCTAATTAGTACAGCCCAGGCGAACTCTGGGAAGCCTCCTGCACACCTAGAAACTTCATCTGTTCGCATTCGAACTCGGTCTGAGCGCCAAAGTACGCTTGATCTATCAGCTTCTAATCTGTTTGCTGGGTCCAGTGCCAGCTCGATTGCACCTGAAGATGGGACGTTAGTTGACGAGTTTGGTCGAGTACATGACGACTTACGTATATCAGTAACCGATAAGTGTAATTACCGTTGCGTTTACTGTATGCCCGAAGATGGTATGGAGTTCTTGGCCCGAAAAGAACTTCTTAGCTATGAGGAAATTCTACAGGCACTAGAAGTGGCAAAATCGCTGGGAATAAAATCAGTTCGGATAAGTGGGGGAGAGCCGCTAATGAGGCGCAACTTAATGACTTTAGTCGCCATGATTAGCGATCTAGGCATAGAGGATATATCTCTCACAACCAATGGTCACTTTCTTGGACGCCAAGCACAAGATCTACACAAAGCAGGTCTTAGCCGAGTAAATATTAGCTGTGACTCACTGGTTCCTGATAAATTTGCAAGAATTCGTAAAGGTGGAGAGCTGGCCCGTGTACTCGAGTCGGCAGATGTAGCTCAACAAGTCGGAATAAGCCCTGTCAAGATCAATGTAGTAGTTATGAAGGGTATAAACGACGATGAAATTGAGCAGTTTTGTGAGTATGGTCGACGGAACAATCGGATCGTTCGATTTATTGAGTTTATGCCGCTTGATGCCGAAGGGAAGTGGTCTTTTCAGCAGGTTGTACCAGGCGAAAAGATCGTTGAGCGAGTAAATGCCCGCTGGCCGATTGAAGCCGTTGATGAGGCTGGTCCCAGCCACGCACCTGCACTTAGGTACCGGTATCTTGATGGTATGGGCGAGATTGGGGTAATCAGTTCGGTAACTAAACCTTTTTGCGGTAGTTGTAACAGGCTGAGGTTGACCGCTGATGGGAACTTACGTAACTGCCTTTTTGCTCGTGAGGAACTCTCGATAAGGGAAATACTACGTTCTGATAGCTCTATTGAGGATATACAAACTAAGTTGGCTCTGGCTTTTCGGCTGGCAGTATCTACAAAAAAAGCTGGCCACGGTATCGGTAGCCCAGACTTTATCAGGCCAAATCGTTCGATGTCGATGATCGGCGGATAGGATTACTAGCGCGATGGCCCAAATGTTATTCTTTGGACCTGCTAAGTCCATATCCAAGACTTCTCGAATCGAAATATCTGCACAAGATATTAGAGAAGCACTTGATGTTGTAATAAATCTCTACGGACCAGAATTGGAAAAATTGATATCTTGTTCAAGAGTTTGGCTTAACGGCATTGAGGTGGATTGGTCGACGCAGGTAACTCAGTCAGATGAAATTGCTATAATTCCACCAACTTCAGGTGGCTGAATAATTTATGAGCGGGTGAGGAGCAGGCGAGTCTCCCATGAGGTCTAGAGCGTGAGGGATGATATCTATAATAGCTCCAAGGGTTTCGAGCGAGCCATTGGTCGAGCCGGGCAGATTGACTATTAGGCACTTATTGTGGATGCCACAAACCGCCCGCGATAGTCTTCCAAGGGGATTGACTTGTCTCATTGCCTCAGCTAGACCTGGAGCTTGTTTATCAATGACATCAAGAGTTGCCTCTGGGGTTTGATCTCGCGGTGCCATTCCAGTGCCCCCGCTGGTGACCACAAGACCGTGGAAGCCTTCGCATAGCTCTATTAGTTTTGCGGCAACCTCTTGTCTTCCATCGCAGGTTACTTGAAGTGTAGTTATCTCAAAACCATTAGATTCTAGGAGTTCTTTGATGGCTGGGCCAGATTTGTCGATAGAAGCTCCTTGGCTTACCGAGTCTGAAACTATGAGTATCTTGGCGAAATGAACTAATCTGGCTGAATTAGCTGAACTGGCGCTCATGGCAGTGTTATTTTAGCATGTAGAGATATTAATGCCAGCAAGGGGGAAACTTTCCAAATGTTGTCCAGAATACTACAGATATATCCTAAGACGAGGCTGCAATCGATAACAGCTCTTGTTCTAACTGTTTTTGTTGGACTAGTCGCTGGTTGTAGCAGCTCCTCATCTAAGACTTCCTCGATACCAACTGGACCCACAATCGGCCATCAGGGTAGATGGTTGACTGATCAGGCGGGCCAAGTTATGTTGCTCCATGGTGTGAATCTCGTAATGAAATCGCCACCTTACTATCCAAGTTATTTCGGGTTTAACGCAAGTTACGCGCAATGGCTCTCGAAAAATGGTCTTGACTTGGTTAGGTTAGGTGTCCTTGCTTCGGGGGAAATGCCCACTCAAGGCAAGTTGGATCAGAACTACATCAATCAAATAGTGTCTACAGTAAATTTATTGGCCAGGTATCACATCTATACACTCCTTGATTGGCACCAAGACGACTACGGGACCTACTTCCAAGGCGACGGAATGCCCAACTGGATGACCATAACTAATGGAGCTCCGAATAAGCAGTACGCATTTCCACTTGACTACACTTTCAATCCTGCCCTACAGCAAGCATTTCAATCCTTTTGGAGTAATGAGAAAGTACCTGGAGGTAGTGGGCTCCAAGATTACTACGTTGAGATGCTCGAAGCCGTGGCTGCAAAGGTAGCGGGTAATCCTTGGGTGCTTGGATATGAGGTAATGAATGAGCCTTGGCCAGGGACCTCTTATGTCCAGTGTACTTTTGGAAATGGTTGTCCTGCGCTCGAACAGTCAGAGTTGGAACCCTTCTATACTAAAGCCACTCATGCAATTAGGTCAGTGGATAAATCCCACATGATATTTTTGGAGCCGTTTGTACTCTATAACTTTGGTGGGGCTCCTACTCATTTGCAGATTCCAAGCGGCGTTAGCAATGTCGGGCTTGCCTTCCACCAATATGCGTTGAATCCACAGAATGCTCAGCAGGTTTTTACCTACGCAATAAGTTGGGCTAAGCAGACTGGAGGCGCACTTCTCAATACCGAGTGGTCAAATAGTACGTCAATTACTGGACAAGCAGGAATGACCAGCATCCAAGTCCAAGAAAATTACGAGAACCAGAACTTTATGCCGTTCACTTACTGGGTTATGAATCCTTGCGCTATTGCTTGTTCTAGCAACAAGTTTGCCACAATGTTTTACAACTTAGCTTTGCCCCCAACGGGCACAAATATCAACCAATCCGTGGATTCAAGTCTTGTTGAGCCCGATCCAGTGGCTATATCAGGTACGCCGGTTAGTACGTATTATCTGAACGGAGCATTTAGTTTCACTTGGTCGGTTTCAAAACCAAACCAACTTGGTACCTTCCAAGCAAATGCCCAAAGTGTATTCGCGATTCCGCAAAGTGTATATCCCAACGGATACAAGGTGAGCGTGACACAAGGGGGCAGAGTGGTTTCCCCAAGCAACTCGTCCCAATTGGTTATCGAACAACAACCGGGTGCAAAGTCAATCGGAATTACTGTAACTTCAAACTGAGGTTACATAGATACGGTCGGCAATCTTAGACGGTATGACGAAGGAGTTAGAACCAATGCTTAACTCGACATCTCCATCTTTGCCTACTTTCTCAACTGTAGCCTTACTGTTAGTAATAAAGTCATTGTTTGCAAGCAGTTCAAGAGCCATCATATCAATCTCTACTTGTTCCGTGACGCGTGTGAGCGTGACGTAATCGCCCGTACTACAAGTTGATAGTGGCTTTTGGCTAGGTAACTGTGACTTTGAATGCTGAGAACCAGCGTTTATTTCGGGAATTGGATTGCCGTGTGGACACGTAGCGGGGTTGCCAAGAATTGAAATAAGCTTTTCTTCTACTTCGTCGGAAATTACGTGCTCCCAGCGTCCAGCTTCCAAGTGCGCTTTGTGCCATTCTAGTCCAATAATATCAACGAGTAATCGTTCAGCTAAACGGTGCTTTCTAACAACTCGTAACGCGATATTATAGCCACTATCTGACAATGTGATCTGTCTACCGTTACGGCAAATGTATCCGTCTTGCTCAAGACGGGTTAGCATCTCTGAAACAGAGGGAGCAGATCGTCCCACGCATTCGGCAATTCTGGCTTGGATTACGTTTATTCCATCTTCCTGGAGAGTGAGAATTGCTTCGAGATATTCTTCGATGGGGGGGTGAAACTCAGGGTTTTCGGTTAGTTGTGGCACCACTAGGCTAATTTTACCCGATATCCAGAAAAGTTGCTCACAAACTTAGGTTAGGCTAACCTAATATTAGTGATCCCGACGTTTGTAATCTTCCTCAGAGAGGGGATTGAAGCCTTTCTGATTGTTGCGATCCTGCTTGCCTACCTAGACAAGGTCGGTAGACGCGAACTTTTTCGGGATATTTTCATAGGAGTGGCCCTAGCGTTGGTTTTGGCGGGCCTATTTGGAGCTATCGCTTATGAGACGATACGAACCTATGCGGGTTCTCGGGTTCAGACTATCTTTGAGACAAGTACCTATCTGCTAGCTTGTTCCATTCTTACCTATATGACCTTCTGGATGCGCAAACATTCACGGGCAATGTCTGGTGAACTTGCGAGCAGAGCAGGCCAAGCAATCTCTGGCCGCGGCCGTCTCGCTCTATCTCTTCTTGCATTCCAATCAGTTGGTAGAGAAGGTCTCGAAACAGTCGTATTCACTCTCGCCATTATGTTTGCTCAGTCTGCTCACTTTGCATTACTTGGAGGATTTCTCGGGTTGATTACTGCGAGTGGAATAGCACTAGCCATTTTCAAGTTTGGCAAAAAGATTGACATTGGTAAATTCTTTAGCGTAGTTGGAATCGTGTTGATGTTCTTTGCTGCTGGGCTGCTGACCGATACAGTTGAAAATCTTGATCAACTTGGCTGGCTAACTATCCTCAGCCATCCCTTGTGGAACTCCACTAGCTTCATGTCTGAGAACTCAAGTATTGGTGATCTTTTTCATACCTTGATCGGTTATTCGGATCGGCCAACAGTGCTTCAAGGTATCGTGTACGTGATTTTTGTAAGTGTTGTTTCGTTTATCTTTATCAAGAAGGGTCCGGAAAGAATCGAAAGCTTGTCTATTAGCAACCCAGCATCTCTGGGGGCGAGTTCACCGTGACGGCTTTCCCGCGGCGGCCCCGTGGCGGCTTCCGTGGCGGCCCCCGTGACGGCTTTCCCGCGGCGGCCTCCGACGGCGTGTTTGTACAAATATTTCGCACATATGTGCTTAATTATGGTATATTGACCTCCTCCCAACGACTAAAGTCGTGGGATTCCCTTTAGTGGCGACAACTTACGCTGCCTCCACTTGAAGAAGTTCTCGCTGCCACTTTAGGTGGACTTAGACGAGCAACATCGGTTGTTTCTCCGATGCCATGCCCCAGGCCCTG
>JAKAVM010000096.1 GCA_021827485.1 Actinomycetes bacterium
ACTTTGATCACGGAACTAATAGTGATTCTCCCGCGGAAGAAATTCGTAACTCTATTGGCGAGGCTAATTGTGATTCTCCCGCGGAAGAAATTCGTAACTCTATTGGCGAGGCTAATTGTGATTCTCCCGCGGAAGAAATTCAAGACTTTGATCACGGAGCTAATAGTGATTCTCCCGCGGAAGAAATTCGTAACTCTATTGGCGAGGCTAATTGTGATTCTCCCGCGGAAGAAATTCAAGAAATTCCAGAAAATCAATATGGGCCCGATTCTCCCGCCCAAGCTCCACTTGACCCTGCCCAAGCCGACAATCCTTTTGGGGCTTCCAACTGTGACTCTCTAGCTCTTATCAGCGAGCTTGCGCTTAGTAAATTGAATGAAATATCTACAACTGGCTCTCTTATTAGACCTCAAACCTCGGTTGTTATACACATGAACGAGTCCAATAGTGGAAATGACGGGGCAGTAATCCAACATGGACCTCACATTTCAAGAGAGCTAGCTAGGAGATTGAGCTGTGATGCCAAATTAGTTAGATATGAAGATCAAGATTCAAACATCTTCACCCTCAACTACGCCAGAAAGAGACGTTTGGTAACCCAACGCCAAAAACGTGTCCTACAAGCCAGAGACAAAGGATGCAGATTTCCTGGGTGCAAGACAGTGAAATACACTAACGCCCACCATATAATTCACTGGTCGGACGGAGGAAATACCGATCTTGACAATCTTGTTCTGCTTTGCTCATATCACCATCACCAAGTCCACGAAGGCGGAGTTCGGATGGAGAAAGATACCCAAGGATATCTACACTTTTACACCAAAGATGGCAAAGAGATAGAGAACCACTCCTATCTCATCAAAAACCTAGAGGAATCAAACAGACACTTTGTGGACAGCTACCTAAGTTCCCAAGCATATTCTCATATATCGTCAGATACCATCTCTCCGAGATGGTCAGGAGAGAGCTTTGATCTCGTATCTATCCTAGATGCACTATATAGCACTGAATCGACAGGAAAGACGGCATGAGGCTTTTTACACCAAGGCAATTGAGATACGGAGAAAACTTTGGGTTATGCACTACTTTCCAAGTGCAGGACCAACGTGCAGGACCAACGTGCATTACCAACGTTCATTAAAACAATGTTAAGTAGAGAGTCGCGCCGTGGCTTGTGTCTGAGGGCATAAGTGTATAGCGTTATGGAGTGCGTGCTTTTATAACAGGGGGAGGAGGATTTGCTGGCGCTTGGCTATGTAAATTTCTTGCTGAATGTGGCGACGAGGTATTCGCTCCTACCCAAGATGAAATGGATGTCACGGATTTAAGCGCGGTCAGGACAAAATTATCGATGATTGGACCTGAGGTCGTCTATCATCTAGCTGCCTTTACGCATGTTGGTCAGTCTTGGGATAAACCTGATGAAGTATTTCGTATCAACTCAGTGGGAACTCTCAATATGCTTGAAGCAGCACGATCGCTCCCAACTCCACCAAGAGTCATAATAATTTCATCTGCCGAAGTGTATGGCAAGGTCTTACCATCGGAGATTCCAATTAGTGAAGATGTTCCAATGCGTCCACTTACGCCCTACGCAGTTTCCAAGGTTGCATGTGAATATATAGCAATTCAGGCAAATTTAGGCTATGGCCTTGATGTAGTACGGATAAGACCGTTCAACCATATTGGACCCGGCCAATCTCCCGATTTTGCGGTATCTGCCCTTGCTAAGAGAATTGTTGAAGCCCAACGTTCACAAACTAGAAGCATTGCTGTCGGGAACTTGACGCCGCGCCGGGACTTTACTGATGTTCGAGATGTAGTTAGCGCATATCGATCGATTGCACTAGATGGCGAAGCGGGAGATGTTTATAACGTTTGCTCTGGCAAAGATATGTCTATTGGGGATCTGGTGAATAGGCTTGTGGAACTCTCAGGAGCAGATATAGAGATTAGTGTTGATCCTAAACTACAACGTCCAGCAGACACACCAATACTTCGAGGTGACCTTACAAAGGTAAATAAGGCAACGCAGTGGGAGCCTCATATATCGCTAGATGAGACGTTATTATCTGTTATTGATTATTGGCGAGTACAAAGTAAACAAATATAATTATACGGTGGCAAGTCGAGTTAGAAATCAGGTAGAACTTTCTGGGAACCAACTAGCTAAGCGAGACAGAATTATCGATGCAGCAGTGTCCGTTTTACTTGCCCATGGCGTCCGATCCTGTACGGTGCGGTCCATTGCCATGGAGGCCAAGACTTCTAAGGGGATTGTGCACTATTACTTTTCGGATGTTGATGAGATAATTGATGCCGCCATGTTGAAGGCCGTTTCCCTTTGGATTGAACTAATAAGCCGGGATGAAAACTTAGGAAATCTTGACGCGCAAGATGGGCCAGTTAGAAATTCCAAGGAGAGGTTCTGGAGGTTCATTTCAAAAAGCATGGAGCCATTTGCCCATGGAGATAGAACTATGATGCCACTCCTCCTTGAATACTGGGCAATCAGTACCAGACGCCAACGTCTAGAGCCACTTAGAAAGGTCCAAAACGGTTTGGTGCAATTTGTCTCTCGGCTATTGGCAAGTTGTGATGTCGATAATTCAGAACGCATCGCCCTAGCAGTTACCTCATATTTGATAGGTGTAAACATGCTCGAAATAGTGGAACGGGTCTCTGAAAGTGAAATATTAGACTCAATTGCCCTGCTCACCGGGCTTGAACTGCCAAGACAGCTTGAAACAACTTGAAGAAAGGCAAACGGAAATTCAAAACTGGACAAGTGTCCAATAATTGATTATGATAATGCTATTGCGAGAGTTTTCCCAGCAAGGCCGAGTTCAGGCCACAAAACAATAGAGCCACAAAACAATAGAGCCACAAAACAATAGAGCCACTAAACAATAGAGCCACTAAACCATAGAGCAATAGAGCAATAAAGTAATAGAGCCACTAAACAATAGAGCCACAAAACAATAGAGCCACAAAACAATAGAGCCACAAAACAATAGAGCCACAAAACAATAGAGCCACTAAACAATAGAGCCACTAAACAATAGAGCAATAGAGCCACAAAGGAGACGCAGAAGGTGACAAGAAGTTCAGATAAAAGTTTTGCTGTTATTGGGGGGGGAATGGCAGGAATTCTCTCTGTCATCAAATTGCGCGAGGCCGGATTTGGCAAGATCACACTTTTCGAAAAGGCCGATCAACTTGGCGGAACTTGGCGGGAAAATACCTATCCCGGGGTTGCTTGTGACGTGCCGTCGCACCTCTATAGCTACTCATTTGAACTCAATCCTGATTGGAGTCACCTCTTTTCGCCGGGACCTGAGATTCATAAGTACCTTCTTAATGTTGCTACCAAATACCAAGTTCTCCAACATTGTCGGCTAGGCGACGAAGTAAGTCAGCTAACTTTTGAGAGTGGCAAGTGGAAAGTGGAAACTGTAAGTGGTTTCGAAGATATTTTTGATTTTGTAGTCGCCGCAACCGGAGTGCTGCATCATCCTTCATATCCTTCAATATCTCAATTAGATAAGTTTGAAGGGCATATGTTCCATAGCGCCCGCTGGGATCATTCCGTAGAGATAGAAGGCAAGTCGTTGGGTATCATTGGCACGGGTTCGACAGCCGTTCAAATAGTTGCAGCTACGGCGGAGAAAGTCGGTAAACTAAATCTCTTTCAAAGAACTCCTCAATGGGTTCTTCAAGTTCAAAACCCATCTATCGACGACAAAGATAAAGAGAAATATCGTGAGAATCCATCTCTGATGCTAGATCTTCACGAGGAGCTATCTAAGTCCTTTTCAGATAATTTTGCTAATGCCGTAGTTGACGCAAACTCGAAAGAAGTAAAAATCTTAGAGGAGCTCTGCAAGATGAATCTGGCGCATACAGTCCAAGATCCTATTTTACGGGAGAAGCTGAGGCCAAACTATCGAGCAGCATGCAAGCGATTAGTCATATCTCCAAATTTCTACGAGGCGCTGCAGTCGCCGAATGCAAATCTGATCACTTCGCCAATCATGCAAGCTGAACCGGAAGGTATCAGAACCCAAGATGGGGAGCTTCATAAACTTGATGTCTTGGTCTTAGCTACTGGTTTTCGAGTAGACCGTTTCATGAGGCCTATAGAAGTATTCGGGCGCGATGGAATATCGCTGGATCAAGTGTGGCGTGAAAGGCCATCTGCATATTTGGCAATTTCAATACCAGACTTCCCAAATATGTTTATGCTCAATGGACCAAACGGACCAGTAGGGAATTTCTCTCTTATCGAAGTTGCGGAGGTTCAGTTTGCCTACATCATGCAGTTAGTTGAGAGAGCAATGTCAATCGAGAACGGACTGATATCTGCTACCCACCGTGCTGCAGAAGTATTTGAAGCAGAGAGAATCGAAGCGGCAAAAAACACAGTATGGGTGACAGGATGCAAGAGCTGGTATCTTGATGACCGTGGTGTTCCGGCAGCTTGGCCTTGGAACTTCGAGCACTTTCGTGAGCGCATGGCAAAACCAATTGAAAGTGATTATGAGTTGTACACGCCAGTTTCTGTTTAGGGTAACAAGAATCTCGCAACCAACAAGGTCAAGTCGGTATTATTCGAGTGCTGCCCAAAAGTAACTTAGTTCGCGAGGAGTACATCTTTCAGTAACTTACTGCTAATATTCCCTTTTGTGAATAGGCCAATAAGTTCCGGAAGAAGTAATATAAGTAACCAAGTGCACCGCCTAAGGCAAATGGCAGTAGCTTTGCTGGGTTTATTGCTTCTAGCAGGCGTCGCCTTAGCAAGTTGCTCTTCTTCTCCTTCGCCCAGCCAGATAAGTAATGCGACTAAGTATTCGTTGACAGGTATCACCGGGGCCAAAGTTGCAACCAGTGGCCAACGGCTCCCTCCTGGATGGACGTTGGAGCCTGCGGGGGTTCAGATCAAGACCAACGCTCAACCAAGTGGAGTTTCTCTTTCACCTCATGGAAATTTTCTCTATGTCCCGACATCAGGACAGTGGAACGAATCACTATCTGTCATAGATACTTCCAGTTTGAAAGCTGCCGACTATCCTGCCGCCTCTGCATTTTTGGGTGCAATCAATGATGGACTTGGAAGCGTCATTGTTGCCGGAGGTGGTCGCAATCAGATTTTCAACTATCCGATCGGCCCCGGGGGGACTCTGACAGTTCCTGCAAATTCAACTTCCCTAATCCCTCCCTTGGCCAAACCAGCCGGAATATCTGCACCAGGCTATCCAGGCAATATGGTCATGGGACCGAACGGATGGTTGTATGCTGCTGGCTCTCTACCTATATCGCAAGCTCAAGTAGACCAGGTCGATCCCCAGGCGGGCCAATGTCCGGGTCAATTTATAAATCCGGGAATTATCCCGCCGAGTTCCAGTAGTTCGACTTCTCAAACCCCCTCGACTTCTCAAACCCCCTCGTGCTCAGTTGTAGATGCAATCAATCTATCTAATCTCGATACTCAAGCACTCCCGCCGGGTACGGCTCCAAATGCGAACCTAATAGGAGTTGGTCAAGATGCTTACGATCTTGCTTACTCGCAAAGTTATAACAGCCTTTATGTCTCAAACTGGGCCGATTCTGCAGAGCCTTCGCGAGGAGATGGAAATGGCACTGTTTCAGTTGTATCACTTGCAGCCAATGGTGGATCGGGGACCGAAGTTCAGGTTGTCCCAGTTGGCCTTGGTCCAATGGGGATTGCTTTGTCACCAGGTGGACACCATCTAGCTGTCGCAAACTCCAGATCCAACTCGGTGAGTATCTTGACTCTAGGAAGCAACGGGCGGGTAGTCTCGACCAAGACTTATCCGGTTGGGCTAATATATAAGGGTATTCGTGGGGCCCAACCGGTAGCGGTTTCCTATACGCCTTCAGGTCGCCGGATCCTAGTGTCACTTTTTGGGCTCAATGCCATCGAGGTATTGAATGCAAATGGCACTCCAATCCCACAGGACATTAGAGTAAATGCGTCCGGCTCCTCGTCTATCTTGAAAGTACCGTTTACAATGATACCGACAGGTTGGATGCCAATAGCTTCCACTGTGGGAGCTGACCCGACAAACAGTTCAGAAACAAGACTCTATGTTGCCAACTTTCAAGGCATGGGTGCGGGACCGGGGTTCTACAATCCTGCAAGTTCTAGTGTAGGGTCATCTTCATACACTGAAGGTTCTGTATCGGTGGTTGACTTACCTAAAATATCGAACTCCGAGTATTCTCTGTGGACAGCGCAAAGCATTAGTGCAGATAAACTACTACCACTCATAGATAACAAAATTTCAAGTGCGGTAAACAATCCATGCGATTCTGTAGGAGTTCCGTCAGGATCACCAGTTGGCAATCAACTTCTTTGCAACATTCACAAGAATAAGTTGTCCCCAAGTACCCTTCATGTGGTCGTCATCCTGCGAGAAAATAAGACTGTAGACTCCATGCTTGGTTATCTCCACTCAAAGTTGCCAGCCCTAGACGCATCTCAGGCTGACGAGACATACGGTCCGATGGTCACGGCTAATCTAGCTAAGCTTGCGATGAGCTATGGGATCAATGATTCCAACTGGGTGGCCGGTGACGAATCCGAGACTGGGCACGCAACCCTAACAGGTGGAGAGACGACGCCAGATATTGAACTGTTTATTCACGTAGATAATGATTTCGGCCTTAGGGGCAATAGAAATGGAGACCCCTTGGGGAACATTGGCAATCCAACAACTAGGTTAGCCCAGGTTGCGCTCTCGCACGGGGTGTCGGAACGTACTTATGGTGGAGATCTCAACCCAAATACTTCTTCTAATAATAATGAAATTCCAGAAGCAATATGGGGTAATGCTTCTAGTCCAGTGTTTTCTGGAACCAACACTGATTTCCCAGATACCAATCGTGCCGGGATCTTTATCAAAGGCACTACCTTAGATCTTGGCTGGGATGAACTTGGGAATCAACCTCCACCCCCTTACTACAACAAGCAAATTGGCTTATGTGGCGGACCCGGCAACTTCTGCAACTATCCCGGCGCAAGCTCATCTGACTATCAGAAATACTCACTTAGTGCATGGGATCAAAGTTATACTCAGTGCATCAAAGGAGGTAACTCTAACTCTCAATGTCAGAAATCCATGCCTTCTATATCGATTCTCGAGGTTCCTGACGATCATACAGACGTATTCAATGATGGTAACAACCCCCGCATGTGGGCACCACAGGTCATGGTTGCTAATAATGACTTAGCCACGGGCCAAATAGTTCAAGCTCTGTCCAAGAGTCCCTTTTGGAGGACTACCTTAGTGATGGTGATTGAAGATGACACACAATTCACTGGAGATCATATTAACGCGCTTCGCTCTTACATTGTGACAGCTGGGGGATTAGCGAAGAAACTAGGTCCAAAAGGTCAGGTGAGTAACCAAGTATCATCTTTTTGCTCGATCGACAAGACTATAGAAGATATTTTCAAGCTTCCAAGTATGGAGATATGCGACTATAGCGCCTCACCGCTAACTACGCTGCTTGCAAACGAGATTCCTACTGGGAGACTGAGCGAATACAAAGCCGTCCAACCGAAGGTTCCAACGCTGCTGCCACCTCCATCCATGGGATCGGTAAGGATGCAGCCGTGGTGTGCTAGTGGGAAACCAACTGGAATTGGATTCGAAGGGTTAGTTCATAACTCAGCCAAGGAATGTCTTGGCTCGGAAGTCGGCGGCCTTGCGTCGTCATTGAATATCAATAACTTGCCCTAAGCTGGCGGCTCCACCCGATAATCAGCACCAGATAAGCAACCCTTCTAAGAAAATCGCAACAAGGGTCCAGAGGGGAAGGACCCTTGTTGCGCATAAAGCCTCTTCCCGGAGGGGTCGAGAAGAGACGAACTCCCGCCACCGGCGAGTTTCTAGGCTGCACTCCCAAAAAGCCAAGATCGGATTTGATCATTGGTTTGACGGCTTTGCTGACGTGCTTGGCGGACCAAGTTCTTTGCCGTCTCAGGAAGCTTGTCTTCAACCTCATCAAGTCGTGACTCGATTTGGCCTACAACTGGATCGAGCTTTGTCTCGACTGTTTTTACAACCTTGGCAACCTGCGAACGAGCTTCATCAACTTGAGCGCTAAAGCCTTTTGAGTTGCTCTTTAGCGAGTCGAGAACCTCACGCCTGCGAACTTGAGCTTTCTGAAAGGCCATAACTCCGAGTCCGACGGCTACATAACCAGCGTCCTTGATCGCTTTGGTTGCATCATCGTATATTTTTGTATTTTCCATTGGATTCCTCCGTATTGTCTTGTTTACTGCGTTTAAGAGTCAGCATTTATCGTTGATGACCTAATAAATCTATTGTACACATTTTGTGTAACTTTTGCAAGCACTATTTTGCAATTGTAGCAAAAAGCCTGGTTGAGCTGGATAAATATTCATGCACGGGGCCCCGCCTATCTACCAAGAAGCCCCGCCTATCCACCAAGAAGCCCCGCCTATCCACCAAGAAGCCCCGCCTATCCACCAAGAAGCCCCGCCTATCCACCAAGAAGCCCCGCCTATCCACCAAGAAGCCCCGCCTATCCACCAAGAAGCCCCCTGGTCGACCCGACACACTAGGGTGGGTCAACTAGTTTCAAGGCTTCAGAGAAGTAACTAGAATGAAAATCTATGTCCGACAAAAAGCCCTGGTGTTTAATCCAGCATGCGCACTACGAAGGACCAGGGCTGATTAGCGAAGTAGCCCAAGACAGGGGAGTTGAGCTGCGAATCGTTCGATCATTTGCCGGAGAGCACTTGCCAGATTGGAGGACCATTGCTGGGCTAGTTGTAATGGGAGGGCCAATGGGACTCACCGACGATGAAGAAGTGCCGGGCCTAGAGGAAGAGATGGGCTTAATTTGGGTTGCAATCGATCAAAAAATACCAGTACTAGGCGTGTGTCTCGGAGCTCAGTTGATGGCTGCCGCATTAGGAGCCGATGTGACAAAGGGAAATCGCGAAGAGGTCGGAATAGGTACAGTCAAACTAACTAAGTTGGGGCAACAAGATCCCGTACTTGGCCCAAGCGGTCCTATCATCCCTGTAATGCACTGGCACGGTGATACCTTCAAAATACCGCGTGGAGCAACCCATTTAGCCGAATCACATTTGTATCGTAACCAGGCATTTAGAGTTGGTTCAAACTGTTACGCATTCCAGTTCCATATTGAAGTGAATGAGAAGTTAGCAAGTGATTTCCGGGACCACCTCCCGCATGGCGTGAAGATTGAAGAAGAACTTCGTAAGTCAGTCGAGGAGGCGGGCCGAGAAATACTGGGTAGATTCTTTGATTTTGCGCTAGAAAGTAAACTCTAGAAACAAGATCTTAGAAACAAGCCTTCATATGCTGGTGATAGTAGCTGCCATGGTTTCACTAGGGGAGGCCAATACACTCTTCTCCTCGCCCGTTGGCACCTTGTACCGATATCCGGTCAAAGAATCAAGGGCCAGTTTTAGAACTTGTGAGCCTGGACCAATTTCTAATTGGTCACTTAGACGATTACCTGCCCAATCTGAGACCGAAGGGTCTTGGACTAGCTCTATTGCTCCTTGGGCTTGAACACTCCAAGATAGATGTGATCCGGCACTATTTAGGCTAATAACTCCCAACGAGCCAGTGTTCCCGCTATGCTCGCTTTGCGCCGATTCAATGATTGTAGGATCGCAACAAGATATATATAAGTTTCCATCCAGAAATGCAAACGTTGCAGGTGCCAACGTAGGTTTATGCGATGTACTAGTCAGCGAGAAAAATCCTACTTCTCCAACTTTGGTTCCAAGCAGGTACTGGCACTCCTTCCAAGTCATAACCTCCTGGTCTTGTGGTTCAATAACAATTGGCATTCTCCCAACTCCTTTCCCCCTGCGCTTTCTCGGCGCAGGGCCTATAGCCAAAAATTAACAATAAGTGGGTGACCGCACAATACAGAAATACCCACCACTTCACAGTATTGATTGACATTCTAGGCAGGCATAGGGGAATTAGTCCTTTGGTAGCTTGCTTATTTGGGAATTTGGTCCTATTATGAAACACGTTCTATTTTTTGGCTATATCTAAAATATCATCGATATCTAAAGGTATGGCCCTTTGCACAAAGGAGTCTGATGGAGTTCGGAATCTTCTTGAATGGCTATTTGCCGGGTCCAGCTGCCCACTCATCTGAGTGTGAACATATCATGTTTGGTCGCGAGATTGAATATGTTCAAGCTGCCGATCGCAACAACTGGAAGTACGCATGGTTCGGTGAACACCACGGATTGACTGAATATAGCCACCTGTCTGCTCCTGAAGTTCTGATGGGATACTGTGCTAACGGCACCGAGAGAATTCATCTTGGCTCGGCAATCATGAACCTTTCACCAAGGGTGAATCATCCCGTTCGCAATGCAGAGCGAGTTGCACTTCTAGATCATGTGACAAATCGTCGGTATGAATGGGGAACGGGGCGTGGGGCCGGGAGTCACGAAATTGCCACATTTGGCATTATGGATAAGGATTCAACTAAAGCCGAGTGGAATGAAGTAATCAAAGAAATACCGCGGATGTTCGAACAGCGTGACTACAGTTTTACTGGCGATCATTTCAGCGTCCCAAGTCCTCACAACATTCTTCCAAAGCCCTATGAACCTGGTCACCCACCGATTTGGGTTGCTTGCGGGAATCCAGCAACTTTTGCGACGGCTGGCTCGCTTGGAATTGGTGCAATTGCATTCAACTTTGAACCCATTTTTGCCTTGAAAGGTCGTATTGAGGCATATAAGCAGGCTGTTGTAGATTGCAAAGATCCCGTAGGTCAGTTCATCAACAATAATATTATGATGACCAATGCAGTTATATGCTTATCAGACAGGAAAAGGGCCAGGGAGATTGCTCTCAAGAGCGGTAGAGGTTATCTTTACTCGATGGTATGTATGTATCATGATACGATGCCTCAGAACCCAGGGGCGCCGGTGTGGCCCCAGCCGCCATACGGGGTTGAAAATGAAGAGGATTTGGACCGCTTAATCGAAGAAGGGTGGCTTTTGTGCGGTGATCCGGACGAGGTAGCCGAGCAAGTTGCTAAGTATCAAGATGTTGGGTGCGATCAGGTGGTGTTTGGGGTACCTTCAGATTGTGTCGAGCACGAAGAAGTATTGGAGATGTTGGAACTTTTTGGGACTAAGGTTATTCCTCAGTACGACACTGATCCAATACATTCGACCACTCGTTACCGAGAATCAGCTGTGAGGAAGTACCCTGATTTCCAAGGAAATCCTCCCAAGATCGCCGTAAAAGTGCTGCCAACTAATGCGCTTTTGAAATTAGGCTAAGCGCTCCTAGCTGGATCCGTGCATATTTAGGGCTGATCAAGTAGCTTTAGAACATGCCAACTTTTCTAATGCTATCAACACTTGGACCGGATGGAGCTTCAACTCTTCGTACTAATCCGGATCGTATAAATGAGGTAAATCGAGAGGTCGAGGCAATGGGCATCAAAGTGCTAAGTCAGTGGGCGCTGCTGGGCCAGTATGATTTCTGTACGGTAGTTGAAGCCCCTGATCTTGAGACAATGTCGAAGGTAGCGCTGTCACTTGCAGCGAGAGGTACTCTCAAAACTCAGACCCTTGGCGCGATTCCGATTGCCAACCTGACCAATATCCTCAAAGGCTGATCGAGCAAAGCTCACACAAATAATCACAAGTAACATTTTCTAACGTATTACCGTCGACATAACGACCGGGACAGCAGCATTTCATGAATAGGACTGAAGTTCTCAATTACGAGGAAGAGCTTTTTGTGTCCGGTGCACAGTTGATAGCGGGAGTGGATGAAGTTGGAAGAGGGGCCTGGGCGGGGCGAGTAAGCGTTGGGGTAGCTTTGTTGGATCGAGATTCCCTGGACTCACCTCTTGCCAACCAGGTTTGTGACTCAAAATCAATCTCGGAACGCCGGAGGGAACAGCTATATGAGATAGCGATACAATGGTGTAAGTCGTGGGCAGTTGGCTCGGCAACAAATCATGAATGCGATACTTTGGGCATGAGGGTAGCCCTACACTTGGCAGCATGTCGAGCTATAGAGGAAATCTCAGAGCAAACGGGTTACACTCCTGAAGGATTCTTGCTGGATGGAAATATGGATTTTCTCAACGGTCCATACTCTCAGAGTCCAAGAAAGGTTGTCACTATTGTAAAAGGTGATCAGCATTCTAAACTAATAGGGGCCGCTTCCATCATTGCAAAAGTAGTTCGCGACCGAGAGATGATATCTCTAAGCGATAGTTTTCCGGGTTTCGATTTTCACATAAACAAAGGGTATCCAAGCCCGGTCCACAAAAGGGCTTTAGTGGGATACGGCCCAACCTCAATTCATCGAGTTAGCTGGGCCTCTATGAACCTTGTTCCTTGGTTTTCACCAACAAGTAGAGCTTTCTAAATTCTATCTACCGCAGGCTTAGGTTCCTTGGGCAGACCCAGCACCCGCTCACCAATTATGTTCTTCATTACTTCATCTGTTCCGCCAGCGACCCGAATGCCTGGAGTCCCAAGTAGGAGTGAGGCCCACGAATAAGTTCCCCACTCACCAGTATCGGCGATCAGCTTAGGCCCTAAGACGTGCGATACAAAATTTCCGATACGCTGAAGATTATTAGTCAAAGATAGTTTGCCAAGTGACATCTCGGGACCTGGAAGTTGACCAGCTTTCACTTTTGCCATTGCACGCATCGAAGTAAAGTGCGAAGCCTTCATATGGATATATAAATCAGCAATCTGCTGTCTTGCAATGGGATCTTGGCTACAGATAGACCCTAGCTGCATAAGAAGTTCAAAAGTTTTATTGACCCCAATGATTCCGGCGCCAGATCCCCCAATTGCCGCCCTTTCGTTCATCAGAGTAGTTAGAGCAACTGTCCAACCTTGATTAACATCTCCTAGAAGGTACTCATTAGGCACTCTTACATTGTTGAAAAAGACTTCGTTGAATGATGCACCGCCAGTCATCTGTCGCAGCGGCCTGACCTCGACTCCGGGAGCTTTCATGTCGACTACAAATCCCGTTAGTCCCTTGTGCTTTGGCAAGGTCGGATCAGTCCTGCAAATTATTTCACCAATATCTGAAAATTGTGCGCCAGATGTCCATACTTTCTGTCCGTTTATTATCCATTCGTCTCCATCTCGTTCTGCTTTGGTTTGCAAGCTAGCTAAATCAGACCCGGACGAAGGTTCAGAAAAAAGCTGACAACCTACGATGTCTCCTCGATACATCGAACGGAGATATTTCGTCTTGACTGATTCAGTCGCATGAGCCAAGATAGTTGGAGCCACCATACCCAACCCAATACCGAAAGGTCCTTGGCTGGGAACTTTATAGTTTGACTCTAGGGAGTTGTAGATCGCCTGGTAGGAGTTTGGTAGTCCTCTTCCTCCATATTGCGTAGGTCCAGTGATCCATCCAAATCCGGCATCGAATGATTTCATTCTCCAGGCCCGAGAATTTTCAAGATCTTCGAGTTCTTGTTCGGGAGTCTTATCTGCAAAAAGCTCCACACTATCTGAGCCAACTCCCCACTCCACCTTATCCGGTGGCCTTTTCTCGGCGTTGGCGCTTAGAAACGCTAGGGCTTCTTCGCGAAATTGTTCTTCCGTTGGAAGAGTTCCTGGCTCAATTCTGGAGTCAGTGGTTTGCATTTTGCGGATTACCCCCTATTTATCAGGCTATTTGTAGGATCGTATGGATCTCTTTATTGTGTCCCCCCAGACACCCTTTGGGCCAATTATGTTTGATATTAGTGAAAATCATAGACTCCCGCATACCGATGCCCAGGAAATTCATATGAATGAGGCACGGCCGCAATCCCCTTGCCTGAGGCAGGAACTATGAGCTTTGATCCTTGGCAAGCTATTTTAGGCCGGATTAGGGAGGCGGCCCTTTTGGCTGGCATCTCCGACCAAGTAATTGCTCAACTCTCAGTTCCCAAAAGAATCCTTGAGGTATCGATCCCCTTGAGACTCGACAATGGCGGCCTAGAAGTTTTTACAGGTTGGCGCGTCCACCATGACACCTCTCGTGGTCCGGCGAAGGGCGGAATACGCTTTCACCCAGAACTA
This sequence comes from Actinomycetes bacterium, assembly GCA_021827485.1. Taxonomy (GTDB): domain Bacteria; phylum Actinomycetota; class Acidimicrobiia; order Acidimicrobiales; family JAKAVM01; genus JAKAVM01. The sequence continues at coordinate 14,126 of JAKAVM010000096.1, forward strand.
GAGGTGAAGGAGCTAATGGCACTTGCCGCCTCGATGACGATGAAAACAGCAGTCGCCAACTTACCTTTCGGCGGTTCAAAGGGCGGTATCCGATGTGATCCCTCACAGCTCTCACGAGCGGAGCTAGAGCGGTTAACTCGCAGATTCGCACTTGAAATTGCTCCAATGGTCGGCGTTGACCGCGATATTCCGGCCCCTGATGTCAACACCGATGAACAGGTCATGGCTTGGTTCGCCGATACCCTCTGGATGCTCAGTGGGCAATCGGCGTGGGCAATGGTTACCGGAAAACCAATCGTCATGGGAGGGATAAGCGATCACGCAGGAGCTACAGCAAACGGAGTAGTTACTTGTACTCAGGAGATAGCAAGGCAAATTGGAAAACCATTGGAAGGATTAAAGGTGGCCATACAAGGATTTGGACACGTCGGAGGTCCGCTTGCCTATCTCTTGTCATCTCTTGGTATGAGAGTAGTTGCTGTTTGCGATGTGCATGGAGCAGTTCTTGCCAAAGGGGGACTTGACCCCTACGAGCTGTCGAGTTACGCGAGGCACAACGGCACGATTAGCGGATTTCCAATGGCTGAGCCAATTAGCGCAAGTCAATTCTGGGAGGTTCCAGTTGATGTGTTAATCCCGGCAGCGCTCTCAGGGGCAATTGATTCGGAGCAAGCGCGCAATACAAGTGCATCCATAATTGTGGAAGCAGCTAATGGGCCAACCACTCCCGAGGCCGACGATATTTTAGAAAGTAGAGGGGTGATCGTCGTGCCCGACATACTAGCCAACACAGGAGGAGTTACTTCCTCATACTTTGAATGGGCACAAGACCGCCAAGGATTCGCATGGGATGGTGAAACCCATGCATTGAGACTCAAGCAGTTTATGGAGCGATCTTTTAGTGACACTTGGGTCAGATCACAATCATTAGGGGTAACAATGCGCAAGGCGGCCTTTGTCTTAGCTCTTGAAAGGGTAGCTCAAGCAATCGAGATTCGAGGAATCTACTAAGTACGCCCAGCGATTATTAGAACTGGCCGGGCCACTTTCCAACAGATGATGCAGCAATGAAAATGCTCTATCTTGCGATCTTACAACATTGGAACAATACGAGGAGGTGAGCTTGGAACCCGTACTCGTGGTTGGTCAAATGCTCTCGCCGAATTTGCTATAATGTACCCAGACCGCTTCACCTTTGTAAGTATAAAGTGGATACCTTACGAAAAGTTTATGACAAGCTCTCGGATTACCCACGGATATCTGAGAAGCAGTAAAAATCACAAGTGACCTACAAAAATGCTACACTTGCAGGTATGAATATTCCTTCTCGCGACTTGCGAAATAACACCGCTACCGTGCTCAAGAGAGTACAGGCTGGAGAAGAAATCGTGGTAACTGTACGAGGTAATCCAGTAGCACAATTGATAAGTCCGAGATTATCTGGCAAACGTCCTCTTACATCTAGTGAATTTGTCGAGATTATTCAGAAGTATCAGGCTGATTCTGGTCTAAGAAAAGATCTTGAATATCTAGAAAATGAAACTTCGGATGAAATATTGATCCGATGAAACCATTGCTCGTGTTTGGGCGGAGCTGCGAGTACGGCTCGCGGAGCAACATCGCAAGATAAACGTAAATGACCTATGGATAGGCGCAACTGCGATCGTCAAGAACCTCCCTATTATTTCCCAAGACCAAGACTTTGATTCGATTAAAGATATTAGTGATCTAGTTACAATTAATGTCTAAAGATAGTATTTTGAAGTAATAGGGTAATGGACGAGAAGCTTATATTTGGATTAGGTACTGAAGATAACGAACGAATCAGTATAGAAGAGGTGATTCCCGGTACCCGAGACCTGCACCATTTAGCCGGTTATCGAACACCGTTGACAGTACAATCTCTTGCTTTGCAGATTATTGACGATATCAGATTAGGTGTACCAGAGACGAGGTCGTTCAGGCTGATCCGTCAGTTCGTCATGGACTTTGAGAGAGCATGCGATGACAAAGCTCTGCTTTTAGAGTGTACTCCGCCGCTGACGGGAGTTAGATATATCGATTCGATGATAGCAGGACTGGCTGAGCACTTAGCATTTCATTCTGGACTCAAGGTACCAGCTTGGACACGTGAAGCGGATAGGTATATGAAACTTCCGTGGTTCGGATTTCAGCTAGAGCATGAGGTCGTCCACGTTCACGCCATGCTGAGAGGTCCAATTAGCTTACGCAATCACGGTATTTTTATTGACTCGTCATCGTTTGTGAATATCTAAAGGTCTTGAAGTGGATCGAGAAGATATTATTCTAGCGCTAAACGATCTATCGGATGAGCTAAAAAAGCGCGGAATCAAGTTAGATCTATACGTCATAGGTGGCGCGGTAATTGCTATCGAGTACGATCCGTTCCGCGTAACGGATGACGTAGACTCAATGTTCGATCATACGGACGATGTTCACGAAGCGCAAGACGCTGTAGCACGTAAGCGGGCTCTTCCTGCGGACTGGCTCAATAGTTCTGCATTCTCACTTATGGACAAGAGTTGGCCCGAGGGGCTGACACCTGGTCACATGGAAGAGGCAGTATTCCTTGAAACCTCTAACCTTACTGTTAGCGCTCCAAGCGCACGATATCTTTTTCTACTAAAGATGCTTTCTACGAGATCTGAAAAAGACTACAGCGACTTAGAAATACTATTCCCGCATACAGGGTTCGCTGATTTCGAGGAGGCGCTAGAGGCTATGTTAGTGATCAAACCGGGTTATGAGACGTTTATCTGGCCAGAAGAATTAGAGAGTATACGCCGTGCAGTGTCTAAGGCGCAGAGAGGCCAGTCCCCCCGAAAGAAAAAGTGAGGAATCTACTAGAAATTTGAAGGTGGAGTCGGTGGCGGCCCGTTGTAAACGTTTATAGACCCAGAGCTATCGTTTGTGACATAGACTGGACCCTGCGTTGACAGAACTCCATTTTGATCGACGGTTATCTGTGCTCCTGTCATTCCTTGGGCCGATGATGAGCTGTAATTGTACGGAGCAAGATTTGGGCCATTTAGATTTTGGGTCTGGAGAGCTTTTAGTAATGACTGCTGAGTTGGGTTCTTGCCTGCCCCAAGCAACAGTTCGTAAAAGCTATAGCCAAGTGACATTCCGTAGATTACTTGTGCATTGAAGTCTAGGTTTGGGATATAGCTATCGTGAATCTTTCTAAAAAGCGATATCCACGGATTCGAACTATTGGTTGCCAGCGGCAGAAACGTATCAGAAACTATTGAGCTTTCAATGTTTTGAGCAAAGTCTGACGGCAGGGGAGGTGCTGGCGGAATAAACTGCGAGGCATAAGTATTGAGCAGGGGAGTCAATACGGAAGGAGCCGAGGAGCTGTAGGGGACTACCCAAAGTGGAAGATAAGCTGCACCGTAACCTTCGTCCATGACCTGAGCGGTCAATTCAGGGTCGCCAGCCAGAGCAACTACCTGTGCGCCCGAACTCTTCATGGCTGTTATCGCTGCCTGAACCTGCTGGACACTAGTACCTGACGCATTCAGCACCTGTTGACTAACAATCTCTGAAGTAGGTATCTCTTGATCGAGTCCTTGCAACTCTTGCTTTCCGAATAAATTGTCTTCATAAATGAATCCAATCTTGTCTTGACTTGGATGTAATTTTATATATTGAGAAATATACTGACCGAGAATCTTGCCTTCGATGACAAAATCGGTTTGCCACCCGCTTGTCCACGGAAATTGAGATACGTTATTCCAGCAAGAACATCCTGATCCGACAAAAATATCTGGTACATGTTCAGCGTTCAAAAAGGCTTCAACTGCAGAATGATCAGAGGTTCCACTTCCGTCAAGAATTGCAAATACTTTGTCGGTCAGTACTAGCTGCCTAACCACTTGGCTTGCTTGGATCGGATTCGACCCATCATCTTCTATCCTGTAGAGAATCTTACGTCCATACACCCCACCCGCCTGGTTGATAAATTGAAAAAATGCAGCTGTCGCGGGGGCAATTTCATTCTGGCCAACTGCATCGGCCCCTGTTATGGGTTGATGAGTACCTATCAGAATAATACTTTTTGAAATCCCTGGTACGGTGGTGGTTGTCGAAGCAATGACTGAACTAGAGCTTCTGGAAGGTGAACTAGAACAACTAGTCAACACCAAAGTACAACTAGCCACCGCGACAACCATAGATTTTTTTATCTTATTGAGGTTTTTCAACATGTTACCTTGAGACAGTTCCGGTTCCAAGGAAAGCTCGCACTGGCAACATCACATCGTCTTCATCTTTGGGTAGTTGATGAGCAAGCTTGAGATAGTTGGATCTGATTTTTTCGAGAAGCTCTGGAGGCTGGGAAAGAAGAAATCTTCCGGTGATAGGAGTACCGTTTAGGACTTGGTCCCACCATTCTTCGGGCTTGAGTGCAACAATCCACTCAATAGTACGAACTTCAAGTTCGGCAAAGTGGGCTCTTTGTAAAGTTCGTTGAAAGATATCAATGTCCCAAAGGGCAGGACCACTCTGGATTGCCAGTGGAACTTCAAGACCGGCCTGCTTTGCCGCTTGGTAGAAAAGACCCAAGGCAGGGTTTTCCGCATGAGACTGCCATACTGTTGCAGCAAATCGCGCACCATCTTTGGAGGATCGAACTGCCTCCAGAACACTAACCGCCGGATCGACTAGAAGATGGAGCACGAAGTTGGCTATTACACAATCTGCCCACTTGCGCTCAACCTCCAATGCTGTAATGTCGCCAAGCACAAAAGTCGAATCTGGAGCGTTCATGCGCGCAATATCGAGCATTTTCTCGGAAAAATCTATTCCTATAAGTTCTGCCCCGCGTCGCTGTGCTTCATGGGCAAAAAGTCCAGGCCCGGTTCCGAGTTCCAGGACGTGGGAACCCTCCTCGATATCGAGAATACGTAAAATAGAAGCAAAAGATCCCCGAGTTAGACGAGCAAAGCCAAAAGCATACCTTTCTGCACAGTAATCCCACTCCTCCTTTGAGGGAGGCTGAATCTTTATGGTGTCGCTCACGCCACAAGCCTAAAGCAATTAGGCAAAATATTCACGCAGGCTCGCGCAAAAATACGGAATTTGTCTTATCAGATAGAGCAGTGGGTCAAATTGAGTGTAGCCTTCCAACTATGTCATGGGATTTTGAGACCGAGCCGGAATTTCAAGTACACCTAGAGTGGATGGACGACTTTGTTCGCAAAGAAATCTTTCCGTTAGAGGTGCTAGATGTTAGCCACGACCAGCTGCGCGAACTTATGAAGCCACTTCAAGAAGAGGTAAAGGCTCGCGGACTGTGGGCTTCGCACCTCAGTCCGGAGTTAGGTGGAGCTGGATATGGTCAAGTCAAGCTTGGGCTAATGCATGAGATAATTGGTCTTTCCCCCTACGCTCCATTTGTTTTCGGAAATAATGCACCTGACTCTGGCAATGCTGAGATGTTGGCTCTTGGCATAGAGGCTTCGGGAAGAAATGAGCAACGAGCAAAGTGGCTCAACCCGCTCCTTGAAGGTTCTATACGAAGTGGTTTTTCCATGACGGAGCCAAACACCGCTGGATCAGATCCCAAGTTGATTTCTACGCAAGCGCTGCGCGACGGGGACCAGTGGGTCATTAGTGGGCATAAGTGGTTTACTACCAATGGATCCATAGCTGATTTTCTAATCGTTATGGCTGTGACTAATCCTGAAGTACACCCATATCAAGGTACTTCTATGATTATCGTTCCAAGAGATACGCCTGGGGTTACTATCGTTCGCGATGTTCCAACTATGGAACGACCCGAGGTACACTTTGGGACTTTTGGCGGACACACCGAGATCATCTATGAGGACGTTCGCGTCCCTTATGAGAATCTAATCGGAAACGAAGGGGATGGTTTCAAACTTGCGCAGCTGAGATTAGGTCCTGGAAGGATACATCACTGCATGAGATGGCTTGGGCAATCGAGAAGAGCATTCGATATGTTGTGCGAACGTGCAGTTTCTCGCTTTAGTCACGGTTCATTGCTGGCCGAGAAGCAAACAGTACAAAACTGGGTTGCGGAGTCTTATGCCGAAATGTCTGGTGCAAGGCTCATGACACTTGAGGCGGCTTGGAAAATAGATAAATTTGGTGCCGACAAAGCACGAGTTGAAATTGCAGCTATAAAGTTTCATGGCGCCAAAGTTCTCTATAACGTAATAGACAGGGCAATCCAGGTTAATGGTTCACTTGGGTATTCGTGTGATCTTCCCCTTGAATCTATGTATAGGGCTGCAAGAGCAGCTCGTATTTATGACGGACCAGATGAAGTCCATAAGCAGACCATAGCTAGACACATTCTTCGAAAGTTCCAACTTTCGGATCCACCTTCAGAGTATGTGCCCGCCCGCCGCATAGATGCAGCTCGAAAGTTTGCCGAAATCCTCGAAGCGCTATAACCGTATACGGCAATCCCCGCCTTTGAGGCGGGGATTAGCGGCACGTTAAATTACGCTGTAGAGACCTAGCACTAAGGGTCTAGAACTCAGTGTTGGCTAGGACTTCCTTCTCAAGTTGTTTGTACTCAGGTGCATTGGTAAGAGGAAGAAGCGACATCAACTTGCCCATATTGCCGGTTACTTTAACCTTGCCTTGCATAAATGCGGTGTTGGCATCTAATTCGCCCTTCTGGACTCGCATTGCATCATCGCAACTTTGAGTCAGGGTAACTTCAGCATCGTCGAGAGTTCCAACTTTGGCCGTGATCATCTTGCCATTTTCAATCACCCAATAGTAAGAAACATCACCTTCGGGTGTGCCAGTAACAACATATTGGAGTTTTGCGTTCACGCCTGGACGCTCAGGCTGACCTTGCGCGAGCTCAATTAATTTATCCATCCATTCTTGACTTAGCCACTTGGCCATTGGTAGTCCTCCAATTTGCGTTGGGCGGCGTGATGCCGCGTTATTAATAGTCTTGACCTTAGATTTCTAAAGCGAGCTTTAGCTTAGCGGATTCCTTCAAAAAGATCACTTTCTAACTCTTGCGGGAACCCAACCAATGATTTAGCTAGAACGTAATCATCAAAGGGATAGATTTTTTTTGCTTCTTCTTCTGGAATTCCAAACCAAAACTTTGATTTTTCCTCTATTTGGGTTCGGTGAGCACGCAGGGCACCTGCCCGAATTTCGTAGTAATCCGAGACGTTTATTTTAGTTGTGATGAATTCGTCCCTGGAGGGCCGATCAAACCAGCGCTCATCAAACGGCGACTCCAAACCAAGCTCTATGAACTTCTCGTGCATTTGAACTATCCGAGCTTTAGACCAAACACTGTAGTAGAGCTTGAGTGGTTGAAATGGTTCACCCAGATGCGGAAACTTATCCTTATCTCCAGCTATATCGAAAGCTACGACTGAGATATCGTGAACTTGTAAGTGGTCCGGGTGGGGATAGCCGCTTTGATCTTCATCGTAGGTAACTATGACTTGAGGTTTCGTGCGCCGAATTTCGTAGACAAGCTTTCCGACCGCTTCAGTTTTATCCGCCATTGCGAAACAATCTGGATTGCTATTGGTTTCTGCCCCTGCCATACCTGAGTCCCTATAACCCAACATTACTACCTCGTCGTATCCGATTATCTTGGTGGCGGCCTCTAACTCCTGCAGCCTAACTTCTCCGAGGTGATTGCGAACATATTCAGTATCCATCTCATGATTTAGGATGTCACCTTCCTCGCCGCCAGTTGCGCATATTAGTACTGTCTTGACTCCTTGGTCATGGTATTTGGCAACCGTACCAGGACCCTTGGACGACTCATCGTCTGGATGAGCGTGAACAGTCATCAAAGTATAATTCGCCAACTTACTTGCCTTAGTTGCCATTGCGCATTAGAGAACGTAACTCTCGGTAGCCGATCAATTTAATGTCATTCTCAACCAACATCTGATCTATCCAGTTTTCATGAACTAACATCTTGTAGTCATCGACTCTCGCAGGCCAGTCACTTCCCGTAGCTCTAATTTCGGGAGTATCTTGTGCTGGATGCACATAAACTTCGGTTACTCCAGCTCGCAGGTTGGCAAGTGCAACCTCTAAATCTGAACGAGTACCCACCCCTCCGGGCGCGGTAACAAGAATTAGTTCATCTGGTGCTAGAACACCTTCTTGGTCGGCAAGCTGTCGAAAAGGAAAGCCAACGAGTTTCTCACTCCAGCGACCTGAAAGCCGTAATGGAAGTTGAAATTCGATTGCCAAATCAAGATAGACATCGAAGAATTCTGGTTTCAACTGGAGAGTACCCATGTGTGAATCAATATGACTTACGTCAAAGCCCCAGTAAATTGCTCGTTCAATTTGTGCTCTTAGCTCTCGCCTAACTTCGCTTAGATCTGCGTGGTCCCAGACATCCTCTAAAGTTCTAGGAAAACCACCGTCACCGTCTAGCAAGGAGGGAGCTTGGGTAATCGGTGCCCAACGGTAGAGATCGTATTCTGAGTTGAGCGTAAGATGAACTCCGACATCTTCTCCTCTAAACTCGCTAGCGGCACCTCGGGCCCAGGGGCATGGCACCATGAGGGTCGCACTTGTCGCTGGTCCATTCCTCAAAGATTCATAGATAGCGGAATTAGCCGCTTGGGTTGAACCTAAATCATCACAGTTTATTATGAGGACTTTTTGGTTTTGCTTGAAACCGAGCCGTTCATTTAGGTCTGACGGGGGAGTAGATAGCGCGGGAGTACTCTTAGGTGGCAATTGCGTATGATCCATAGTCTCTCCCACTCTACAACTTTAGACCCAATACAAGTTGGAGTGGCCAATTTGTGTCGAATTGACCTCCTCCCAACGACTAAAGTCGTGGGATTCCCTTTAGTGGCGACAACTTACGCTGCCTGAAACTTTAGAAGTTCTCGTTGCCACATAAGGTGGACTTCCACGAGCACCGGTCTTAGACCGGCATGCCCCAGGCCCTGGGGTAGACGCAAGGACTCTTAGT
>JAKAVM010000009.1 GCA_021827485.1 Actinomycetes bacterium
GTTTTTGACGCAAATCCTCGAGTAATCAAAGATTTGAAGTCTCGCAATATTGTAGTTACCCATGACTCTTATCTTCACCAATACCCACATTGCTGGCGAACCGACACTCCCCTTATATATCGTGCTATGAGTTCATGGTTTGTAGAAGTAACTGCCATCAAGGACCGTATGTTTGAACTCAATCAACAAATCAACTGGATACCGTCTCATGTTCGAGATGGTTCTTTTGGCAAGTGGCTCCAAGGGGCAAGGGATTGGTCGATTAGCCGTAATAGATTTTGGGGTGCCCCAATTCCCGTTTGGAAAAGTGACAACCCCGAGTTCCCCCGTATCGACGTGTATGGATCCCTAGAAGAGCTTGAGCGAGACTTTTCGGTCAAACTTTCAGACTTACACCGTCCGGCTATCGACGAGCTAGTGCGTCCAAATCCAGATGACCCATCGGGACTATCCATGATGCGCCGAGTTCCAGACGTTCTCGATTGTTGGTTTGAATCAGGGTCAATGCCTTTTGCGCAGCTCCACTATCCTTTTGAGAATATTGAAAAATTTGAATCTCATTTCCCAGCTGACTTCATAGTTGAATACACAGCGCAAACTAGAGGCTGGTTTTATACCTTACACGTATTGGCAACAGCACTATTCGATAAGCCCCCATTCTTGAACTGCATTGCACATGGTGTCGTGCTTGGATCTGATGGCCGTAAGCTATCTAAGCGCCTCAATAACTATCCAGACCCCGAAGAAGTATTCAACTCCCTGGGAGCCGATGCGATGAGATGGTTCCTACTGTCTTCCCAGATTCTTCGTGGCAATGACTTAGTAGTTGAACGTGCAGCAATAGTCGAGTCTATCCGTCAAGTCATAAATCCAATTTGGAATGCTTGGTATTTTTTCACTCTCTATGCCAATACCGATGGAATTAGAGCAAGATTTCGAACCGATCAGCAAGGTGTGCTGGATCGCTACATTTTATCAAAATGTGAAAATCTGATCCAACAGGTAACGGCCCACTTGGATGCATATGATATCCCAGGGGCGGCTGCCCAAATCGTTGCATTCATGGATGCACTTAACAACTGGTATATAAGACGGAGCCGAGATCGCTTTTGGATGCCTATTGAATCTGAATTCAAATCAGACAAAATAGATGCATTTGATACTCTCTATAGCGTTTTAGTAACTACCTTAAAGGTAGCGGCTCCGCTCCTGCCTTTGATTTCTGAACATATTTACAAAGGTCTAACCTCGGAAAGAAGCGTCCACTTGACAGACTGGCCAGCTATTGGAACGATTGGTTCTGATCTTGCCTTAGTATCGGCAATGGATAAAATCCGTGAGATATGTTCCCTTGCCCACTCAGTCCGTAAAGCTAACAGACTACGATCACGCCTCCCGCTTCCATCAATTGTAATCGCAACACGAGATTCAGAGTCACTCATTTCATTCAAAGAGCTCATCGAAGATGAGATAAATGTCAAAGAAGTTATCTTTACTCAATCACTTGAAGATTACTCTCGTGAAAAGGTAACCGTTGTTCCCTCCGTCATTGGACCAAAATTAGGGCCCAAGACGCAACACGTCATAAACGCCATAAAGCGAGGAGAATGGGAACTTGTCGACTCCATGCTTGTCACAGAGCCAGCAACACTTTCTCCGGGAGAATATGACATAATGCTCGAACCCAAAGATCCGACCAATTCGCGATCGCTTTTCGACGACCAAGGTGTCATAGTACTTGACCTTCACCTATCCGACGCACTCGTAAATGAGGGAAAAGCAAGGGATATCGTGAGAGTTGTGCAAACGGCGAGACGCGATATAGGGCTGCATGTAGCCGACAGAATCAACTTGTCAATCAAGATAGATAGCGAAATCGCCAACCAACTCACTGACTTTGCCTCGCATATTGCAAGTGAGACATTGGCAAGTAAATTAGAGTTTATAGATCGAAACTCATCTCAGCACGATTCAAACCCGGCTTGTGGTTCTGGGGTGCTCGATGACGAGATCCCATTTGAAGTCTTCATAGACAAAGCTAGCTAGATGCAAGGGCGCTTAGAAAATCCCCGAAACTTGCTACTTGGCCAGTTCTTAGCTATCGCGTGACGTTGGACTAGGACTAGGACTAGGACTAGGACTAGGACTAGGACTAGGACTAGGACTAGGACTAGGGCCGGGGACTACAGGAGTTGAACCGCTTGCGGCCAACATTTCCCGAACCGCATCTCTCGCTGAACTCTTTATAGTCGGTGCCACATTCGGCGCAGCTAGCGTACCGTCACCGTCTTGAGCAAGGGTACTGCCAGTCTCAGCGGGCTGCTTCACTTGAGCTATAAATTGCGGGGGTTCGCTTTTTGATTGAGAAATCTCATCTAATATCTTGAGTGCTCCACTTAGATTCTGGCGTAGCTTTGCGTGTTCCCCATCTATGAAGTCTCGCAACTGGCCTACCTGAACTTCCAGAATGCGCTTAGAGTTATCCAGCTCTTGAATGTAGGACCTAGCTTCTTTCTCTGCATCCATTGCAGCCCGCCTTGAACCTTCGCGAGCATTTTCAATAATGGAATCTGCTTCATGCTTTGCTCGGTTTGTAATCTCTGCCGCCTCTTGACGAGCTTTAGTAGTTATATCGTTTGCTTCCTGTCTAGCCTCAGCAACGGCCATATCGGCTGTTTTCTGAGCCATGGTTAGAGTTCTTCTAAGGGCCTCTTCAGCTTGCTTAGCAGTTGCGGAAGAAGAAGTTGAATCTTTTTGTGCTTGTTGCGATGCTTGCTTTGACAGTTCACCTAATTGACGCTCAAGTTGATTGATCCTCTCATTGGCCTGTCGCAGCTTTTCTTGATATACCTCAATTCCAACCGCTACTTTTTCTAGGAATTCATCAACGTCGTCCGGATGATACCCACCGAGGCGCTTCTCGCGAAACTCAACCTCGCGCAGTGTTTTTGGTGATACTTCCATCGGTTCCCTTCTCGAAGACAGACGACTCTAGCACTTCAATATGCTTCAAGACCAGATATTACTGCCCAGATCGATCCAATGATGAGATTTTTAGAAAAATTTAAATTACCCGTTCAAGCCCGAGGCACCTGGGCTCGACGACAAGTCCGGGCAAAGGCAGGCTCGGCCATTGACGGCAACTCAAGACAACGGTGAGTTCGGCCATTGACGGCAACTCAAGGGAAAAGCGGCTTGAGGATCACAAGTAGAAAAAGAATCAAAATCATCGGCGCAATATCAATGGCCATCCCAGAGCCAGTGCGAATGGGAGGAATTATTTTACGTATTGGCGCATAAATCGGATCTACGAGCCTGTTGAGATATGACTTGATTGGATAGAGCGCCGAACCCGGATAAGACGGGAACCAGGAAAGTACCGCTTGCAGAACTATTGCAAGCACTACTATATCTATCACGAAACCAATTACGGCCACTAACTAACTCTCTCTCCGCCGGACTACTACGAGTCTAGCTTTCAAACACAAGTAATGCAGTTCACCAGGATTCAAACGGTTGGCAACCCTTGGCCCCAAAAAATTCATTTGACAGAGAGGCCTCTACCTTAGATGAATCACTGGGAATTAGTACTTATATTGCCTATTTTCCAATCTCATGCGTTCTGCTGCAGAAACTTCAACATTAGGCGGGGTTATTAGAAACACTTGTTCTGAAACTTTATCCATGCTTCCTCCTAAGGCATAGGTAACGCCGGAACAAAAATCTATCATCCTGCGTGAAAGCTCACGGTCAACATCTAATAGGTTCACTATCACTGGCTGACTTGCTTTCACGCTATCAGCAATCTTCTGGGCATCCTTGAAACGTTCGGGGATAACAATATTGACATTTGTAGCACGCTCGGGGACAACAGCCCGAACGGCTTGGGACTTGGGGTTAATAGCGCTAATTCTTGGTGCGTCATCGCCCCCAATAGGACGCAGCGAGGTCGGCCTTGCTGTATGCTGAGTCACAACTGCTTCTCCGGGTGCCTGTCCGACAGGTGAGCTATCGCCACGGAGTGCTAAATTATTATTCGGGTACTGGCGTACTGGACCACGCGGCATCGATGCATCTCCCCTCGATGCGTATCGAGGTTCGTCTAACTCATCATCATCCACCAGCCCCAAATAGACCATTGCTCGATGCCAAATCGTCGCAGCCATTTATCTCCTTGAAATTTCCTTTTAGTGAAATCTAGCAGCAGGATTGCCTAATTTGCCAGGCCGTTGGCGTAGTCCCCAGTAGGATTGCCTAATTTGCCAGGCCGTTGGCGTAGTCCCCAGTAGGATTGCCTAATTTGCCAGGCCGTTGGCCTACTCCCCCGCATGATTACCTAATTTGCCAGGCCGTTGGCGTTCTCCGAAAAAATAGCTGCCTAAGCGCAAAATCGTCGCTC
>JAKAVM010000038.1 GCA_021827485.1 Actinomycetes bacterium
CAAAGGGTATTGGTTGGTAGCTTCAGACGGGTCGATCTATCCCTTTGGAGATGCACCGAGCTTCAAGGGTAAGTTTGCCTATAGTGCACCAATTGTGGCCTTTTCGCCAACGTCTAATGACAAAGGGTATTGGTTGGTAGCTTCAGACGGGTCGATCTATCCCTTTGGAGATGCACCGATGCTTTACTCGTATCAAGGTGTCCCCCTACAATCAAGTGCGTTAGGCATCCTCACTTCGAGCTGAAAACCCCCAAGAGCCCGATTAGTCTAATTGTATAAGAACTGAGGGGTTCGTTCATGTCAATTAGACTCACGGTTGTGACCTTTTCACTTGATGATGCAAAATCAGAAAAAATTGACGCTGCTTTTCGGAGCTTCATGCAGGAAACCAACTACTGGCAGGGTAAAGTGCTTCTCGATTACTCCTTGATGATGCACAAGGCGTGGCGCCCAGTTTTGCCGATGCTTCCCCTTGCAGCCGATATCAGTGTCTTAGACGTTGGAACTGGATATGGCCTGCTAATTGATGAACTCGCGGCGAACTTATCTGTCGCGCTGTACGGGATCGACATAGACGCTAAGTACATTCAAGGCGCTAGAGCATTATCTGAAACACTAGCGGCTCAAGATATATTTGAAAGTGGATCACAAATTGAGTTTGAGGTGGGCGATATTTGCTCGATTCCATATCCCGATTCGATGTTTGAATTTACAATGGTTCGAGAAGTATTCCAATTTGTAGATGATATTGATAAAGCGACAGAAGAAATAAAGCGAGTTACTAAGCCCACCGGATTTGTATGCGTAAGTGACAATGATGATGGACTCTTCCTATCGTATCCAGAGCCTACTGAAGCTTTCAAGAAATTACACCGAGCAATCGAAAAGGAACAGTCAAGCTATGGGGGCGATCGTAAAGTAGGTAGAAAAATCTCTACTATATTGAGCAACCATGGTTTTGAAATATTGGCAGTAAACGTAATACCTGAAGCAAGGCATTGGAAAGTAACCCCCCAAGATCCAGAACGATTCTTCTTGCTAGAACAGCTTCGCGAAGCAAAAGAAAGGCTTGTGTCATCTAACGCCCTCAGTTCGTCAGAATATGACGCTCTCTTGAGACAAGTCGAAAGCGAACCACCTAGCGAACAATTTCGCTTCAACGCACGGGTTTTGGTAATCGGCCGCAAGCCTCGGTAAATAAGTGGAACGGTTCAATCTAGCGAAATTATGCCACGGGACTAAAGTAATTAGATAACCGAACTAAAGTTGCTTCAACTTTTCAAGTTGGGCTGGGTCGTAGACACATATAACATCGCTTATGTATCCGAGTATCTTAGCTTGAGTAATCATTGCCAGTGCCGATCCAGACTCAGGTAGGTGGGAAGCCAAAACAATAAATGGAGGATGAGTCTCTATGGCTTGCAAGAGTGCTCCGTTTGCTACAGCCTTTTTGACTGTATCAGTGCGCCTAAGACCTGGGCGACTCCCCTGTATACTTCCCTTGTATTCGAACCAAACCTTTGTGCCTAGTGGGCTTATTGCTTCTTGATCTATTTCTACGCCAATTTGAGCTAGAACTACACGGTCAGATAACTGAAACCCATATGAGCGAAGGAGATCATCACACTGCTCAGCAAATCTGCGACCCTGTCTACTTGACGAAGCTTGAAACTGAGAAATGGCAGTCTCATGCTGGACTGACACGAAGATCCCTATCTTTCTTATGTCTCGGCGGCCTGCCCCGCTCGGTGGGCGCTAGGTTGCTAATTGGAAGATCCCTATCTTCCATACTGGCTTTAGTTCCTTGGAAGTACTCATTGACTCTTGCCTGAGCCAACTCAACATATTCATCTACCAAGTCAAAACCCAAAAAATATCTATTGCACTCAAGGGCGGCAAGGCAAGTTTGTCCGCTTCCCACAAATGGATCCAAAACGACATCTTCTTCATAGGTGAATAGCTCAATGAGTCTTCGCGGCAGTTCAATTGGAAATGGCGCGGGATGTCCAATTTTACGAGCCGAAGCTGGTTGAAACCGCCAAACGTCAAGAGTTAATTCCCTAAACTCATCAGCTAAAATGGTGGTTTGATTAGGCAGCCCTAGCTTAGCCCTTTCGCTACGCGTCAAAGCTCGGTCAAATCGGTCCTTTGAAGCAACAATGATTCGCTCAGAAACATCACGTAATGTCGGATTGGCTGAAGAAGCATATGATCCCCACGCGCAATTTCCACTAGCTCCTTCACCCTTCACCCAAACTATTTCTCCTCTAAGCAAGAACCCTAAATCATCTGCCAAAATACGTATTACATCTGCCGAAAGCGAACGAAAAGGTTTACGTCCTAAATTGGCAACATTTATCGCTATACGACCTCCTGGCTCAAGCACCCTATGACACTCCTTGAATACGTCATGCAACATCGAAAGGTACTCAATATAAGAGGAAGGCACACCTTGCACTCCAAGTTGGGCTTCGTATTCTTTGGCTGCAAAATAAGGAGGGGAAGTAACTACGAATCCAACCGATTTATCCGCAATCTGAGACATCTCCCGGGAATCGCCACAGAATAACTTATTGAAAAGACCTGTTCTGTTTATCTCGCTATCGTTGCTAATCGAAGGCATGGTAAATCGATCATAGAAACCGGATGCGTCATGACTTTCTCGCTTTGAAACTCCAAAACTTGACGTGGAAGTGCTTCTTGACCTTGTCGAGCTAGTGGAAGTACGACTTGACCGCATCGAGCTAGTTACCCGACCAGGTGTGTCTCCAGATTTACCAGATTTACCAGATTTATCTCGGCTTGGATTGTGGCGAGCTTTTTGGCTAGGAGGCATGGCAAGAAAGATAGTCCGACCAGCGAGACGCTATAGAGTTCATAGATTCACGATAGCTTACAGGTACGACAGTGCTAGCTGATACCCGTCAAAAGGCCTCAAAACTGCTAGTGGTTCAGGTGATCGCCGGAACAAACTCCTGTTTTGTCTCACAGTTGATCTACTATTTTCAGGTGCATTGTCTGCAAAAAGACCTACCGAAATATCTTTCTCACTCTTCGATGGCTACCTATGAGTCGTGCCCTAAGAAGTTTGAATATGCAAAAATAGATAAAATCCCCGATCCTCCCGGGCGGGCAATGCTGATTGGAACTTTCGTTCATGCGATATTAGAGGATCTGATGACTAATGACTCACCGGGGAGGACAATAGATCAAGTTCGGACTATTGCTCGAAATCGCTGGGACTCTTGGTTTATCAAGAACAAGGATTATATTGCCCTTGGACTTGATAACAGCCAGGCAGTGGCTTTTCGTAAAGAAGCATGGGACTCAATAGAAGGCTACTTTGCAATTGAAGATCCCAAGACGGTTCAGGTCTTGGCGGTAGAAAAGCGAGTTGAAGTTAGGTTTGGTGAAGTTTCAGTCTTGGGATTTATAGATAGACTTGAAGCGAGGGATGATAATACTATCGTGTCAGACTATAAAACTGGTAAAGTACCACATCCTAATTTCAAAGATGGCGCTTTGGCTCAACCTTATCTCTATGCGGCTATGCTTGAAAAGCTCGATACTGCAATCTCTGAATATCGAATACTCTATTTAAACTCACAAACAGAAATTACCGACAAAATAACTCGAAATAATATAGAGTCGGCTGAACAAAGAGTCCACGATACCTGGGGCGCTATTACTCAGGACTTCGAGAATGGCAACTTTAAGACCAAACCCTCGCGACTTTGCGATTGGTGCGGATATAAGCAGATCTGCCCAGCTTGGGTATCTAGCAGATGAAAGGATAGCTATGCCCCTACGTATTGAAGATTACGCTTTGATTGGAGATACCCATACTGCCGCGTTGGTAGGCACGGATGGATCAATTGATTGGCTATGTTTACCGAGATTTGACTCTTCAGCCTGCTTTGCCAGTCTATTAGGTACTCCCGAAAATGGAAGATGGAAGATAGCAGCTAAGGGTCAAGCAAGTTGCTCATCACGGCGCTATCGTCCTGGAACCTTGGTGTTAGAAACAGATTTTTCAACGCCGTCAGGTAAAGTCCGCATAACTGATTGCATGCCATTAAGAGAGACCAACCCGCAAATCGTTCGAATGGTCACGGGTATTAGCGGTTCGGTTGAAATGGAAATGGAACTTGTCTTAAGGTTCGACTACGGCTCAATAGTTCCATGGGTACGCAAAACCGATGGTGTCCTTTCTGCTATTGCTGGCCCTGATGCCGTGGACCTCTGGACCCCAATTGAAGTAAGCGGGCGAGAGTTCAAGACGGTGGCTGAATTTACTATAACGGAAGGCCAATTACTGCCTTTTGTACTCTCTTGGCATCCCTCAAATGAACCAGCCCCGCGCCCGGTAAATCCAATCTATGCAATCGAAGATACTGAAGTTCATTGGGCGGAGTGGTCCGAGATCTGTACTTATGAAGGTGAGCTACGTGACCTTGTAGTGAGATCAATGATTACGCTCAAAGCTCTCACTTATGCACCAACGGGGGGAATAGTAGCTGCTGCAACTACTTCACTCCCCGAAGCCCTTGGTGGAAGTCGCAACTGGGACTACCGATATTGCTGGCTTCGTGATGCGACTTTTACGCTTCAAGCGCTGATGATAGGTGGGTATCACGATGAGGCTATGGCCTGGCGAGACTGGTTACTCCGTGCCGTTGCCGGGGATCCATCTAAGATCCAAATAATGTACGGCGCTGGAGGTGAACGCAGACTTGATGAGTTTGAAGTTGAATGGCTTGCAGGTTACGAAAACTCAAAGCCCGTAAGGGTAGGAAACGCCGCTGCTGACCAGCTACAGCTTGATGTCTATGGAGAGGTAATGGATGCACTTCACCAGGCTCGCAAGGTAGGACTTTCTGGCGACGATGACTCCCAAGACCTACAAAGGGCACTTTTGGACTATCTTGAAGGGGGCTGGAGGCAACCCGATGATGGGATTTGGGAAGTAAGAGGCCCTCGTAGGCACTTTACTCACTCTAAAGTTATGGCTTGGGTCGCCCTAGATAGGGCAGTTCGCTCTGTCGAGGAGTTTGATATGCAAGGCCCGATTGATAAATGGAAGAAAACTCGCCAAGAGATCTTCGATGAGGTGTGTCAGAACGGATATAACTCTGAGTTAGGTGCATTCACTCAATATTTTGGTTCAGAAACTCTTGACGCTTCGGTTTTGATGATTCCTTTAGTAGGATTCTTGGCACCAAGCGATCCCAGGGTTATCTCGACCGTTGATGTTATAGGCAAGCAATTGATGTCGGATGGATTTATATTGCGTTACGATACTAGTAAGACAAGTGATGTAGATGGTCTGGTTGGTAGAGAGGGGGCATTTCTTGCTTGCTCATTCTGGTACGTGGATAATCTATCTATGATTGGTCGTGACCAAGAGGCATCCGAAATGTTCCAGCGACTCATAGGCTTGGTAAATGATGTCGGCCTACTCTCAGAAGAATACGATCCCGTCCTTAAACGCCAAGTCGGAAACTTCCCCCAGGCCTTTTCGCACATTTCCCTGGTTAATTCGGCTTACAGCCTCTCCCAAGACCTTTGTGCTGCTGACGTGCGCACAAATACTATTCAGATGCCCCAGATAACCCGAAGGATTATTTCACATCACCGCCAGTGGCCTCGTCGGCACAGGGTGGTTCCCTCCCTGCCTAAAGCCCCTCGTGGTGAACGGCGAAGTAATACAGATCGACGCAAAAGCTAGAACCAATAGCATTATAGTTACCGTATTAACCTTTGATTTATTGAAAAGCTAGTTTTCCCGCCAAACAATTGAAACGCGGGCCTGAAATGCGGGCCCAAGATATATATATAAGGAGATACTCTATGAAGGCCCTCACGGTTTTACCACTTATGAAAGATAGTGCTCAACTCATTGATATGCCGGAACCCGATGAATCGGAAGGTTCGGTTCTTGTGGAGACGATAGCCGTAGGTGTATGTGGAACTGATATAGAGATAATTTCCGGGGCATACGGTTGGGCACCACCGGGGCAAGAGCGCTTAGTGTTAGGTCATGAATCTCTTGGTAGGATATTATCTGCTCCACCTAATTGTGGTCTTACTTCAAACGACCTCGTCGTGGGTATTGTAAGAACGCCCGATCCAGAACCTTGCTATAGTTGTGCTATTGGTCAGTGGGACATGTGCCGTAATGGTAAATATAGCGAACATGGGATAAAGGAGTTACATGGTTTTTGTCGAGAACGCTATAGAATTAGCCCAGAACATCTGGTCAAAGTAGACCCGAACCTTGGAATCACCGGGGTTTTACTTGAACCAGCTACGATTTTGGCAAAAGCTTGGGATCACGTTGAAAAGATTGGGAATCGGGTAACCTGGCAACCTAAACGAGCAATTATTACCGGTGCTGGCCCAGTGGGACTTATGGGAGCTTTGATGGGTGTTCAAAGGGGTTTAGAGGTCCACGTAATCGACCAGGTCACCCAAGGGCTAAAGCCGGATCTGGTTTCAAGTCTAGGAGCAACTTATCATACGGGCTCGATTCGAGATGCATGTGAAAGCCCGGATGTCGTAATAGAGTGCACTGGAGTTCCCTCTCTTGTATTTGACGCTATGGAGCACGTTGGCGCAGGTGGCGTTGTTTGTCTGACTGGGGTGTCCTCTGGCGGTAGAAATATTGCAATCGACGGAGGTGAGTTGAATCGCTATATGGTGCTAGAAAACGAAGCGGTGGTTGGATCGGTCAATGCAAACAAAACTCATTATGAACTGGGTGCTAAGGCACTAGCAAATGCAGATCCTAAATGGCTAGAACGGCTGATTTCGAGGCGAGTTCCGCTAGATGACTGGCCTAAAGCGATCGATCATAAGCCAGATGATGTGAAAGTTATTATTGACATAAATCCTCTTTGAAGATACTGAGCTAATCTTTGTAGCATGTCTAAAACTATTGGAGATGGTGTAATCGAAATTGATACCCTACTCGGAGGATGGGAACGCATTACCGCGGGCTACCTTTTGGGAGGTACTTCACCGGTCCTAATTGAAACAGGAAGCCAAAGCTCAGTTGCAACTTTGATTTCCGAGTTAGATCTATTAGGAATTGGTCCTAAGGACTTAGCTGGTGTCGTAGTAACCCATATTCACTTAGATCACGCAGGTGGAGTTGGCGACGTTGCGAGGGCATTTCCCAATGCCACAATTTACGTCCATGAGAAAGGTGCACGCCACCTCCAAGACCCAACTAAGTTGGTTGACTCGGCATCGAGAGTTTATGGTCAGTTGCTTGATTCCCTATATGGTCGCTTAGATCCAACCCCTCCAGAACGTATAAAAATATTGGGAGATTTGGAAGCTATCGAAATTGCTCCTAACCGTAAACTTGTAGCAGTTGACTCCCCCGGACATGCCAAGCACCATCTAGCACTTCATGACTCTTTATCGGGGCTACTTTTCTGTGGTGACGCAGTTGGAGTGAGGTTACCTGACGCTGGGATACTACGCCCATCCACTCCGCCGCCTGACTTTGACTTAGACCTTGCACTTCACTCTCTCTCTAAGTTTGCAAATCGGAGTCCCGTTGGTCTGTGCTTAGCTCACTATGGGCTAGTACCAGGTGCTCCGCTTGATATCCTCCAAGAGGCCGGAGAGACCTTGTCGTTGTGGGCAGATGAAGCCCGACGCGCCTTTCAAGCTGGACAAGATATAGCCCAAGCTCTCCAAACTAAATTCTCAGTTTCTACCGAAGGACTTGATCCGGAAATAGTCACAAAATTGGAAACTTTAAACGGAATTCATTCCAATGCGGCTGGATTTCGTCGTTGGCTGGAGACTTCTTCGTCCCATGCGCACTCATCCCATGCGCACTCATCCCATGCGCACTCATCCCATTCGCACTCAGAAGCACAAAATTAAGGCGGGCGTGATCTCCGCCCGCATTTTTCTAAGTTCGTTAGTAGCGTCAGTCCCATAGTCGACTGGAGCTTCTTCAAGAATACCTTCACCACTTTCCGCAGGAATAACCCGCCCGCTAGCCACGAGTTCCTTCCAGGGATCGCTAGGGCAAGGGACCAATAGGGCAACTAAGCGACCTCTATCGGTCACTTCGATGGATTCCCCAGTTGCCACTTTGGCCAAGTAGCGGCTCGCGTGCTGGCGAAGTTCCCTTACACCTATACGTTCCATGTGCTACATCATAGCATACTCAACGATAACCGAATTCCAGCAAGCTAAGCTTGAGCAAGTGAAACCATATGCTGATGAGCAAGAAGAATTTGTACACTTTGAAGGAGTAGATCCCTATGCGTTTGAACGATCTCAGATTTACTGTGTATTCGATTCAGCCCCTTTTTGTCACGTAGGTTTTGTCCGAGGGTCAAAGCCCCATGTATTGGTTGCAGTTCACGTTCGAATCGACGACACAATCTATTTGCACGAATCAGCCTCCAGCGAACTTCTTAAAGCGGCTGCGGGAACTAGGGTTTGCATCGCGGTATCATCTAAAATTTCGCCAGACCTATTTGGCCCAGTATCAACTAGAAACCCAAGATTTCGAACTGCACTCGCATTCGGCCGACCAGAAGTTCTCACTTCAACTAAAATATCGTTGGATAAATCAAACATAACTGAACATACTAGTTTGCAACCAGCTGGTCATATCGCCCAACTTTCTCGGTATCTATCTATACACGATGAGATAATCAAGATTGATATCGAAGAACTTTCAGCTGAAATTCAAGAAGAAAGTGCGAGTACAGCGTTTCCGCAAGGATTACAATCATGGCCTACCTCATCAAGTATCCAAAATAACTTTTTCAAATCGATTTTTTGATATAAAGATCCCGATCTTCCTATTCGTGCCCGTGGCGGGAGTGCTTACTGCTCCCGCCTATGGGCTCTGTCGGCGGAGGGAGTGGGATTTGAACCCACGGTGACTTGCGCCACAACGGTTTTCGAGACCGTCCGATTCGGCCGCTCTCGCATCCCTCCGTCCAATACCCTAATCGTTTCGAAGGCCCAGCTACCAAACCGAAAGATAAGACCCTAGATTCGGTTCTGAATCGGAAAAATACTATTCGGAACTCGTTGCTCCACTCGATTTACTGAGGCGTTTCTTACTCTGCTTTCTACGATGTTCAGTGACACCCATTGGAACGGCCGGTTCCAGCCCACTTGCCGCTAGAAGTTCATCAAGCGCATTTGGAACATAATCTGCAATATCCCAAACCTTGGGAACTGCCTCAGCCCCTACTACTAGACCCCAATTCAATACACCTCGATAACTCATAACTGTAACATTTAGTGCGGCGCCCTCCATTGGTGGTCCTAGTGGAAATCCAGCCACCAACTCAGCTCCCCCGAAATACAGTGCAAAATCCGGCCCTGGAACATTTGAGATAACCAGGTTCTGGACAGGCCGATGTCTTTCGGAAAGTTTCAAGCGAGTGTAAGCGCGAACTGCTGCACTGAAAACCGTAGGAGTTGCATGCTCTGCCCAATTAAGCAATGAATCCGCACCAAGCGCGTTGTGCTCTTCCTTGGCACCCTTAGTACTTTCCTTGATTAGTTCAACTACCTTCAATGGATCAGGTTCATATGTAGGCAAACCCACAAACATCCCGGAGACCTTGTTTATCCCGGCAATATCTTCTCCATGATGGTGAACAGATACCGGTACTGTGGCAACTAGAGGAGTTTCTGGGAGTTCATCACCTTCAATAAGATAACTTCGCAACGCCCTAGTGCAAATCGCTAACACTGCATCATTTACAGTGCAACCTAACTTATTCTTTAAGCGTTTAACATCATCAAGTGAGACCGACGAAAAGGCAATTTTTCTGTGAGGTGTTAAAGCAGCATTTAATGAGGTTCGAGGTGCAGTTAGTGGAAGCGCGGCTTTAGCAGAGTCAGTGGTGGCTTGTTGCCTTAGCTTTCGAACATCTAAAACAGACTTCCCGGTCTTCCAGGCAAGTTTAGTTATTGCAACAGGCTTGGTCACCCTTTGAAGCAAAGCTTGACCAATCAATTCAGCATCCGATGGAAGCCTGGTGGTTGCAACGATGTCAGGAATCTCAGTAGGAGGACAATTAGGCTCCAATTCAAAAAGTTGACCAAGCAGCTCAGCGCCAGAAACTCCATCTATCGTACAATGATGTATCTTTGAGACCATTGCAATATTTCCACCCTGGAGGCCTTCAACAAAGTACATCTCCCATAAAGGTCTAGAACGATCTAACTGACGGGAGTTGACGTCACTGACGAACTGCGCAAGATCTTCAATGCTGCCGGGACTCGGTATGGCTGCTCGGCGAACATGGTAATCCAAGTCAAAGTGCTCATCATCGACCCAGTAAGGATGACCGAGTCGGAATGGAACTTCGGCAATCTTTCGATGAAACAAAGGTGCTAACGGCACTCTGGAACCGATGAAGTTCCTCATTCCTTCGAAGGTATAACCACCTGGAACAGTTGTTGGGTCGAGGATTGCCGCCATTGATACGTGCATATGGAGGCTGGGCGTCTCAAGATACAGAAATGCGGCGTCAAGGCCGCTTAGCTTATCCACGGGAGTTCATTCTTGGGGAAGTTCCTTACAATTATCGTTTAGCTGATATCTCAGCTTGATAGGCTAGCACCCAAGACGCCGCTTTTGGAAAAAATCAGTCAATATCGCTGAACATTCAAGCTCTCTAACTCCCGAGATCAGCTCGATCTCGTGATTGAGCCGTGGATCACAACAGAGGTTATAGAGACTGCCACATGCACCTCCACTCTGATCAAATGCGCCAAAAACCAACCTTTTCACCCTTGCAGCCATTAGAGCTCCACAGCACATAAAGCACGGTTCTAGAGTTACAACAACTGTTATCTCCTCAAGGCGCCAGGACGCAAAGCTCCCACTTAGCTCTTCAAGCAAGAGAATTTCAGCATGTGAAATCGGATTTTGGCGCATTTCACGTTCATTGTGCCTCCGGGCAATTATCTTATCGTCGAGGAGGGCAACGGCACCCACAGGAACGTCTCCGTGAACAAGCGCCTTGCTTGCTTCATTTATCGCCTCACCCATCGGATCAAGGTAGCGCTCAGGATCCACAATCAACTCTCCCCTCGTCTAGGGCAGGCCAGCGCCTACCGGCCTCGGGCCCGCCGAGGCTAGGAAAGATCGAACTCTTCCCAATTGGACACTGGCGGAGGAGGTGGGATTCGAACCCACGGTCCCTTGCAGGACACACGATTTCCAGTCGTGCCGATTCGGCCACTCTCGCACTCCTCCATGGTTTTGGGTTATTCTGCCTTCGTAGAGTTTTTACCGTACAATTTGAGAAGAACAATACCAGCAATTCGCTAGGTATTTCCTATCTTCTCCAATGAGCGCGAGAACTGGGTCCTGCGCAACAAGAATCCGTGAACCGGGTCAGGGTCGGAAGGCAGCAGCTCTCAACGGACATTCTTGTGTGCCGCAGCCAATCTGGTTCTCGCGCTGAAGGGAGAAAGTTGGATGCCACAACCCAAGGTCCGGTACTCCTTGGTGGGAACTCTCACGTACCTGAGAGCACGGGAAACTTCGTGTTAGGCTTTGGTGCGGTGCCACAAGAATATCAATCTCTCTATCGAAGGTTCCGTCCCGCAACTTTTTCTGATGTACTTGGTCAAGATCATGTCACCCATGCGCTAAAGGGCGCAGTCCAATCAAATAAAGTAGGCCATGCTTATCTCTTTAGTGGACCTCGCGGCACTGGGAAAACTTCTACAGCTCGTATTTTTGCTAAAGGCCTAAACTGTCTAAAGCCTAAAGCTGGCGAACCCTGCTGCAAATGTGATTCCTGTCTCTCTATAGCGCAGGGCACATCACTCGACGTACACGAACTCGACGCTGCTTCCAACAATGGAGTAGACGCAATGAGAGATCTAGTTGCTCGTTCAGCTCTTGCTACTCCAGGCAAATGGAAAGTCTACATTATTGATGAAGTCCACATGCTATCTACCTCGGCTTCCAATGCATTGCTTAAAACCTTGGAAGAACCCCCTTCAAGAGTGGTCTTCATTCTGGCAACAACCGACCCTCAAAAAGTTCTTCCGACAATTCGCTCACGTACTCAGCATTTCGAATTTCATCTTCTTGCTTCAGATGTAATCAATTCCTTGCTAGCTCAAGTCATATCACAGGCCGAGCTATCGGTTGATAATCAAATGGTTGCTTCAGTGATTCGAAGGGCCCGAGGATCAGCGCGAGATGCACTATCGGCACTGGACCAGGCAAGTACAGGTGGTGTAGTAGAAGATATTGGGCTTTGTTTGCAAGCTATAGTTGAATCTATCTTAGCACGAGATACTAAAGAGGTACTGCTGAAGCTTGCAGAAACCATCAACCAAGGATTTGACCCCCAAGTAATTGCTACTGAACTTCTTGAAAGAATGAGAAATGGCTTCCTCGCAATATTTGCGCCGGAATTAGTTGAACTCGAAGACAATGAGAAGTCAGAGGTTGCCCTGCAAGCGAAACGAGCTGGTCTTGCCACTTTAGTGAGGACGATGGAGATAATTGGCACCACTTTGGTAAATATGAGATCGTCAGTTGACCCGCGAATAACTCTTGAAGTGGCCCTAGTTCGTGCGAGCCATCCAGAGTTAGATACCTCGCTTGAATCTATTGTAGAAAGGCTAGACAAGCTCGAACGTGGTGGGCCACGAAACACCCAAGGTCCCGAGTCACCAAGTGGGCCAAGAAACACCCAAAGTCCCGAGTCACCAAGTGGGCCACGAACTATTCCAGGTCCCGAGTCGTCAGGTCAGCTTCACTCTCAAGGTCCCGAAAGATCTGGCCAGCTTAGATCCAATACATCAACATCCGATACTATAGATAGTAGGTATTCATCTTCTCCAAAACCGTCTGATCTGAAAATAAAATCAAGTGAAGCAACTATTCTAAAACCCTCTTCGTCGCCACGCTCTGCGACACAAAGGTTGACAGAACGATACGGGAGAGGAAACCGCATCATGCCTTCCAGCGCCCCCGACACCAACATTTCTGCCGTGTCTGAAAGACCCCCCGATAACAACGTTACTGCCGTGTCTGAAAGTCACTATCCTTCGCGTGACGAAATGACTCTAGCTTGGGGCAATGGCATCCTGGCTTCACTTGGAACCAAAGCCCGCTCTTGCTTCCAGTATTGTCGATTTGTAGAGTCAGAACCGGGTACAACTGTTTTCGCTGTACCTTCAGTCGCGTACGAGAAGAAATGCTTAGAATCTATTTCTGAAGTACGCAATGCACTGACGTCCTTCTTCGGAGTAGATATTGATTTAGCAATTACTAGAGACATATCTGATAATGATGTATCTGCTGCCAACCAGTCCACAGAACCTCTTGAAGAAAGTGAAGAATACAGTCTTTCTTTGGACCAATATCTCGACGAGAACCAAGCGAGTGTCAATGCCACAGAAATTTTCTTAAAGGATTTCCCTGATTCAGTAGAGATTTCACAAACTACTAACGACAATTGATATAAACTCGGCAGGACTGGTATCAATTTCTACTCAAAGGATGTGACTTGTCGGCTTTTCTGGATCCAATTCAAGAACTGATTGATGAGCTAAATAAACTTCCTGGAATTGGGCCAAAGTCGGCACAGAGGATTGCATTCTACCTATTGAGAATCCCTAAAGACTTCTCCAAGAAATTGGCTGAGACTATTGTGCATACGACTCAATCAGTTACGATCTGTACGCGATGTTTCAATATAGCCTTAGGTGATCTTTGCTCTACCTGTACGAATTCATCTAGGGATCACTCAGTGATCTGTGTAGTAGAAGAGCCCAAAGACGTAATTGCAGTAGAAAAAACCAGGGAATTCCACGGTACTTACCATGTACTCCAAGGAGTTATTAGCCCAATGGAGGGGATAGGTCCAGATCAAATTCGTCTAAGGGAGTTGTTGATCCGGATTGATCGGGAAAACGTCCAAGAAGTGATTGTAGCAACCAATACAAACATGGAAGGCGAGGCTACCGCAATGTACATTTCACGGTTACTTGCTCCCTTGGGAGTGAAAGTAACTAGGATCGCCAGTGGGCTTCCCGTAGGTGGAGATTTGGAATATGCTGATGAACTAACCCTTGGCAAAGCACTAATTGGCCGGCGAATACTGGAATCTAACCCATAGTCTCGGTCCAAAACTCGCAAGTAATTGCCACTAGCCAACTATAAGGCTGGTGGGGTACAATAGTGGTTGGAGTTTGGTAAGGCTTCCGCGTTATGGAGGACGCTATGCAAGATGAACCGATTACCGATGTTTATGGGCGCCTTTTTAGTTACTTATGGGCGGCACTGGTCGTGATAGTAATGGTCCTTGTCATACAACCCCTTCTAGCCCTGGGGCTTTTTGTACTTGCAGTCATAATTGCTGTGCCACTGTGCGAAGCTCAAAGAACCTTTCGAATGCCTCCCAAGACTGTCACAGTAAAGAAAAGGGTGCCGGTGCTTACCTCAAAAGGGCGAGCGGGACCTGGGGATTTTGACGATGATCAGGCAAATGAACGCCAATCAGCTAATACCCCACCTAAGACCGGACAGAAAACTCCAACATCCAGACGATTGGAGCTACCTCTACCTCCGGTACCAGCCGAGCCTGTTATCCAACGCAAGCTTAGAGAAGAAACAGCCGGATTTAAACGCTAAGCGACTGGGCGGAGAAAGACACCGCTAACGATCCTTGACCCACGACTAAAGTCGTCGGCTTAGCCGTCGATTTCGGTCAATGACCCGTCAGGCCGTTACTCGTTCTAAGAAACCTTCAGGGCAATTGCATCGCCTTGGCCCCCGCCACCACACAGCGAGCCAACTCCGACACCTCCACCTCGCCGAGCTAGTTCAAGCGCAAGTGTTAGAGCTATACGAGTACCGGACATTCCTACGGGATGTCCAATGGCAATCGCTCCCCCATTTACATTAACTACTTCTGAGGTAATTCCAAGATCGTCCATTGATGCAATACCGACTGCAGCAAATGCTTCATTTATCTCAAAAAGATCTACCTGTCCGACTGAAAGTCCGGCCTGATCTAGGGCAGCCCTTGTTGCCCTGGAAGGCTGGGTCAACAATGAGGCATCGGGACCAGCAACCTGGCCGTAGCCAATTATCTCTGCAAGTGGAGTGCGGCCGAGTTTTTGTGCGGCCGATTTAGATGCGACAACTACGCACGCCCCACCATCTGAGATCTGTGAAGCATTACCCGCTGTAATAGTTCCTGCCTTGTCAAAAGCTGGCTTTAGTGCAGAGAGGCTCTCTATGGTTGTACCAGGCCTAACTCCCTCGTCGGTATCTATTACAATCGGATCTCCCTTGCGCTGCGGAACTTCGACGGCCACAATCTCATCTTGAAACTTCCCCTCTTTTATAGCGGCCGAGGCCCGCTCATGGCTCAATGCAGCAAGCTCATCTTGACGTTGCCGAGAAATATTTTTTGATGCGGTGTACTTTTCCGTACCTTCACCCATTGCACACATATCGAAAGCGCAAAAAAGTGCATCGTGCATCATTGAGTCAACCACCTTTGAATCACCCATTCTCAGACCCGCCCGGACGCCGTCAAGCAAGTAAGGGGCATTGGTCATCGATTCCATCCCACCCGCAACAACTATGTCACACTCTCCTGACGAGATAAGTTTATCGGCAAGATATATCGCATTCAGACCAGAGAGACAAACTTTATTAACGGTGGTTGCAGCGACAGTCATTGGTATCCCCGCCTTAGTTGCTGCTTGCCTAGCGGTTATTTGACCAGCGCCCGCTTGGATTACATGCCCCATAAAAACATAGTCAACGTCTTGGGGTGCAACTCCACTCCTCTCAA
Organism: Actinomycetes bacterium; assembly: GCA_021827485.1. Classification (GTDB taxonomy): domain Bacteria; phylum Actinomycetota; class Acidimicrobiia; order Acidimicrobiales; family JAKAVM01; genus JAKAVM01. The sequence continues at coordinate 15,840 of JAKAVM010000038.1, forward strand.
GAGCAGACTTTATGGCAAAACCCCCAAGTTCCATTGCCGTAAAGCTTGCAAAAGCTCCTGAAAGCTTCCCCACCGGAGTCCTAGCTCCTCCAAGAATTACTGACCCGGGCATCAAATTCCTCTTTTCTTTATCAACTATTGTCCTCAAATATTGGGTAAAAGCACTTTTAGCCCAACAGTGGCTAGTGTAGCGCCAAAAAGCGCAGGTTTCCTCTTTCGGGACCGCTCGGACCGCTCAGGCCGCTTTGAGGTCGAGGGGACTGTGGCCCCAACGCGCTAGGGAACAATCAAGATAATAAAGATTCTCAAGTTTTGCTCTGAACTTCCCGAAGCCATAAAAGGAATATGATTGAAAAAAGATGTAGGCTTTTTGCTAATATATGAGGTGAGGGCCGATAAGTGCATAAGGAGAAGCTAAAATGAGTTCAGTAAGTTCAAGTGCTGCTGCGGGAGCGCTCCAGCTGGCTTTGGAGCTTCAACAAAATCTAGCGTCTAATGTTGCCTCCATGGGGGGTACCAACAATCCAGCTCTGAGTGCCGGACAAGCCCTTGCAACGCTTGATGCTGGCGGAACGGCTGCTGGTTTGAATGGTGTATCTAACCAGGCTTCATCTGCTGTAAATACCTACGCTTAGCTGGACAGGCTCTATCTTTCAGTAAATATCTACGCTTAGCTAGACTTCTCGTCTAGCAAATTCGTACCTAATCAAGCTAAATTTTCTTAGATGAAAGATTTTTTAGCGGCAATTGAATCGCAGGCAACTCCTCAAGACTTTGAGTCAATTGAAATTCCCGACTCCTACAGAGCCATAGTTGTTAGGGAAAGCGACGTAGCGATGTTTGACTCAATGGCATCCAATGCTAAGGATCCGAGGAAGTCCTTGCATCTACAGGAGGTTGCAACCCCCGAGCTGGCACCTGATGAAGCCTATATTGGCGTGATGGCATCAGCAATAAACTTCAATACTGTTTGGACATCTATCTTTGAGCCGTTACCTACTTTTGGTTTCTTGAAAAGGCTTGGTAAAGAATCCAAGTGGGGTGCTCGCCACGATCTTGACTATCACATTGTCGGATCCGATGCTAGTGGTGTGGTCCTTAGGGTCGGTTCTGCGGTTAGAAATTGGAAACCTGGTGATCGGGTAGTAATCCACTGCAATTACGTTGACGATCAGGATCCATCGTCTCACGATGATTCTATGCTTGCCACAAATCAACGAATTTGGGGATTCGAATCGAACTTTGGCGGTCTGGCAGAAATGGCTTTGGTTAAAGCTAATCAGCTAATGCCCAAACCCGAGCATCTAACTTGGGAAGAGGCAGCTTGTAACGCTTTATGCAATTCAACTTCATACCGGATGCTAGTTTCACATAATGGTGCTGCTATGAAACAGGGCGATATTGTTCTGATTTGGGGAGCAACTGGAGGATTAGGTGGATATGCTGTCCAATATGTCCTCAATGGTGGAGGTATCCCAGTTGGAGTTGTATCCTCGCATGACAAAGCAAAGCTTCTCAACGCCTTAGGTTGCGAGTATGTGATCGATAGAAATGAGGCACAGTACAAGTTCTGGAAAGACGAAAATACCCAAGATGAATCAGAATGGAGACGACTTGGCAAAGATATTAGATCACTAGTCGGTGAAGATCCTGATATCGTCTTTGAACACCCTGGCCGTCAAACTATGGGTGCGTCAGTTTTTGCAGCAAAAAGAGGCGGAACCGTTATCACGTGTGCCGCTACTTCCGGTTACATGATTGAGTATGACAATCGTCATTTGTGGATGAAACTAAAATCAATCAAATCTAGCCACTTTGCTAACTATAAAGAGGCCTGGGAAGCTAATCGGCTAATCGGTCGCGGCGCAATACAACCGATCCTTTCAGCAGTTTTCCCACTTGAGAAAACTGGTGAGGCTGCATACCAAGTTCACCATAATTTGCACGAGGGGAAAATCGGAGTACTTTGTCTCGCCCCCCGGGAAGGACTTGGAATCTTGGACACTAATCTTAGGAATAAGATTGGTGAAGACAAAATAACTACCTTTAGAAGGCAATGATATGACTACGTTGACGGCTTCAAGCCACAGTCCCCTCGAGGTATTCTGATGGAACTTACTGAAATTGATCATATCGCGATAGCGGTAAATGACTTAGATGCAGCGATTGACTACTATTCCCAAGCATTCAATTGCCACGTTGAACATCGCGAGACAGTTGAAAAAGATGGAGTCGAAGAGGCATTGCTCCGAGTTGCTCATTCATATATTCAGCTCCTAACCCCTACTCGGCCTGATTCTCCGGTAGCAAAGTTTCTTGAAAGCAAAGGGGAAGGACTTCATCATATTGGGTATCGAGTTGCTAACTGCGAACAAGCCATAGATTCGGTAGCCAAAGCTGGTGGTCGCTTGATAGACAGTGAACCCAGACCAGGATCAAGAGGAACTACGATTGCCTTCGTCCACCCTAAAGGTTCCTTTGGCACCCTCATTGAGTTAGTTCAAGAATAATTTTCTATCATAGCCTCGGGGGCCTTGGGGCTGGTGCTACGGATGGCGCTGCAGCAACGGATACGGGGCTACCGCTGCGGGGAACGCTGCAGCAACGGATACGGCTACGGGGGGCCTGGCAGCTGCCGCTGCCGCTGCCGCTGCCAGCAAGATTCTGGTCACTTTAGGTAGTTTTCGATATAAATTTTGAAAATGTTACAGTTTAGTAACTAAATCGCAACAATAAAACAGCCAAAATCTCTGGCATAAGATCTCGATATCTGCGCATCATATATATGTGTTAGAAATTGCTCTTTTTGACCGTGACTCGCTTCAGATTTGCAAGCCGGAGGGTGAGTTAGACTCTTACACAGTTGCGGCGTTCCGTGAATCACTTGCCAGTCTTGATTATGGTTCCAAACTTCTCATTGATCTTTCAGGAATTTCATTTCTTGATTCAACTGGGTTAGGCGCCCTAATTGGGACCGTTCACCGCACAAGAGAGCAAAGCGGCAAACTAGCTATCTGCTCTGCCAAACCTAACGTTTCTAAGCTCCTCAAAATGACCGGGTTTGATCGACTTGTTACCATGGTCAATGATTTTGATGAAGCTGTTGAATTTCTATCGGGAGACGACCTTTCGTCGGAGGAAAAGGAAGTGGTACGGGCCTAAGCCTATCAAGAGACTTCGTCAACGCTAGCCCCGGTCTCAAAGGTCGTCTCCCATAGAACATCTTGTCCAACTTGAAGGGGAAGTTCGACAACAAAAATACTTCCTCCTTCGTTGCGATCTTCAACCCAAATCCGACCTCTGTGAGTCCTGACATGTTCTTGGACAATAGATAGACCCAAACCGGTACCGCGACCAAGCATACGCCGGTCACGGCCAGATCCTCTTGCGAAGCGGTCAAATATTCGGACTTTATCGTGGTCAGGAATGCCCGGACCTCTATCTTCAAACTGAAGTCGTAGAGAGTCTCCGACTCTCAAAGCTCGAACTCTCTCCAACCCTCCAGCATATTTTGAGGCGTTCTCCACTAAGTTATCAATGATTCGCTCAAATCTCCTTTTGTCAGCATAGATTCGAGTACCTGAGAGCTGGGCACTTATATCCAATATAAATCCTGAAGAACGATTTGAACGAAAACAATTTTCCAATAGTTCAAAAGTGCCTAGATCCTCCATTACCAAATTTGTCGACGTACTATCCGAGCTTGCAATCTCCAACAGGTCTTGAACGAGTCGATCAAACCGAGCTATTTCATCCACCAGAAATTCGAACGCTTGTCGCGTTCTCGGGGTCATTTCATCTTTGCGATGGTTTATTATCTCAAGGGAGTTTTGGATAGTTGTGAGGGGCGAACGAAGCTCATGGCTAACGTCAGAAGCAAATCGCGCGTCTTGTGCAATTTTATTCTTAAGTGCATCTACCATTGAGTTAAAAGAAGAAGCTAGCGCAAGGAGGTCTGAGTCATTAGTTACGAGATGTGTTTCAAAGTCTCCTTTTGCGATCTCGCTTGCTGCATTTGCAATTTCCTCAAGTGGTGCCAGAAGTCTGCGGGAGGTCCACAAACCCATTGCAGCACCAGCTAAGGTTGTAAGGGCTGAGGCCAGTGCTAATGAATAAGTCAGAAGACGAAGGGTTCGTTCTAAATCTGAAAAGCTAAAGATCTCATAGTAGTAAGAGTGGCTTGCAACTAATGGGATTCCCACTGCCATTGACACTTTTGAATTTAGGATGAATCTTTGAAACGCAGGTGACTTATTGCTAACTATATGTCGTAGATCGACTGGTATTACGTTACGCCCAGCTTGAAGTGAGGTCGAATACCATTTCGAATCATAAAATAAGAATGGTGTCGATCCAGATGGTACTTCTAACCCGCTTAGAATCTCGACAATATTAGGAGTGCTGGTGCGCAGTCCCGCATTCACCAAGCTTGCAGAAACATAGGCTTGTCGCAGATCTGCACTTTGCTCAGAGCGTAAAGCTAAGTTCCTGACAAGCTCATAGGCTGAAGAAGATAGAATCACGGAAAGTATCAAGGCCCCCAAAGCAAAACCGGTTACCTGCCATGCTCGCATACCAAAACGACGAGTTCGAAATTGTAGTGGCAACTCCCCAGGGGTTCCAGGGCGAACTTTGGAAAAACCAAATCTTCTTTTTGGCCTGGAAGTCGAAGCAACTATCACAGAACCAGTTTGTAGCCTAGTCCCCGCATTGTAATGAGAAGCTGAGGGTTGGCGGGATCTGTTTCTATTTTTGTTCGTAAGCGTCGAATATGCACATCGACAAGACGTCCATCGCCAAAATAATCGTAACTCCATACCCTCTCAAGCAGTTGTTCTCGACTAAATATGTGATTGGGTGAGGCTGAAAGCTCGCATAAAAGGCGGAACTCGGTTCGAGTTAGATGGATCGGTTTACCCTCGCGAGTAACAACACCTTCTGCAACTCGCACTTCAATATCTCCTATACGCACTATTTCTAATGAGTCATCGCTAGTTTGTGCACGGCGCAAGAGGGCCCTTATCCGAGCTGCCAACTCTTTAACCACAAATGGTTTGGTCACATAATCGTCAGCGCCCGCTTCAAGACCTCCGACTACATCGTGAGAATCTGATCTCGCAGTGACAATTATTATTGGAACTCCTGATCGATTTCTAATAGTCCTACAAAGTTGAAAACCATCCATCCCAGGCAACATGAGGTCAATCAAGACAAGATCAAACGACTTGTTTGCAAAACAATCAAGGGCCTCTTCGGCCGTACTTATTGTCGAGACGATATACCCTTCGTCTTCAAGAGCAAGCTTCATCGACGCACTGATTCTTTCATCGTCTTCTACCGCAAGTATCTCGTTCTTGGTCATCAACTAGAAACCTCTCGTGAAAGGGGTCTGGGTTGGTGGACTAGCCGTTATTGGAGGGGCCTGGGTTGGTGGACTAGCCGTTGTTGGAGGGGTCTGGGTTGGTGGACTAGCCGTTGTTGGAGGGGCCTGGGAAAGTTGAAAATAATCTAATCGTGAGACTGGTCCGGATACCAATGTCCCGCTTTCGGTTGGAACGTCAGTGGCAACTCCATTTAGCTCAAAAATCAGAGAATTTATGCCTGGAATTTGAGTAAGCGAGTAAACAATCTGCGCAATTGCAAATATCTGACTTTGCCCATTTATAAAGGCGAAGTTTCCTGAAAGATCAACTGTGAGAGTCCCTTGAGTCTGTTTGACCTGTCGAATTGAAGTGCCTGCAGGAATATCGGTGGTAATTCCGATAAATGCCTCTTGGCTTGTTGGGCCTGCGAGCAGTGCACTTATCTCTTGCTGAAGGTCTAAATGTCCATTTACGGGACGCGATATTGCAATTAATCTATTGGAACTTACATAAAAGACCTCTAGTGGATTCTGAGTAATCTCAGTTGGCTCAGTTGCAGTGGGAATTGTATTCATGAGTCCAAAAGGAATTGTGGATCGTTGAATAATTTGTGGGGAGCGCTCCGTTGAGATTCCACAACTGCCCATGACTCCCGCAATCAAGAACACTAACGTCAGACGCGATAAGACTCTAGTGTAATCTCTCATCACAACCAGGCTAACACTTGAAATAGAGAAGGGTCGAGCGGTTCACAGTACTAGATCTAGTGATTGATTCACACTGGGTTTAGTGGAGACTATTTTGTTTGTATTCCAACCAGTTGTTGATCGGTCTCTTCAAGAGCATAGTACACTTTTTCGAATTCGATGGGTGGGATGTCGCCCAGGTAGCCG
>JAKAVM010000064.1 GCA_021827485.1 Actinomycetes bacterium
GATCTGGCAATACCTTATATATAACAGAATCGAGCGGAAATACGGTTGAGGTATCGACCAACGGAGCTACCTTTACTCAGACAACTTCTGGCTCAGTTAGCAACGTCTTGCCTGGAGATACTGTTTTGATTAGGGGCAGCAAACAAGCAAATGGAAGCTATGAAGCCACCTCGGTCTCTATCAACCCCGCCATTGGCGGTGGGGCGGGATTGGGCTTATTCACTACTGGTGGGGCGCCATCAGGGACAGCGTCAAGTGTACCTTCAAGCACTTCAAATAACTCTTCATCAAATCCTTTCGGACCCTTTGGATAAATTCAACCAAGCGCTTGTCAGAATCTAGTCGGCTATACTATTCACAGTGAGTTACGAATCGCCCACCAACCAAAATGAACAGATTATCTGGACTCATTCTGGCAATACGTATTGCCTAGGATATGCCTATGACTGTTACGGCATCTTTCTCAAGGCTTCCTGGAACTCCGGACCTGTTGCCGCCTATCCCGGCAATGATGAAGGTTGGGAAGAGGCTTTAGCTGCGTTCAAGCAAGTTGAAAAAGATGGCTGGGTTACCGTAATTGATCACCACTAACGTGTGCTGATCGAATAACGATACGATAGCCAAGTATGATGTCTAAGCTACTGCCGTCTTGCCCTTATGCGGGGACTTGCTAGCAGATTTTGCTTTTGCTGTAGTTGTGCACTGTGAAGTTTTGCTTGAAGTCGAACGCCGAATTCTTCTCTCAATTGAATCAATGCTATCTTCAATTGCTTGAACTAGTTTAGAGCTTTGAGTCACACACGCTTCATGTCCTGCATCGATCTCGAAAACTTTACTCTTGGGTATGGCGGTAAGTAGCCTCTGGTCACTCGGGGGAACCAAATGATCTGCGGTAGTTAGGACTATTGAAGTTGGCACGTCAAGATAACCCAGCCAACTCGTAGAATCGAACTTTGCCAAAGAGCCAGTTGCTTCCAAGACTCTCAGTAACTTTGGAGCTATATATCGTAGTGGAAGAATATTGTCCTGAGCGTTGCGCGCAGTAAATGCAAGATTAGAAAAACGCATTAGAAGAAGCCGCTCCCATGAGTTCGATACAAACTTAGGTGCGGTAGCACACAACACCAAACCAGCTACAACGTCCGGATGTCTACGTGCCATAAGCTGAGCTACAGGTCCGCCCATTGAATAGCCAAGGCAAATTGCTGGCCCAAGTCCAAGGCTGCGCACCAGTGCAGCCGCATCATCAGCACAAACCTCAAGTGAAAACTTATCTTTTGACACAATGCCAGCGCCGTGCCCACGAAGGTCTGGCGCAATCAATCTCCACCTTTTTGCTAATGGTCGATAAGTCGTCGCAAAGTTAAGATCTGCGGTTGCGCCCCAACCGTGCAGTAGAAGCACTGGGGTACCCTGATGAAATTCAGCAACCTCTCTGATCGGCAATGCACCTCTGCCAGGCAGGACAATTGTCTTGCGTGTACCTGGGAGAATCAAATCTTGAACGTTCAACTGGGCTTCCTGCCTTCCATTGCGCTTTGCTCATCTTTTCGGTTAGTTCCTAAAGATTATGTTTCCAACTCATTACAAAAAGGAAACCAACACGTGAAATGTAATCATATTCACAAATGCTCGCGAAATCCAGCATTTCCATCAGGTACTGATCCTCTTGGTTGAATGTAACAGACATTAAATGGCAGATACGGGGGATTTGCAGGGGTTTTCTAGTCGTTTTTTTAGGTGCTTACTTTATAGTGCTTACTTTATTCCTTGAAGCACGCACTTTCTTATATCTGTGATAGATCGCTCCGAGAATAACGAGCACTACAATTGCAGCTACAACATAGGACGCTCCAGAAAAGTCGTGAACAATAGAGTTCCACTTTGCCCCTAACTGATAGCCAGCAACAGCCAGCCCGGTCTCCCATATCGCACAACCAATGAAAGTATATATTCCAAAACGAATTGGCTTCATTCCTGCAATACCTGCTGGAAGAGAACTAAAAGTACGCACAAAAGGCAGAGCTTTAGAAACTAGTACAGTAACTTCCCCCTTGGTCGAGAACCAGTGCTCTGCCCTGTCAATATCATGAGCATCCAAAAGCACATACTTTCCGATCCTATCTATTGCTTTGCGGCCACCATATCGTCCAATCGCCCACGCGATATAGCTCCCTAAAACATCGCCTGCTACACCGGCCAGAATTACCCCGATGATAACTAGCTTTCCTTGGGCTGCCAGTGCACCGCCCAAAAGCATGATCACTTCAGAGGGAATTGGAATTAGGCATGCTTCGGCGACCATGAGCAAGAAAATCGCCAGGTATCCAGTTGTGCGAATTATGTGTTCCACTTATAAAATTATCCTTGCTAGTATCTTCACAAGACAGTATCACTGAAAGTTCCATTTTACTTGGACACGAAAACTGAAATTTTCTAATTGACCTCATCAGCTTCCCACCTAAACTTTTCATCAGCAATGCTCGATACCCAAGACGGGTTAAAAATTGCTGCATATGAACTTGGCGGCCAGGGCAATGATTTAGTGATCGCCCATGCAACCGGGTTCCATGGACGTGCTTACATTCAGCTTGCCAACTTTTTGACCCATAAATACAGGGTATTTGCATTTGATGAACGTGGTCATGGGGACTCAACCTCTCCGCACGATAACAACTTCTCCTGGCAAGGATTTGCAGTCGACACTATGCGGGTGGTCGATTTCATCAAATCGCAAGGTTCCGCTGCCCCCTCGGCTAACTCCTCTACGGCGCGGCCTGGTTCTACTGCCCCCGTTGCGGGGCAACCTCTAATTGGATTTGGCCACTCGGCCGGGGCCGCAGGGCTACTTCTCTGCGAACAACGCCACCCCGGCACCTTTCAAGCTCTGTATCTCTATGAACCTGTTATGTTTCCAGCTATCGAACCTCCGGGACCAGACCCTAATAACTTTCTCTCAGTCGGCGCTAGACGACGAAGAGACCAATTTGAATCTTATGACGATGCTTACAAAAACTACACATCTAAGCCTCCATTTTCTATCCTAGATCCCCAAGTGCTAGATGATTACGTAAGATATGGTTTTGATCAATCGGGCGATGGCTCCGTTCACCTCAAATGCAAGCGAGAACATGAAGCACTAGTTTATGAAAATGGAAGTGCACATGATGCATTCCAACATCTTGGCGAAGTGGCCTGTCCGGTAGTTCTAAGCTGTGGCGAGAAAACCAACGCTTTTGGCCCAGTTCTAATTGAGGAATTTGCCCGAAAAACCCCGATATCTCGTGTGGAAGTCCTCCCCGGCCTCGGACATTTTGGACCCCTAGAGAACCCTTCAATGGTTGCTAGTTCGGTTTGCACCTGCCTTGAGGAGTTCTTGTGATGTCGACTTTGCCCTCCTCCCGGCGGCTAAAGTCGTCGGCTTGGCCGCCGATTTCGGTCAAGCACTTTGATGCAGCAGTAAATCAGCTTTTTGAAAAAGTTCGTGGCAACCGGGTTGCTGATCTTGTCTTCTATCGAGCATCGGCTTTGGCAGAGAACTCTAAGAAGATCGGAATACTCAGTTTTGTTACATGGCTAAGAGGTGGGGATCGCCGCTTTATAGCAAAAAGAGCTTTTATCGCGATTTTTGCCGAGTCGGCTATCGTGAATTTGGGTATTAAGTCGATTTTCCGCCGCCAGCGGCCGGACCACTCGGGAGATCATCCTCATAATTTGCGAGAACCGTGGACTAGTAGTTTCCCGAGCGGTCATGCTACTTCGGCTTTCTGCGCGGCAACACTTCTATCTGATGGCGATCCTATTCTGGCGCCTCTCTACTTCATAGCCGCAACGATTATTGCCCTGAGTAGAATCCACGTAAAGATGCATCATGCCTCTGACGTTCTCTGCGGTATTGGAATTGGATTAGCACTGGGGAGGCTTGGGAAAATGCTAGCTCCACGCCGGAAATGCTAGCTCCACGCCGGAAATGCTAGCTCCACGCCGGAAATGCTAGCTCCACGCCGGAGCCGCAGATAGTTTACTTTCTTTGCTAACAGCCCGGGTTTTGAAGGCTCCGCCCGGCATAGGTGTGCTCGACCCCCACGACTGTTTCTAACAGCCCGGGTTTTGAAGGCTCCCATCAGGCATAGTTGTGTTACATAGAAATGCCCCGTTGAGAATCAAATTTTGAGTACCAGACTGCGAAAGATTGGCATTGGTCAGGTTAGCATTGGTCAGGTTCGCGCCATTTAGATCTGAAGAAGATAGGTTGGCATTAGTCAGATTAGCATTTGTAAAGTTTGCGTTGACAAAGTTGGTTGAATCGCCAATAGTGCCCGATAAATCCGCGCCGGTGAAATCTGCCCCAGCAAAATTGGCTGCCGAAAGATTTGCTCCAGTCAGATTTGCTCCTCTAAACAAAGCGTTGTTGGCCTCGCCAACAAACAACGTCGCATCAGCCAAAATTGCATTATTCAGATTCGCACTAGCAAGATTTGCGCCTGATAAATTGATATTTGTCATGTTGGCGCCAGTGAGTATTGCATTCCCCAACTTAGCGTTATTTAGATTCGCATTTGCCAAGTTTGCGTCGGTCAAATTAGCAGCTGAGAAATTGGAGCCAGCAAGTTCGGCATATGCAAGATTTTGATTTATAAAAGTCGTATCGCCCTGCCCATTTGGACCTCCTGCCCCAGCACATTGAGTCCCCGGTTCAATCTGGCATCCATCAATTGTTAGCCCGTTTGAGCTATCTACGTAGAAGTTCGCGTTCCCAAAGCCAGTTGGGAGATTAGTAACATTGCTGCCAGCTCCTATCAGTGGTCCCACAATGGTAAGAACCTGCGTAGCCTGATCGTAAGCTATATTGTCGACGGTAATCGCCACTGAGTTAGTTGATGATGAAGGCGTTGACATCACCAGTGCGCCGTTGGGCGGCTGCGGACTGGTTCTAAAGCGATACGACTTCCAGTTCGCAATCACTGCAGGTGTAGGTAAAACGTTTGCTTGAAGAAGGGAGAGTGCGGACGAGCCGCCATAGCTCAAAGACGTCAATGGGACGCCCTGCATTGTTATTGTGTACTGAGACGATGCCGAGGGAGATATTGTTCCTTGGGTGGTGTGAAATACGAAAATAATCGGAACTTGTTGGACATAAACAACTGGATTTTTTGGGGTCTTGTGCCCAACAGAGGTCAGAACCCCAACGGCAATTCCAATCAACGCTATAAATAAAACTGGGATGAATAGCTGTTTGAAGCCCAACCAAGGTAGTGGACCCAAGGTTTTCATTCTCTTGCCGGATGCTGGACTTCCCAAGTAGTTGTGTGAGCTTTCGGGATAAGCAAAGGTTTCGCTAGTTATCTCGCTTGCACTAGCCGCTTGGCTGGGCCTCATGTGGGGAGGCGTGCTGTCTCCTTGGCTGGGCGTCATGTGAGGTGGCCCTGCCTGGGTGTGGGGTGGCCCTGCCTGGGTGTGAGGTGGCGTGCTGTCTCCTGGGCTCTGGCTCTGGCTCTGGCTCGGCGCGCTAGGGGCTTGGCTCTGGCTCTGGCTCTGGCTCGGTCCTCCGGAAGTGTTTCCAGGCAACTCGGCACCGGCAGTTTTGCCTTCTTTATCAGGTGGGACGCGTGCCGACGAATTGCCTGGGAGGATATCATCAAAAGTTCGCTTGGGAGGTTGAGCCATCAGTGTAAAAATCATAGACTGCCTGGAAGTAAATTTCTTAGTTTAATCAAGATTTACTAAATCGGGAGGCAAAAAGGGGTGTTCTAATGGACCAACTTACAAACACATCCATGGGCCACGGAGTCAAGCAACGTGATCTTGTGAAAATGAGTAACGATGAGGTTGATTTATTCCTCCATCAACGACGACCAATGACGTTATGCACAATAAACCATGACGGTTCAATTCATGCAGTGGCAATGTGGTATGGGTTTTTGGACGGAACTGTTGCCTTTGAAACCAAGGCCAAAGCCCAGAAGTCACTCAATCTGTCGAGAGACCCTAGAGTTACATGCCTTATGGAGGATGGCGACTACTACGAAGAACTCCGTGGTGTCGAGCTTGTCGGGAATGCCGAGTTCGTGTCAGATCCTGAGAAAATTTGGGAGTTGGGAGTAAACTTATTTGAGAGGTATTACTCTCCCTATACCGAGGAGTTGCGCCCTTTTGTGGAAACTATGCTCTACAAGCGTTCAGTTATCAAAATAAATGTCTCTCGGGTCGTTTCATGGGACCATCGAAAACTTGGTCTTCCATCTACCAAGCCAAATGCCTGAGTGGTTGTTAGGCTAGCAACTAATGAAAGATTTTTTGAGACAAAAATCCAGAGTTAATTCTGGAAAAATAGTTCGGTCGGTATTAGTTAGCTTATTGACAGTTGCAGGATTGATATTGCAATCTTCTTCACCTGCTTATGGGAAAGGCTCGGTTACCTTAAGCTCTGGAGTAGCCAATTCTCATACAGGTAAAGTTGCCCACGCAAGTGCTCCGGCTCTCGCGTGGAGTAGCCCAACTCAGATTGACACTGCACTGCCGCTTGCCACTACTACTCCATATGTTCCCTTTAGCTACGACATAACCCCAACCGTAGGTTCGGCTCAAACCGTTTCCAGCCCGTGCTGGCCTTCCAACACATCAGCGCCTACTTGCAGTGCAAGAGATTCTATTGCATGTCCGACCACGACTCTTTGTATAGCGGCAGACGGCCAGAATATTATCGCTACATATGAAGCAACTGGCCGCGCTTCATCTTGGTTTGTTGTGTACTCTGCAGTTGGCACCAATCAACCAGTTGATAACGGCCCTGCATTCCCTGGTAATACGATAACTTCCCTTGCATGTAATAGCTCATCTTCAACTAATCCAGTTCTTTGCGTTGCTAGCGATAGCGGCGGAAATATATTTATCGACGAGAGTGCAGTAAACGGGTCATGGGTTATAAATCCGACTGGGCCCTGGACTGAGGAAACTACGAGTGTAACTAATGGTTACTATCTGAGTGGCACAGCTTGTACTAGCGCTAGCCCATGTCGAGTTCCAGTAGATAGTTCCGCAATATATTCAGGAACTGTTGCAAACAATGGCGCTGGGCAACCTACTTACTCCGAAACTTGCTCAGCGAGCAATCCGTGTTGGATACCTAATCCTCTTACCCAAATCACTTGCCCTTCCATATCAACTTGTTATGGAGTAGATGAAGATGGTTACGTTGTATACTCTTCTAGCCTAGACAACAATGGCTTTAACTCAACTACGTTTCCGACATGGACTCTGGTAACTTCGAATCCAACCGTTACCTCATTACCACCGGGTGATACCGGTTCCTTCTTGGGAACTGCTTGCTCGACTACAACTCCGTGCGATGTACCGGTTGATCACGCGACCATAACTTCAGGAACCCAATTTGGCCAGTCGTGCTCGACTACAGCAGTATGCTGGCTTTCAACTGCAATTGATGCGATCTCGTGCCCTTCTGCTGCCGTCCCCCCCGCTGCAGTTTGTGTCGCTACAGATTCACTTGGTAACATCCTCCCTTCGCCCACTCCCCAATCTGCGTCCACTTGGAGTATTGTACCGGTTGACAATCCCACCTTTGTCCCTGTACCAATAGACTCGATACAGTGTCCATCTTCAAGCGTCTGTATAGCAACCGACGTAGATGGCAACGTACTCACGTCATCGACATCACCTCCCAGCCTTCCTGGTGACTGGACAATTACGAGTCAAGATTCAGGAAACATACTTGAGTCAGCATCGTGTCCATCTTCAACTTTGTGTGTTGTATCAGACAATAAAGGAAATATCCTCTACGGAACTTCTTCTTTCGTCGTGTCGACTCAACAGTTGCCAGCAACGACCGTAGGCGACAGTTATTCATTTGTGCTCTCAGCCATGAACGGTACTGCCCCGGATACGTGGCAGATAACTTCTGGCGCACTTCCGCCTGGTCTTGCGCTCTCTAGCACAGGCCAGATAACAGGCGTTCCAACCGTTGCCGGAACTTATCTTGTTTCTGTCCAAGCCACAGACTCCAGTACACCTACTCCCCTTAGTACCCCCGTTCAATCGCTTGCAATAACGGTTAATCCAAGTGGTTCTTACCCTCTTTCGATAACTTCACAAGTCTTACCAAATGATTCGTTAGACCAAACCTATACAACTGATTTGACAGCAAATGGGGGACAAGCTCCCTACCAATGGGCATTAGTATCTGGTCAATTACCACCCGGGCTTACTTTGAACTCAACAGGACAAATCACTGGATCCCCTACCGCTACTGGAACTTTCAAATTTTCGGTTGAAGTCTCAGATTCTTCTTCTCCGGTTCAAAGTCTGACACAAACCCTCTCCATTACTGTATCTACGGTGCTGTCATGGTCTGGACTTGTTGGCGCTGATGGTCCTGCCAACAATTCAATTGAAGATATTTCGTGTCAACTTCTGAGCACAAGTGGTTATACGTGTGACTTCATCGATTCTCAAAATCGAGTTGGTTTCTCATCTAACCCTCTTGGCACATCATCAGCTTGGGAACTAGCCTCAAATGCTCTAACCGATATCTCATGTCCCTCTTCTGGAGTGTGTCTTGCGGTTGACTCAGCAGGGAATCTAATGTCTACAATTTCACCGCTTGTCCCATCGTCATGGAGTACCCCAGTTTCTGCATACAGCACGCCCCAGATAAGAAACTACATAAACTCAATCTCGTGTGACCCTTCAGGTGCAACCTGCACGCTGGCAGATGCAAATCATGAGGTTGTACACCTTACCCCGGGAGGCACTCCTCCGCCTTGGAAAACACCATTTGTAGGTTCTGCTACTTCGGTAGGCTCTAGCTCTCTCAATGGGATAAGTTGCCCAACTTCAACTTTTTGTGACGCTGTTGACTCTTTCGGCCACGTTTATACCATTACTTTCCCTTCAGGTGGATATTCCGCTAGTAGTCAGGTTGTTTCAATTGATAAGACCAATCCTTTGGAATCAATTTCGTGCCCATCATTGAACCTATGCGTTGCCACTGATCAATTTGGAAATATATTATCGTCAAGCGATCCTCAGCAAGGTAGCAAAGATCGTTGGACGCTTGCAGCTAACGTAGACGCGAATAGATCAATTAGCGATATTTCTTGCCCTTCAGATAACTTCTGTGCTGCAATCGATTCTGCTGGAAATATTTTGGTATCTTCAGCGCCTGCGACTGGTGGGTCATCGTGGTCAATTATTTCCGGAGTGGATACTACCTGGTTTACTTCAATTTCATGTCCGATCAGCACCTATTGTGTGGCTGTCGATGGGCAAGGCAATTCTTACGTCTCGACTAATCCAACAGGCGGGAAAAGTGCCTGGACGCAAGGGACTGTTTCGGCAGGGTTAGATCTAAATGCTATCTCATGCCCCACCACTGCACTGTGTGTGGCTGTCGATTCAAATGGCGATGTATTGGTCGGCTCCTCGTCGTCGGTAACTATCAATTTGCCACTTTGCGACAATGGTATACTTCCCAGCACGATAGTCGAAGGCACACTCTATCCTTCGCCAGCTACTTGCTCACCCCCGCCGAATACACCGGTTAGTGAGCTGAACGTAACAGGTGGCCTCGCTCCATACACATGGACTATTTCCGGAGGTTCTCTGCCTCCAGGTATCTGCCTCTATCTCCCCTCAACGCCGGTTGGGACAACTTGCCCTGCTTCGGTATCCACAGTGACGCCTATTATTACAGGTACTCCAACTTCAGTTGGAGATTACTCTTTCACAGTAAAAGTTAGTGACTCGTCATCACCACCACAGGCCGCGACTGCCTCTTTTTCAATTACTTCTCTACCAGCAAGCAACGGATTTACTTGGAGATCTTCAGGAATCGACGGAACGACTCCCCTTGACTCGATAGCTTGCGCGTCCTCGGCCTCTTGCATCTCAGGAGACGCAACAGGAAACATCTTGGAGTCTACTACCCCATCGACCGGACCCTGGTCGTCAGTTGCGGTCGATGCAGGTAAATCTATTTTTGCGCTCGGATGTGCGCCCGCCACCCAATCAACAACGCTATGTGCGGCTGGTGATAGCAGCGGCAATTTGCTGACTTCAATTAATCCTAACTCCACTTCCCCAAGTGCTTGGGAATTTGCCGGTCCACCTTCTGGCCAACCTGCTGGAACCCCATTTGACAATGGTAATGAGATTACAGCTATTACCTGCCCATCTACTTCGTTGTGCGTAGCTGGTGACAATAAGGGAAACATACTCACTTCCGTCGACCCAGCTACACCTCCTCCAACTGTTCCAACTTGGACTTCGTTCAATGGTGAAGGTGGCCAATCAAGTCAAATAAATGCAATATCATGCCCAAGCACCAATCTTTGTGCTGCAGTTGACGACTCCGGAGATGTTATGATTTCCACTAACCCGTCGGGTGGGTCCGGGGCATGGTCGCTCACCCACATTGATCCTTTTAGCGGAACCGAACTCTATAGAGGAACCGCTACTCCATTTTTAGCCTCAACACCATTCTTAACTGTGGATTCCTTCACTAGTATATCGTGTACATCTCTTACTTTTTGCGTTGCAACCGACACAACTGGTCACGTAGCAACCTCTATCCATCCAACGGCTGGAGCATCTTCTTGGACAATGAGTGATATTGATGGCTCCAATGCAATCAACTCAGTCGACTGCACATCACAGAACTTTTGTATGGCAATCGACAATCAAGGCAATTACCTTTACTATCCAGGACCAGCAGGGGGAACCAACGGGTGGTCTGTTGCCTCAACGACTGGTGATCCTGCGGCTACACCTAGCCTTCCTCTCCCGCCGCCGGTGCTTACGGCACCAACAGGATTTGATTATCACTTGAACTCATTGAACTGCCCTACATCGTATCTATGCTTGGCTACTGACCAATCTGGAAACGTAGTTGTAGCGAGCGCGAATGTCCCACTTTCAATTCTAACAACATCACTACCTGCCGATACTCAAGGAACGTCATACTCTCAGAGTCTCTCGGCAATCGGTGGAACGGCTCCTTATTCATGGAAAATTATTTCAGGAACTTTACCGTCTGGACTTACTCTTTCGAGTTCAGGGACTATTTCAGGTGCTCCATCAAGTTCGGGAACCTTTACTTTTGTAATCGAAGTAAGTGATGCATCCACACCCTCTCAATCATCTATCGAGCAATTAAATATCGTCGTAAGTTCTTCTCCAATTATCGTCACTACCACAAGCCTGCCTAGCGCTGCCCTGGATACTGCATATTCTGCCGTACTAAGTGCATCTGGAGGTACGCTTCCTTATTCATGGTCACTAGGAGGTGGATTCCTACCTACCGGACTGTCGCTTTCTCCTTCTGGATCAATCTTTGGAGTTCCTACTATTTCAGGATCCTTTAGCTTTACCGTGATTGTTAGCGACTCATCCTCGCCCTTCAAGAGCCAAAGTGCAGCTCTATCACTAACTATTTCCGCTACTCCCTCACGTTCATCCACTCAGGGATTTTGGTTGGCGGGTTACTCGGCAACGACTCCATATGTCTACTCCTATGGAAGTGCTCCATCCATTACAAGTTCAGCTAATGCAACCCTGGTCGGAGGTCAAACCATAGTGGGTATTGCAGCAATGAGTAACCAGCAAGGATATTGGTTAGCAACAAGTGGGGGTGGAGTATTCTCCTATGGTGGTGCTCTGTTTTATGGATCCATGGAAGGTGCCCCCCTCACTAAACCAGTGGTAGGAATCGCCTCCACACCTGATGGACTTGGCTACTGGTTAGTGGCTGCTGATGGTGGAATCTTCTCGTATGGCGATGCACAGTTCTATGGATCGACTGGTGCTTTACGTCTTAATCAGCCAATCGTTGGGATGGCGGCTACTCCTGATGGGCATGGCTACTGGTTAGTGGCTGCTGATGGTGGAATCTTCTCGTATGGCGATGCACAGTTCTATGGATCGACTGGTAATATCAATCTGGCAAAACCAGTTTCAGGGATGGTATCGACTCCTGATGGAAGGGGATATTGGTTAGTGGCCCAAGATGGAGGTGTATTCCCTTATGGCGATGCACAGTTCTATGGATCAGGAGCAGGGAAATCGATTGCGAGTCCAGTTGTTGGAATACTTGCAACTCCCGATGGGCTTGGATACTGGATCGTTTCCTCTACTGGCGCAATTTTCGCGTTTGGCGATGCCACGTTTATAGCCAGTCGAGGGGTAAGTCCTGCGACTATAACTGGGATAGCCAGCTGAAACCTTTATGGGTGTGCAATTGAGCCGAGGGGTGGAGCTGACCCTGCCATCTCGGAAATTGGTATCAATCTGTGCCACCGCGTTATTGGTATTTTCGTTTGCGGCTTGCGGTACACGCGCTGCGGGTCCTGCTAAGTCGACCACATTAACCACCATTCATGTTGGCAAGACAGTAACATCGGTTCAGCCGAGTAATACTACAACTCGTGGAAATGTCACACCGCGCCCGCACGACATGGCTCCCGAAGTGGTCGACTTTGTCAGTGCTAATCAGGGATGGGTAGCCGGAAGTGACGGGATTGAGGTCACCACCGATGGTGGAGCAACCTGGAGCAACCAGCTAGCCGACCCTCGCCAGGTTGGGTTCCGCGAACTCGACTTCGTCGACCCACACCACGGATGGGCAGTGCAGGACGATGCAACAGTGATATCTACTGCCGACGGGGGGGGCCACTGGCATGTAGTACCCATAAATGAACTGTCGGCTCTCCTCGCCAAAGCGTCGAAGGGCATGGGTGGTGTGAGCTCGTTATTTCTGGAGGTGGATTTCGTAGATGCTGATAACGGGTACCTGCTAGTCGGGTCACTGCCGGATGCCAATTCACTAAGCGAGCTTTTAAGAACGAATGACGGTGGCGCCACCTGGACGAGAATCCCTCTGTCATCGGTGATCTCCACCGGCCTCAGTAACGAAGATGCATCTCTCGGTTACGGAGGGGGATCAATGCCCTTCTGTTTCGCCACGACCGAGATCGGCTGGATGGCCGTATCCGGTAGTGGGTCCGGGGACACCATCCTCTACGGGACCAACGACGGGGGCCTGCAGTGGTCGTCACAAGTTACCCTTCCGGAGTCCACGATCCAAGGAAGCTTGAACTCATCGACTGGGGGAAGCGTGGCCTGCACTCCATCGGACCCCTCGGTTGCGTGGTACCTGGCCGACGGGCAGCCGGGGATGAGCCAAATGAGCTATTCGCTCTACGTCACCACCACCGGGGGACCCAAATGGCAAGCGGTCGTAAATCGACCGACTGGAGCGGGCACCGGACCGGCCTTCCCTGGTCAGTTTTCACCACAGCCTGGAGTCGAGGCGGGCCCGGGAGGCTCACCGGTCGCAATAATCGACACCGGAGGCAATTCTGCCCTCTTAGCTGGTACCGCAGATGCACTGAGCATCGAGCCTCCCTATGCTGGGAGCGGTCCGCTCTCTGTCATCTCGACGTCGGATGCTGGCAGGTCATGGCTGGTACCCCCCAGTGGCCCTCAGGGACTGCCCTCCAATGTTCCGGGGGTCGCACAGTTTGATAGCGACACGAGTTCCTCGCTTCCCATTGATATGGGCGGGTTCTCCTTCTCGTTCCCCTTGGAGACTACCGGCTTCGTCCTCGGGCCGTCCGACACACCGGGCGCCGATGGGGCTGCTGCACTCATTGAAACGCGGGATAGTGGGATTACCTGGCAGTCAGTCCACGTGTTCCCAGCTAGTTAATCGCTAATAAGGCCAAATAATGGGCTAACCATGCGGTTCATCTTGATTATAGAACATATGTTCTGTAATCTATTTAAGTGCATTCCTTTCCTCGTGAACTGTCCCAGCTAGCAAGTCAGATCAAACCAGTAAGCCTTGCGAAAACACATTTACTACCCATTCCATCCCCTCTCCATGACCTCGTTGGCTCTCAAGGTTTGCAACGGGGCACTGTGCTTAGGGTATCCAATCGACTTCAAGATAACTCAAGTAAATATTCGTGTGGAGCTAGCACCTTATCCCTGTGGGTCATCTCTACTTCTTGCCTAGCCGGACTATGGTGCGCAGTTGTAAATTTCCCAGAGCTGTCCCCCAAACAAGCCGCCCAGCAAGGGATAGCTCTTGAAAGATGCGTGTTTATCCCTTCTGTCCATTCCAAGTTGGTAGAGGCAATCTCTATCCTATCGAACGGATTCGAAATAATAGTACTTAGGCTACCTTCTCGGCTCGGGTCCTCATCGGCTCGAAAACTTACCTCTCTTGTCCGGCACAATAAATGTCTACTCGTCCTAGTCACTCCTTTTGACTATCTATCTGCTCATCAAAAATCAAGTTTCACATTTTGGCCCGAAGTACCTGACTACGATTTAGTTGTCGAAAACTCTAACTGGACCGGGTTGGAACACTCTTATGGCAACTTTCAATCCTGTTTGCTACAAGTCTCCCTACGAGGGCGTAGGGGATTCGGCAAAAACTCAATTATCGACATTTCATTTACTTGAATCTGTGGATCGGTACCTCGCACTTAGCTGTCCAAATCTATCCCACGCTGACGACTTCGGGAGAGAGCTTCGAACCTTTCAGCAAGTTGTTATCGTTCTCAAAGAATTCTGTCCATTCATAGAAACAATTGCTCCTGGGGTATGTGCTCTGAAACTTCGTGGACCGTCACGATATTTTGGTGGGGAAGATAATCTATCGGAACTTATACATAACCGAATTGCCACCCTGGTAAATGCTAAGATCACAGATAAGCGCCTTGCTATTGACGTAGCATCAATCTCCCCTGTAAGAATCGGGATTGCCAATGGGCTATGGGCCTCACTTGTGGCAATAAACAATCCAAGATCCACAGTGTTGCGAGTAGCGTCAATAGAGTTGGGGAATTATTCAGGTATTACTTCAGTCGTTCCTACTGACACTACTTCTGATTTTTTAGCAGAACTACCAGTTAGCCTACTGCCAAACACCAATATTATAGGAACGCTCCACAAACTAGGTATAAATACAATAGGTAGCTTTGCCAATTTAACTACAGAAGACGTATTTTCAAGATTTGGCAAACAGGTACTCCTATTACATGAGATGGCCAAAGGTCTGCGTAGCGAAGTACCTGGAATACGTCACTACCAAAAGAGAAATACACTACCTCCCAATATCCAACCGGCCAAACAACAGGATTTTTGGGGTGGTTCGGATGCCAGCAAGGAGAGAGCGCTTGGATCTCTACATAAACTTGAATCAATACTAGGTCCTGAGCAGATATTCATAGCAAGACTCCAAGGTGGTTGGGCACCCGATGATCAATATAGGTTTATACCCTGGAATCTACAACGAACTCTCAGAGGATCACGTG
The DNA here is from genome assembly GCA_021827485.1 of Actinomycetes bacterium. GTDB lineage: Bacteria > Actinomycetota > Acidimicrobiia > Acidimicrobiales > JAKAVM01 > JAKAVM01. The sequence goes on from JAKAVM010000064.1 coordinate 15,336, forward strand.
GCAAACTATCTTCTCGGCCTGTATTGGCAGACAAAGAGAAACCCTGGCCAGGACATTTCACGCATCCTTTTCCATCTCTAGTCTTAGTAAAACCTGTATTGGTCCATCTGAGATCCAATACCCAACAAGCTATTACCGTCACCAGACGTTCCATGCTCTCTGACAAGCCAGCAGATATATCTATCAATGGATCTCAATGGCACAAAGTAGTCAATTATGCTGGACCGTGGACTCATGAGAGCCAGTGGTGGTCAAAACATCCAAAGCGCCAAGCATACATCCAATTGACTGCTTCTAATGGTTGTAACTGCTTATTGGTTTTCGAACACAAGACATGGTTTCTCAACTCTGTCTATGACTGACATTTATACTAAGAGTCAATTTGATAACTATGCTGAACTACACGCTCACACTTATTATTCTTTCTTAGATGGTGTATCATCTCCACACGATATGATTGCTGAAGCAAGTCGTCTAGGGATATCATCAATTGCGATAACCGACCATAATGGATTATATGGAATTGTAGAATTTAGCACGGCAGCCAGAGACTTCGGAATACAAGCTATCTATGGAGCCGAGATATCTTTAGCTAATTCATCTAAGAGAACTGGGTTATTCGATCCATCTGGGAACCACCTAGTAGTACTTGCAAAATCACCCGAGGGATATAAAAGACTTTCTAAAGCTATATCAAATGCAAACTTATTAGGAGGAGAAAAAGATCGTCCGATATTTACTCTTGAAAGTCTTTCTGATAGTGCTAATGGATCTTGGGTAATTCTCACTGGATGCAGAAAGGGGCTTGTGCCAGCTACCCTAGTAGAATCTGGACCCTCTCCAGCCCGCCGGGAACTAGAAAAGCTAATATATCTATTTGGAACAGATAATGTATTTGTTGAATTGTGGCATCATTTCAACCCAACTGACACCTATAGAAATGATGCAATGGTCGAACTCGCCTATAAGTGCGCAGTAGATGTAGTCGCCACCTCAAATGCCCACTATGCAACACGAGATCAGTATCAACTTGCTCAGGTACTATCGGCCATACGTGCAAATTGCACATTAGAGGAACTCGATGGCTGGGCATCACCTTCCCCCACTGCTCATCTTAGATCACCTCAAGAACAAGCCCATATATTTTCACGCTGGCCAAGGGCGCTGCCAAGGACAGCTGAGCTAGGCATCGAATGCTCATTTGACCTAAAGCTCATTGCACCACAGCTCCCTAGGTGCAATGTGCCATACCCCCACACTCAAGAGAGCTACCTGCGCGAACTGACCTATGCAGGAGCGCAATATCGTTACGGAAGTAAATCCAACGAACGAGTTACCGGAGCCTGGAAGCAAATTGACTACGAGCTAGAAATCATAAATGAGCTTGGTTATGCAGGATACTTCCTCATTGTTTGGGAAATTGTTGAATTCTGTAAATCACAAGATATTTACTGTCAAGGACGCGGCTCAGCTGCCAACTCTGCAGTTTGCTTTGCGCTAGGAATTACTAGGGCAGATGCAGTCGCATTGGGCCTGCTATTTGAGCGCTTTTTATCAGTAGCACGAGATGGCCCACCAGATATCGATCTAGACATAGAGTCAGATAGACGCGAAGAGGTGATACAACATGTCTATAGCCTCTATGGCCGAGAGCATGCTGGACTAGTTGCAAATATAGTTTCATATAAACCCAAATCTGCTATTAGAGATGTTGCCAAAGTCTTTGGATACTCAAGTCCTGACATCGAACGATGGAGCAGAGCAATCGAACACAATGAACCAGCACTGTCCGATCGCGCTTATGTCCAGGCTAATACTTCGGATAACACTTCGGAGCATACTCCTCCTGAAATAGTAATTTCATTCGCGAAGCAACTAATTGGTATTCCACGCCACCTCAGTATACATCCCGGAGGGATGGTTATATGTGATAGATCAATTACCGAAGTATGCCCAATCGAACATGCCAGGATGAAGGATAGAACGATCCTCCAGTGGGATAAAGAATCAGTAGCAGCTATATCCTTAGTAAAATTTGACTTGTTGGGATTGGGAATGTTGGAAGCCCTGCATAGATGTGTAGATATTATTTCCGAAAAGTATGGGATTGATATAGATCTGGCTGAAATTCCACAGGAAGATCAAGTCTATGATCTATTGTGCAATGCAGACACGATAGGAATTTTCCAAGTCGAGTCCGGGGCCCAAATGAATACTCTTCCCAGAATGAAACCTCGTTGCTTTTACGACTTGGTCGTAGAAGTAGCTCTGATACGACCAGGACCCATCCAAGGTCAAGCGGTTCATCCTTATCTTCGACGCAGGGATGGGATAGAAGAAGTAACCTACCTACACCCATTACTCAAAAAATCTCTTGAAAAGACATTGGGGATACCACTATTCCAGGAACAGCTAATGTCTATAGCCATTGACGCCGCAGGCTTTTCCCCGGCTCAGGCTGACGAACTACGTCAAGCCATGGGTTCAAAAAGATCTAGTGAAAGGATGGAGCGCCTCAAGACCAACCTATTTTCTGGTTTAGCATCCAATGGAATAATAGGCAAAGATGCCCAAAGTATTTGGGATGGGCTAGCAGCATTCTCTAGCTTCGGATTTCCCGAATCTCACTCAGTTAGTTTTGCATACCTTGTATATGCTTCAGCATGGTTGAAGCTACACTACCCAGGTGCATTTTATTGTGCGCTAATCAACTCGCAGCCTATGGGATTTTGGTCCCCTCAGTCTTTAGTAGCAGATGCAAAGCGTCACCAGGTAGAAGTACTTCCACCACTGATAAATAAATCCTCGTTGATGGCCACCTTGGAATCCAACCTCTTAGAGGCACCCAAATTGAGACTGGGATTAGCTTCTATTCGCTCTATCGGAATTGAACTTGGTGATGCCCTATATCGTAATGCGCCCTATAGCTCTATTGAAGACATTGTATCTAGAGTAAGACTAAACAAAGACCAACTCGAGGCACTTGCTGAATCTGGTGCACTAGTGGAGATAGAGCCTTCGCGCCGTAAAGCCATTTGGAGTGCAGAACCAATTTCGCACTATCGACAGGATCAACTGCCTGGAATTTCCACAATCCATACTTCACCGCAATTGCCAGCCATGACTACGATGGAAAAGATTGAAGCTGATATTCATAACTTGGGACTCACTACGGGACCTAGTGCAATCGAAATGCTCCGACCATATTTAAAATCTATTGGTGCACTAACAAGTACGGACCTAGTGCATATTGAAAGCAACCAGAAGGTACTAGTGGCTGGGGTGGTAACCCACAGACAGAGGCCAGAGAGTGCAAAAGGAGCTACTTTTATTACCCTAGAAGATGAGACTGGAATTATTCGAGCCACTTGTTCGGTTGGTACCTGGAAAAGATATAGATCTGTAGCTAGGTCTCACCCTGGTCTTCTGATAAGTGGACGGATTGAACGCTCAACTCCCCTGGCAATTGAATCTTCGCCTGGCAGCCTAAGCACGCCTGTTGCAATAAATATAAGGGTTGAAAAGATTTCTCCTATCCGCCTAGGCCACCTACCAAGTGCTCGAAACTTTCGCTAGTATTACTATCACTTGCTAGTCGCCTCCGGAGCACAATATTGAAAGAACTTTTTGAATTAGCTACTCAAACTAAAGGCTTTATGCCCCACGAAGAAGGAATGGCTCTCTATCAAGCAGCAATAGATGCAAGTAACTACTGCGCTGGCCCAATGGTCGAAATCGGAGCGTACTGCGGAAAATCAACAATCTATATTGGAGCTGCTTGTGATCAAGTCAACTCCGTTCTCTTTAGCGTTGACCACCATCGAGGATCCGAAGAAAATCAATCAGGCTGGGAGCATCACGACCCTGAATTAGTCAACCCTCTAACGGGTCGGATGGATACACTACCAACTTGGCGCGAGACCATCGAGAGCGCCAAACTCGAACACTGTGTTATTGCAATTGTCGGCGAATCCATAACCGTAGCTCGTAATTGGTCTACTCCACTGAGCTTCCTTTTTATCGACGGAGGACATGGCGAGGACCCAGCTTGGTCTGACTATCGGAATTGGACACCTCATATTGCTCTCAACGGTATTCTTGCCATCCACGACGTATTTGAAAATAGTAAGGATGGTGGGAGACCTCCATACGAGATCTACGTTGATGCACTCAAATCAGGCAGCTACCAAGAAATCAGTACTCAAGGAAGTCTGAGAATACTCAAGAAAACCTCTCATACCGAAAGGTAATTAGATACGAAAGAGCCCCGCGCACTTATCGTCGGATTAGATACGAAAGAGCCCCGCGCACTTATCGTCGGATTAGATACGAAAGAGCCCCGCGCACTTATCGTCGGATTAGATACGAAAGAGCCCCGCGCACTTATCGTCGGATGAAAGAGCGTAGGCAGCCAAAATAACAGCCGCCGATGTATAGCTCGTTCGTTCACCACCCGGAAAATGAACTTTATCCGGAATCACCCATCCGGTCCAGTATGCTCCATCTTGCGACCTCATAAACTGAATCCAGCTAAAAAGTTCAAGTGCCTCAGCTGTCATGCCCAAGCCATCAAGGGCGATAACGCATTCCGCAGTCTCAGCCGCCGTTACCCATGGTTGATCTGAAACACATTTCACCCCGACTCCTTCAACAACAAAAAGGTCCCACTTTTCAGCCAACAAAAGGCTTGCAGCTTCAATATCTAATGCTCCTGACAGGATAGGATAATACCAGTCCATCGCCCAACGTTCCTTGGGTTCAAAGGCATAAGGATCTGACGCAATAGCTCTAGCCAGAAGTGACTTTGCACGCAGCCATTGAGGCTTTTCTTTGCCTAAAGAACTCGCTATTGCCAAGCCGCATTCAATACTCTTATGTATAGATGAGGATCCAGTAAGCAATGCATATTTCCCTAGAGTTCCATCCGGTTCAATCGACCATGTAACTCCCCCGTCTACCCTTTGTAGCGCAACAACAAAATCTAATGCTGACTCAACAGATTCCCACATCTTCAAAAGAAAGTTATCGTCACCAGTTATAAGGTAATGATGCCATACTCCTGTTGCAATATATGCACATACATTGGTATCACGTCTATAATCTTCAACAGCACTCTCCAGGTAATAGTTGTACCAGGACCCATCGGGAAGTTGGGCGCACGCCAACCAATCGTAAGCCTTTTCAGCCTCACTATAAAAGCCAGCTGCTGAAAGCGCCATCGCAGCTTCCACGTGGTTCCAAGGGTCACTGTGGCCAGATTCAAACCACAGAATCATCCCATTATCCAATTGAAGATCAGCTATACTTTGAGCAGTTTCGATAACTTGCTCCTCGGAGATAACTCCCGCAACGGAAGGGACCTGTGAGCAAAGCACAATATCGCTAATCGGCATCTCAATAGCCACTCAAGCGCTCCTCTTGGAAAGATAAACCACCATAGATTTTCCAATTAGAGGATCCAGCACAGTACCTAAGAACCGAGTGATTGGGGGATTCTCAACTATTTCTCTAACTAACAAATTGTGATAAGCCCTGACCATCACATGCTCTCGATCTAAACCGACGAAGGATTTTAGCCACCAATACGGGGAATGCAGGCCGTGAGTATAGCTATAGCCAGCTATGTCAAAACCAGCTCGTTTGAGTCGCAAAGCAAGCTGCGAACGCCTATATATCCGCACATGTCCTCCTTCAACTGAGTGATATTTATCTGATAACGACCAATTGATCAACTCAGGAAGGAAGCGAGGGACTGTAACTGCCATTGTACCTGCCGGTGCTAGCACCCTGTTCAATTCCTCCATGGCACGTACGTCGTCAGAAATGTGTTCTAACACCTCTGAGGCAATAATCCGATCAAAATATCCTGCTTCAAATGGTAAATCTAATGCATTGCCATGCACGGTTTTCAAACTAGCTTCAGGGTGAACTTCGCCATTCGCGATCATGGTTTGTGCAACGTAATCAACATTTTTCAACTCTTGCTCATTAGCATCAAGAGCAATAACACTGGCACCTCGCCTTAGAGCTTCGTAAGCGTGACGCCCAGCCCCACAACCAAGATCCAAAAGGCGTTCACCACTTTTCAATCCCAATCTATCGTAATCAACTGTAAGCATAATACTAGGCTGACTTTGAAGTTTGCCCTAGTTGATCGTCCAATGCGCTATAGTAAGCTTTTAGCGTGCCTAGTGCACTTTGCCTCCACGTAAACCTTTCTAACACTCTTTGGCGTCCAGCACGTCCAATAGAGTTTCGCAGTGCTTGATTATCAAGCATCTCCCCAATAGCGCTCGCCAGCGCCTGAGAATCATTTGGAGGGACTAAGAGACCAGTAACGCACTTATCAACAACTA
>JAKAVM010000040.1 GCA_021827485.1 Actinomycetes bacterium
TTGTTGTACTCCATCCATCACATGCCTATGTGCAGAAGTTCTCAAGTCACTAAGCCTACTGACAACTCGATTTATATCGCTTCCGGAACAGACAACTCCTCCCAAGCCACTTGATATTGCAAGTTCAAGTCTTTCCAATACAGTTTCTGGCTGATAATTAGCATCGGAAGTAAGTACTGTCACCCCCAATAGCCTTGGCTCGCCGAAACCGCCAGCCGAAGCCCCGTTTAGAAACCCTTCGAGCGTTGCTTCTAATACTTCGCTTCCTCCACAGCAGTGCACCGTTAGGTATTTTGCACCAAGTCCACCAATAACTTGCGCTGCCTTGCGCACGGTATTAGGTATATCAAAAAGCTTTAGATCTACAAAAACTTGATAACCTTGGTTCATCAAATCTTCAATTGCTTCCGGACCTGCTGCGCTGAACAGTTCCAAGCCAACTTTAGCTACACCGAAGTAATCCTTCAATTTCGACCCAAGCTGGCTAGCGACAATCAAATCATCGAAGTCTAATGCTAGGGCCAAAGAGCTCTTCAATACCTCGTTAGTTTTTAATTTCAAGTTAGTTTTTAATTTCAATTGTGGATCGTTCATAATCTAATTGTCTCCTCAAACTAGTGCGCGCATGATATCAATTCACTTACGCTAGCCACTCCCGCCTCTTTGCAAAATTTTTCAATTTCAGCAAGAATTCTCCAAGGAGCTCGTGGATCGATAAAACTTGCGGTTCCAACTTGGACTGCGTTTGCGCCAGCCATAATTAGTTCAATTGCATCAAGTCCCGACATAACTCCCCCAACACCTATAATTGGTGCGTCAGGCAGTGCTCGCCTGCACTCATATACGTTCTTTACCGCTATTGGATGCAGGCAAGGTCCAGATACTCCCCCAGTTGTACCTCCCAGGGCTGGTCGGCGCGTTGTAGTATCGATTTTCATACCCGGCATTGTATTGACAAGTGTGATTGCTTCAACCCCGCCACTTAGAGCCTGTGAGGCAATTGTCACAATGTCTGGCGTTGCTGGAGTTAGCTTTGCCCACAGTGGGACCCTTGAAACTTGTTTTGTTCGGCTTGCAATTTCATACGTCACGTCGCCAGACTGAGAAAACATTAATCCAGACTGATTGTGGTTGGGACAGCTCAAGTTTAGTTCTATTGCACAGATGTGCCCGCTGACTTCATCTAGGTCTCTGATTGCATCGACAAACTCTTGAACGGTTCGTCCCCATACGCTGACAATGATCTTTGCATTTGTCTTCCTTAGATTCGGAAGATATCTTTCGATCCACGATTTGGTACCGGGACCCTCCAAACCAACACTGTTTAGCATACCTCCCCTAATTGGAACCACTCTTATGGGCTTGTTACCCGGCCAAGAAAATGATGAAAGTGACTTGACGACTATGGCACCCAACGTGTCTAAGCGACCATAACTGGATATTTCATCTCCGAATCCAACTGTTCCTGAAGCGCAAATCACAGGGTTGGAAATGCTAATACTCCCGACCTTACAAATTAGATCAACCGCATCCATCAGAACGCCCCGAGGGGACTAGCGACTTTACCTATCAGAAAGGTCTCCGGCAACGTCTTTCCCGCTTGCGATTAATTCCTGCAACGAGCGAACAGCTATTGAAGATTCACTCCACGCACGGATTCCACTAATAGCTGCCCTAGCTGCTGCAATTGTAGTTATACAAGGAACACCATATGCTGAAGCTGCTTTACGAATATAAGCCCCATCTGCTCTAGCACCTCGGCCGCGGGGCGTATTTATAATCAGGCTTACTGCAGCGTTGGAAATTAGTTGGATCGGATCGCCAAAATTAGGCTCACTTTCTAGTTGTCCACCATTTGGATCAGTCAACTTCGCAATAGTTTTCTCAACCGGCACACCAATACTCGCGAGATAGATTGCGGTACCTTTGGTTGCGAAAATCCGAAAACCAAGCTCTACAAATTCGCCTGCAACTTCTCCTCCGAGCTTCTTATCTCGATCTGCCAACGATAGAAAGATTGCGCCTTCCGATGGCAACCGATTGCCAGCTGCTATTTGGCTTTTTGCAAAACTTAGGCCAAACGAATCGGATATCCCCATTACTTCTCCAGTGGAACGCATTTCAGGTCCTAACAAAGAATCGGCATCGGGAAATCTGTCAAAGGGCAGGACCGCTTCTTTGACTGCAATAGACTTGCTATCCATCCTATAAGCTCGATAGAGATTTATAGCCACAGATTCACCGCCTTGTAACTGTGAAATCTCATACCGAGTTGCCGTTTGGGTTGTTATGAAACCTCGCTCTGCCATTTGTTCAAAGCTAAGACCCATCATCGCCCAAGTTGCTACTTTGGCAAGTGGAACTCCAGTAGCTTTAGACACAAAAGGTACCGTTCTACTGGCACGAGGATTTGCTTCTAAAACGTAAATGAGTCCATCTCTAACAGCATATTGCACGTTTACAAGTCCACATACGTCTAATGCTTGGGCAATTCGACAGGTGTTATCCTCTAACTGATCGACAAGTTCTTGAGAGAGAGTTGGCGGTGGAAGAACACAGGCGGAATCGCCCGAGTGTACGCCTGCTTCCTCAACGTGTTCTAGAACTCCACCGATCATGATATTTCCATAGGAGTCGCGAACTGCATCGACATCAACCTCAATTGCATCTTCCAAGAAACGATCGATCAATACAGGCCGCTGTCTTGCCAGACCCCCCTCTTTGGAAAGAGAGCCTTCACTTGAAGAAAACTCAAGATCCCTGAAAGCGCGTTCAAGATCGTATTGATTGTAAACAATCTCCATAGCTCTGCCACCCAAGACGTAGCTTGGCCTTACAAGCACTGGATATTCAACCAATTCGGCAATCCTAACGGCCTCTTCGCAGTTAATCGCAGTGCCACCAGGAGGTTGAAGTATGCCTAATGAGTCGCAGAGTTCGCTCCAGCGTTTACGATCTTCGGCAAGATCAATTGAGCTTGGCTTAGTTCCTAATATCAATTGCTCCGGTATCGAATGACATAACTTGAGGGGTGTTTGGCCGCCAAGACTTACTATAACTCCAGCAAGATTGCCAGCGCCTGGAGGCGATTCAATCGACCGTGATTCGACACTTATTACATTCAAAACGTCCTCTTCGGAGATAGGTTCAAAATATAAGCGTGTAGAAGTATCGTAATCAGTAGACACTGTCTCAGGATTACAATTGATCATTACGGAATCAATACCCATTTCTCCTAAGGCCCATGAAGCATGGACACAACAGTAATCAAATTCAATTCCTTGGCCGATTCGGTTAGGCCCAGAACCCAAGATTATTACTGAGGGCTTAGCTGAGAGCTGAACCTCATCCTCATCTTCATAAGTTGAGTAGTAATATGGAGTGGAGGCATCAAATTCCGCGCCGCAAGTATCAACTGTTTTGAATGTTGGAAAGATTCCAAGATCGGTCCTCCTCCGACGAATATCGATCTCCTGTATTGAATTGGATTTGCCAGAAATAGTACTTTTTACGGAAAGTGGCTGCGACCACAGCCAAGCAATTTGAGCATCCGAAAAACCTGCTCGCTTGGCTCTATAGAGGAGGTCATAGTTGACCGTGTCTATACTCACACACTCTAATTCGTCTCTTACTTCAACGATATGAGTAAGTTGATCTAGGAACCAAGGATCAACTGAGGTTGCTTCAAATACTCTTTCGATTGGAATCTTACGTCTAAGCGCGGACTCCACATGAAAGATACGCTCCGGAGTAGGAACTGATGCCCTTTCGAGCAGCTGCTCGTCAGAAAGATCTTCGAGTTCGAGTTCGCCTGGATCACAATTGAGGCCAAGGCGCCCTTGCTCTAGGGAGCGGAGTGCTTTCTGCAGTGATTCAGGGAAAGTTCGACCAATTGCCATTGCTTCCCCAACAGATTGCATTTTGGTTCCTAAGGTATCCGATATACCGGGGAACTTTTCGAAAGCCCATCTAGGCACCTTGGTAACTACATAGTCAATAGTTGGCTCAAAGCTTGCCGGAGTAGAACGAGTTATATCATTTGTTATCTCATCTAGACTATATCCTACGGCGAGTTTTGCTGCTATATAGATCG
>JAKAVM010000032.1 GCA_021827485.1 Actinomycetes bacterium
TCCGATCTGGACTCCAGTCAAGCTATCTGCATTATTAGGAATTACTTTTGCGGGAAATTCAATTACAAATTCCTTGCCAGCCGGGCCTGCGTTTGCAAGCTTCTTTGCCTTTCGTCAGTATAAGCGGGTTGGGGTTGATGCAACCCTAGCTAGTTGGGTACTTTTTGGATTGTTATTGGCCTCGTCGATAACTCTGGCTGGCCTTGCTTTTGTCGGTCTAATCGTTGCAATCGCAACCGGATCAGGTTCTTTCGGGGTTGCAAATACAATCGTAATCTCGTTACTTGTTATCAGTGCCATTGGGGGATCGGCAATTTTACTTCTGCGCAAACGCCACATTATCGAAAAAGCTTCTCTCAAGACATTGAAAATAAGCCAAGCAATATTTCATTGGCCTCATTATGATGCACGGGACAAGGTCAATGAAATAGCGATTCGACTACACCAGGCTATTCCATCGCGACACGAAGCAGTGGTTGCACTCAGTTGGTCGTTGATGAACTGGTTACTAGATATGACATGTTTGGTGGTTTCATTTTGGGCAGTTGGGGTAGGTGTCCCTTGGTCGGGCTTACTCCTAGCCTATGGAGCGGGGCAGTTAGCCGCCAACCTTCCGGTAACGCCAGGAGGTTTGGGGGTTGTGGAGGGTAGCCTTGAAGTTGCGCTCGTTGCTTTCGGAGGCAATCAAACTTCGACGGTAGCTGTAATTCTTCTCTACAGATTGATAAGTTTCTGGTTACTACTCCCAATAGGGTGGGTTTGGTGGTTGGCCATACACCGTCAAGATGCCAAGCAAAGGAAATCAATACTTAGTTATGTCCAAACTTGATGGTGAGGAGAGATACTAGCCGATGATAAATACATCTATCCAAGATATACAAACTGAAAAAAGTAAGAACAGGTTAGCCTATATCTTAGCAGGGCTTGTTTTTATGATGATCACCCTGGCTTCATGTGCTGGAGGCCATAGCAATCTCGGAACAGCGTCAAGCACCTGCTTTCTGGCTCTTCCACAGGCCTCTCAAGCGGTTCAAGGTCATGGAACTTTAGTGGGGGTGAAATCTTTCAATCCTGCAAAACTTACAAAGGAACTTCAAGCTAGAGCGTCCCGTCTCGCCCAGATAGGCAGCTCTGGTACATCTGCCCCGGCCCCTCTCGCCCAGATAGGCAGCTCTGGTACATCTGCCCCCAACCATTCTCGTGAGCTTGCTGCTGCACACTTTATTACTCGGGAACTGGCTAGATTTGGGCGTCGTGACGTGTGCGCAATTGAGTACAAAGGTAATTATCTGCCCCAGAGCGTATCAAACGCCGTCGACCCGAATGCGAGTGGGAAGTACGCGCTGATCGTACTTCCTGAGAAGGGTGGACAACCGGTTATCTCAATGGTTCTAAAGAAGTTACCGCTAGCCATGAGGCATTTTTTCTAATGGCGAGCAATGGAGCACTAGAGAGGTTGACAAATCTCACTTTGTTACTGCTTGAGGCTGACCGCCCGCTTTCGCTAAATGCTATTTGCGATGAGATCACTGGATACCCTTCCCGCGACAATCCAACGGCGCGTAGGCGCCAGTTTGAAAGGGACAAAGCCCTACTGCGTCAAGAAGGAGTTCCTATCAAGATGATTCCCCTCGCCGATGAAAGTCAGCATGGATATCAAATACTGAAAAAAGAGTACTATCTACCCGATATTAACTTTACAGATGGTGAGCGCCAGGCGCTTGCAATAGCGGCTTCCGAAGTTCACATTGATGATTTTAGCTCAGTCAATTCTCTGCGAAAGCTTGGCGTTGAGCTCGTGACCAAGAATGATAAATCAACTGCGAGCGACGACAAGCTACTTATGAGACGAATTACTTCGCATCCGATCTTGCCTGATCTATATAATGCATTGAGACGACACAAGCCTGTCAGGATCAAGTACCATAACCGGGAGCGAACCGTTGCAGGCTATGGATTAGTGTCTCGCTCTGGAGCATGGTATTTCATAGGCCGTGACAATTCATATGATGAAGTCAGAACGTTTCGGGTGGATAGAATAGATGGAGATGTTGCAGTGGATGAAGCAGCCGAATACGCAATCCCTGAATCATTTTCACTTGAATCTGAGTTTCCGACTTTTGATTGGGAGTTCGGCCGAGAAGAGCCTATTGAAGCAAACGTATATTTTAGCAATGAGGTAGCTCAGTTTGTTACAAATTTCCTCGGGGAAGATAAAGTTATCGAAGAAAACCAAGACGGTTCTAAGGTTATGGAAGTAGCAGTTGTTAATATTGAAGCATTTCGTTCTTGGGTAATGTCATTTGGGCGTCACGCCAAAGTTATATCGCCTCCCGAGATAGTGGAAATGATTATTGAATATCTCAGGTCAATTGTGAAGGCAAGCGAGACGAGGCTATGAGTTTACCGACCTCATCCTTGGAGCGATATCAACTTCTTTTTGCAGTTCTTGCATGGTTAGTTCCTCGCAAGGAAACAAATATTTCGGAGATTGCTCGCCAGTTCGAGCTCGATGAGCGTGATGTGATTGCGTTGATAGAGCTGGCATCTTGTTGTGGAGTTCCACCATATACTCCAGATTCCTTATTGGACATCTATCTCGACGGTACGACGGTCCGAGCTAATTTAGGACCTAAGATGGCTGTCCCACGCCAGCTCAGCGCGCCAGAAGCCTTTGCCCTCGCTACAACGATACGTTCAATACTTGCAGTAACCCCTGATCAAAGCGGATCCCCACTTGAAAGCGCATTGAAAAAGCTTGAGAGAGTGCTGGGGGAGATTGATACGCTGACTATTGAGGAGAAGCCACCTAAATTGCTGCCCGAAATAGTGCGGGCCCTTGAAGAGAAGGTTCAACTGGAAATCGAGTACTTTTCTCTTTCGCAAAATAAAAGTGAAACCAGGACCATAGAGCCCCTTCATCTTTTTTCCGAGCAAGGCTTTTGGTATTTAGAATCGTACTGTCATAAGGTTTCGGACTATCGAAACTTCAGGATAGATCGAATCAATTCCATCAAGATTCTTAGTGCCCCAGTTGCGGCATCGAGAAAGACGGTGGGGTTTTTTGAAAACTCAGATGAAATTGAACTTGAAGTAGATGAGTCATTACTGGGGAAATTCGAGAAAACTTCTAAGCGGTCTTTAACACAACTTGAGAATGGGAACTACATTGTCGCAATTCCAATTGGATCCAAGACCTGGATTGAGAACTTTATGCTAGAGCTTGGGCCTCTTGCACGAGTGATTTCGCCAGTCGATTATGCAGATAGCGCTCGTATAGCTGCCTCGGAGTTACTTGAGATCTATCAAAAAGTATAAAAAATCTTTCTTTAGCCATTGACTTACTAGTGCAAATGTGATGGAATCTTTCCCTTGGTTCTAGGGGCCCTCTCTCCTAGGTTCGCATTGGCGACTAGCGGCAGGTAGAGTTCCAAACCTAAAGGTTCCGAAAGGCGCAATCTCTCACGGCGGCTATCCACGCGAACCGAATCCAATTCTTTGGTTCGGAGAGATTTCCTTTGTTGTCGATTGCACCTTTGCATTCGCAAAGTACTTCATACTATTTCTCGGGTCCTGAATACTCCCTGAAAGACACCTGGCTTGGGGCAGGGGCACGCGATCTAGGATTACAAGGGTCGGTTGACCCTGCCAAGCTCGATGCACTTTTCTCTGGGCGCTCGCCGGTAAGCCATGCAGAGTTTGAAAATATGACCTCACGTACAAGAGTTGTAAATTACGGATATGATGCTGTTTTCTCTGCTCCAAAGTCAGTTTCGTTGCTGGCTTTACTTGGTGAACCTAACTTAGCTCAGCGAACTCGCCAAGCGCACCAAGACTCCGTTGAGAAAGCATTTGAGTTTTTTGAATCACAGATATGTTGCGTACGAAGGGCCTCTATGGGTCATACCAGCTACATCCGATCAAATGGAGTTATTGCCGGACAGTTCTCGCACTGCGTTACCAGAGCACTCGATCCGCACCTGCATACCCACGTAGTCTTTCCTAATCTTACAAGAGGCGAGGACAACCGATGGAGTGCTTTCAACTCGGCATTTATATGGGCGAGTGCTCGAACGAGTGGATTTCTATATCAAGCAAACTTACGACATGAATTGACCAAGCAAATTGGTGTTGAGTGGAGGCCGCTAATTAATGGCACTTCAGAGATTAATGGGATTCCACGTGAATTACTGGAAAGCTTTTCGACACGAAGCAAACAAATCGAAACTTTTACTGCCCGTACTCGAGTCGGCAAAGATGAAAATTCTTCCAAGTCAAGAAGGTTTGCTGGGTTTGCAACTCGAACTGACAAGCCACTTGAGTTCGATTTGGAGCAACTGGCGCAAACATGGACTCTAAAGGCGGAATCCCTTGGATTTAGTCAACGAGATATAGATTCAGTTCTCCACAGGACTGATGTTCCTCCAATATCAAGGCGATTCGAAGTACAGCTTGCTGCAAGAGTAGCTACAAGCCCGCAAATTTCAAGATCCGAGTACACACTCTATAGAAGTGCGCTAAATGCCGCTTGCGAGATCACAAGCCCAGGAGTAGATCCCGCTTGTTTTGAATCAGCTGCACGCAGTGTCGTGAGTTCGCCGCTGATTAGGGCTGAAAGAAATCGTCTGGTGCCAAATAGAAAATTCATAGAACTACGTTCTACTAACAACTCAATTGAACTTGGCCTATAGGGTCCAATTGCGACAATTGGAATGCTTCACTCATCTAGATAGTGAGTTGTCAGAATTCTTAGTTTGATGAATCCTTGTTATTGAAGGGCTTGTGTCCTCGGTCAAAGTCTTGAACGGTTCGGAGGAATAGTAAGGAGTTACTTCTATCTGAACTGGAGGCTCACTGGTTTCGATGAGTAGTGCTCTATGTGGTTCACCGTGATATATTGCTTCAGGTGGCAAGTTTGGTTTATCACTTATCGACCATGACTCAGAACGTGTTGCGCGAATTGAGTTCCACCACTGAGGATTATTTACAGACTTCACCACGTGCTGATTCGTGCCAGCTATGGTTGAAATAGAATTTAGAGTTGCTATATCGGCGATGCCAGGGAAAACAACCTTAGTGCCAAAAAGAGTCAGGAAGCCATCAGCTTGGTTACCCCAGCGTGTTCGAGCTTGAGAAAGATCCTGCAGACAGGCCAGAGTCGTTACACCTTGTCCTCCTCCTTCACTCACTTGTGAAACGAGATCGGGGATAGGTGCAATATTAGCCACTTCATCAAGGGCAAAAAGCATTTGCTTGCTCGTAGCCAAGCGTGAGTGGCTATCATACTTGGCTGTTTTTATAGACTCCAAGAAACCTACGATGATTGGAGACACCAGATTCTGCATTCTACCGGTAGCACAGATATAAATCGTATCGGAAGACGTGACAAATGAGTCCAACTCTAATTTGTTTCCAGTCAAGGTTGCCGATTCCAAAGCAGAGTGAGACCGATATGCAGTTAGAAGACTTGAGCACGTTGACCAAATCCCACTTAGCTCTTTGGCGTCTGTAGAGAGAATCCCATACAGTAAATCGCCCGCTACCTCAGCATTGTTTGACTCAAGAATATCTAATGCTTGCGATCCGGTTCTTCGATTGACCCATGAAAGCATATCTCGCATATCCATTGAGTTCAGGAAAGCAGCGTGAAAGAGAGGAGCAAGTAAAGATTCTGCACGTTCGATCCAGTGGTAGGAATCGGAAGAGGTATTCGATCCACGAGTACTCAAAGCCATAGAGCGTGCAGTCAATAATGCGTTATCCCAGTTTCCCGAAGAGTCGATAGGGGACCAACTCAGACGTGTAATTCCATCTGGGCATTCAACTGAACCAGTTGGATCAAAAAGATAACATTTTCCTATTTTCGATCGCGAAATGCCGGTTAGGTGCATAACTTCGGGTTTTGTTGATGTTGAAACTACTGCTCCATCCGCAAGCAAAGTTGTTGGAACGATCACAGAAGATGTCTTTCCTGATCGAGGAGGCCCTAAAACTAATATTGATTGTTGAGGTTTAGACCAAATCCATCCTCGGTTGCCTTTGCCCAGGTAAAAAGCGTTATTTTGCATCGACGATTGAAGCAATTGAGCAATATCCACCCGACAAAACTAGCGCGTTGATCTTTTCTTGGGAAGACCCGAAAGGCAATATTCAAGATTTGATATCAAACAAATTCTGCAATTTATAAATGGTTTACATAGTTGGTATCACGCGAAATTATTTCTTTCATTTAATTCCGCACATTACATTGCAAAATGAGTTATTCTTTGTTAGCGAAGTTTTACTTATTTCTAAGTTGACTTCGCGTGAATCGATCAATAGATTGAAACTGAAAGTTGTTTAGCTTGCGTGAAGTGAAAAACAACTTTTGGTTACCAGTGATAGGAGGTGGCGGTTGTAACTAGCTCAATCGGTTGGACGAAGATGATCAACCGATTCATTTGCCGAGGACGTTTTCGTCGGTTGTCTCGGTTATCAGATAATTGTAAATAGTAATGTAATGAATAACTGAACAAAATAGAAAGATCGGAGAGCTAATATGCCAAAAGCAGCACCGAAAAGAAAGCCAGCAGCAAAGAAAGCAGCCAAGAAGTCATCGGCTAAGAAAGTAGTAGCAAAGAAAGCAGCAAAGAAGTCCCCAGCACGCAAGGCGACCGCTAAGAAAGCACCAGCGCGTAAGGCGACTGCAAAGAAAGCAGCAAAGAAGTCTCCAGCACGCAAGGCGACTGCAAAGAAAGCAGCTAAGAAGTCCCCAGCACGCAAGGCGACTGCAAAGAAAGCAGCAAAGAAGTCCCCAGCACGCAAGGCGACTGCAAAGAAAGCAGCAAAGAAGTCCCCAGCACGCAAGGCGACTGCAAAGAAAGCAGCAAAGAAGTCTCCAGCACGCAAGGCGACTGCAAAGAAGTCAGCGGCTAAGAAAGCTTCCGCGCGACGCCGCTAAATTAGCTGGTAGGCCAAGTTGTGTTTATGGCCTAAATTTGATTAATCAATTTGAAAGCCTCGCCGCCTGAAAGGGTTGCGAGGCTTCCTTTTTCGGTAAGATTATCGGATATCCATCTGCGAAATCTTTCGATGCCATCCAAATCATTTGGCCCGGCAATATTCATTGTGGTCAAGAGTTGACTTGCATGTGCGAGCAGTGATTCAACTTTTTGTTCTTCAAAATCCTTAGAGCTCTCAACGTGATCTTCGATTTGCGCTTCGTAGAGTAGGAGGTTATCGCATCTATGGTGTTCTAGCGTTTGAAGGTAGCTATAGAGTGGTTCACGTGCGGCGACGATTGCGTCGACTGTTATGAAACCTGCCGCTCGATGGTCAGGGTGGAGACGATACATCTTCCAAGGGTCATGCCCGAAAATAGTTTGTGGTTTGACTGTGCGAATAAGCGAGCAGACTCGGGCAATAGACTCCCGCGACTTTTCAAGAGAGCCATCCTTGAAACCAAGAAAATGAACATTACTTGACTCAACACCAAGTAAGTTGGCGGCACGTCTTGCCTCGGCCTGTCTGGTCTCAATCAAATTATCGGAATCATCGGTTGGCTCCCACGAACCCATTGAACCATCGGTGAGAATTGCAAAGTGAAACTCACAACCCTTCGAACTCCACTTGGCTACTGTGGAACCGCAGTTGAATTCAATATCATCAGGATGAGCGCCAATTGCTAAGGCCGCTTTGGGGATCGGTAAATCTCGGGTTATTTTCATTTTGCTAAGGCCGCTTTGGGGATCGGTAAATCTCGGGTTATTTTCATTTTGCTAAGGCCGCTTTGGGGATCGGTAAATCTCGGGTTATTTTCATTATTTTTTCCAACGGTTGTTATAAGCTAGCTGGAGTGCTTTCGATTAGCAGTCTAAGTCTTGGAGAAGTAACTTCACTGCGTCTTGCGACGAGCCTTTCCCAGTCTTGTGGCGTATCTAGGTCGAAAGCAAGATCGCTTTCTTTTCTCACCAATGGGGAAAGATAGAGCTGGTTGGCTTGTTCCATATGGCGTGTGAAAGAGCCTGCTCCGTAGCTGAATACGAAGCCGGTTCGGCCAGGCTTTTTGCTGGGGTCAGGACGCAGAGCGCAAGCTGGGATGCTTAGAAAGTTGGTTCCGTCTAGTTTAGAGTCAGGTATTAGCAACGCCTGGTTTTCAGACAGATCCTTGCACGCTTGCCCGATTGATTTAGCAAAAGGCAGATCTGAATGTACTAGCGAAATCCTTGAATACCCCGTAGATGCTGCCCAATTGGCTGCCAACTGTAGAGATTGGTTTAGGCCGACCCCTGGGTTGCGAGATATCATCAGATTTTTTGACGCGGCCCAGCTTGCGACATCGTCATCTTCGCATACTATGCAAACAGGAAGCCCACCTGATTCCAGGCAAACTATCTCCGCAAGGCAGATGGCTAACTGCTCGCGGGTATCCGCGTCCAAAATCTCCGCTAGCCTAGCTTTCGCCAGAGCAAAAGATTTAACTGGGATGAGAATTATCTCATTCATTGTATTAACCTATAACCAATCGGGGACAAGTGCGAAAGCTAAGATTGATTAATTCATGAAATATAGACAAGTGGACATAGGCTAACGTGGGGGAAATTGAAAGAGTTTGTGTATTAGGAGCTGGTTCCTGGGGGACGACCGTAGCTAGTCTTTTTGCCCACCGTGTGCCGACGTATTTGTGGGCACGAAGTCTTCAAGTCGCAGATGAGATTGACCAACATCACACCAATACTAAGTACTTAGGTGATATTGAGCTATCACCATCGCTGAGATCGACACATGATCTAGAGCTGGCTCTTTCTGGGTGCTCTTTAGTGGTCTTGGCTGTGCCTTCTCATGGACTGAGAGAAATCGTTACGCAAGCTTCCAAATGGATATCGCATCAGATTCCGATACTTAGTCTGACCAAGGGAATAGAAGCTGGCTCTAATATGCGCATGACGCAAATTGTGGAGGAACAGCTGGCAAGCACGAAGATCGGCTTTTTGACTGGTCCCAACCTCGCGAGAGAAGTCATTGAAGGCCAGCCGACAGCTTCGGTTATTGCATCCAACGATGAGGGGCTCAGTCACGAGATTCAGCGATTACTACACTCTAAGACCATGAGGGTTTATCGAAACTCCGATATCGTCGGAAGTGAGATTGCCGGTGCTCTCAAGAATGTCATGGCTATTGCAGCAGGCATGGCGGAGGGCCTGGGTTTTGGTGACAATTCGCGTGCAGCGCTGATAACAAGGTCTTTGGCCGAGATCGGTCGTTTAGGGGTTCGCCTCGGTGGACGTCCGATGACTTTTGCTGGGTTGGCAGGTTTGGGTGATTTAGTAGCGACGTGCACATCAGTGCGGAGCAGAAATCATTCGGTCGGCCGAATGCTCGGACAAGGTTTCTCACTTGAGGAGATCCTTGCAAAAATGAATATGGTTGCAGAAGGGGTCAAAACTGCTCCTGTTGCAGTTGAACTTGGGCGATCAAACGGAGTAGAGATGCCAATCTCATATGAGATTGCTAGAGTTCTTTCGGCCGAGCAGAACCCCAGTGAGTGTGTGGCAAATCTATTGGGTAGGAGTGCGGGCGAAGAGTCAGAAGGTATGGAATTATGAGTGAAAGTTCGTTGCCCGAGCAAGATGCCCCCAGAATAAGAGACTTTTTGCTAAGTCTTGGAGCAAGCGAAGAGGAAATTACCAAGGCTGCCGAGGAGCATCAACTTGAACTCCTTGCAATTGAGAGGTTGCTCTTGCCTGCTGGCGGGCTTTTTAGCAGAGTCGAGCTTTCAGCGAGAACAGGTATGCCCTTGGAGCTTTCAAGCCGGTTTTGGCGTGCACTTGGCTTTCCCGATGCCGATGATGAAGAAGAAGTTTTTACCGAGCTAGATGTTGAAGCCGTAAGTATTGTACAAGGATTGTTGTCATTAGGACTTGTAGACGTTGAAGCTGCGATCCAACTTGGACGAGTACTTGGTTCGTCCATGTCTAGGCTGGCCGAGGCCCAAGTCACAATGACCCAGGTTAGAGAGGCCGGACTCTCTCCAGCGCAAGCAGCGGAGAACTTCGCTTTAGTTGCCGATGCAACACTTCCTAGCCTTGCCAGGTTAATCGATTACGCATGGCGTCGTCACCTGCTAGCAGCAGCAAAAAGAGCCGTAATGGCTGGAGCCGTCCAAGATGAGGGTTCAACCCAGATGCAAATTGATCTTACTATTGGTTTTGCGGACATGGTTGGTTTTACAGTACTAAGTCAGCAGCTACCCGACAGCGCACTCGGAGAGGTCATTGCCCGCTTCGAAGCGACTGCTTATGACAACATCACTTCGCAAGGGGGGAGAATTGTCAAGATGATTGGTGACGAAGTTATGTTTGTAGCAGATGAGCCAGCTTGTGCAGCGCGCATTGCGTTGGCCCTTAGTGAGGCCCATCGGGTAGATGAAGAGCTGGAGGATCTACGCGTAGGTTTAGCATACGGCAAAGTAATCGCTAGAGATGGTGACTATTTTGGCCCAATTGTTAATCTAGCAAGTCGCATTGTGGATTTAGCAAGACCGGGCACGATACTTACATCGGCCGACTTTCGGGACGCGGTGGGTCCCGAGGACAACGAAGACTTTACCTGGCGGCCAGTCCGAATAAGATATATCCGCGGTATAGGTAAAGTACACCTATGGTCACTTCGGCCTGGAACTAGTGATATTGATGTTCAAGCTCAACAGTCAAAATCTTGAATGGGGCAAGGTCAACTTCTCCTTGAAAGTCTTCTAGTGCATCGCCGACAAGATTTATTATCCTGCCGTTGATTAGATTTCCTTTAGAGTCTCTAATTATTACTCTGTCAGTTGCGTTGTTGGGGTTGAATATTCTCAACTGAAGACAGTTGTTATTGTCATTGCGTAGTGTTGCTGATACCTCACCGCCTTGGACGTTGAGAAACTGGTGTTGGCGTGGGGGTAGGCCAGTAACTGTTTCTGTGTTCACAAGTTTGTCTTCGCGCTTGCTGGTTGGCTTGTTGCCAGCGCCTACTCCGCCAGCCTCTTTTTCTGTGCCAGCCTCTACTCCGCCAGCGCCTACTCCGCCAGCCTCTACTCCGTCAGCCTCTTTTTCTGTGCCAGCCTCTTTCTCGGCACAAATTACTAAGTCGAAGTCAAGTAAGAAATTATCGGCAATCTCATAAGGATTGCAGTCACCAATCAGCAGGGCGTACTTGGTTTCATGCCAACCTTGCATCTGGGGTCCAGCCATCTCAATTGGTGGTCCTGCCGGAAGAGGTCGGTATTTCATCTCGACCCTCGATAGATATCTGGTTGATCGAATCAGTGTAAGAGCCAGATAATGGGCCTTATCGTCTTCTTGAAGTTCACTCCCATCAAGCCCGTGACTCCCATCAAGCCCGTGACTCCCATCAAGCCCGTGACTCCCATCAAGCCCATTACTCCCATCAAGCCCGTGACTCCCATCAAGCCCGTGACTCCCATCAAGCCCGTGACTCCCATCCGGCCCAGCACCCCCGACTTTGGGCCCACTATGATACATCTGCGCATGAGGATCGGATCTTTCAAAAAATGTCTGGCGATTGCGATCGAGCAGCTCATATTCCAACAGACCATCATGGAAAAGCGAAATGTTTCCACTTTGGACAAAACGTCGTGATGGATGAGTAGGTAGGCCAAATTCAGTGAAACCACTCTGACTTGTAAGATCGCGATCGACAACGCCAAAGGCACACTCTGCGTAAGACTTGGTACTCGGTTCAATCAACGGGAAGAGGGTTCGTACCCTATGGTCTTTGCACGTATTGTTCCACTTAGTCGTAACTCGCACAAGAGGGTCGTCTGCTCGAACTTCAATCTCACTAAAGACCTCTATTTGGTTACTTCCGACTCTTGATCGAGAATCGTCGTCAATTCTATCGGGCCAGCTCATATATCTTCGAGTCCGAATGGTGCCACGAATAGGACCAGATTCTAGTACTTCAATTTCTACTCCATCTGGCTCAGAGATTATAGAGTCATGTAGGGGAGGGGAGTAATTATAAGTATCTCCATGGTCACCCTCGTCAACGATTCTATCGAATCCTGGGATACCGTTAAGTCCAAAAGTTCCAAGTGCTGGGTCAACAATCACTTCGATTAGTCCGTTAGATAATCCATAAGGACCACAGGCCACTACGGGATTTCTAGGTGCTACGGGGTCCCACTGTTTCCAACCAAAACCGGGTACGTCATTTACCTTAGAAAGTACCTTGCACACCGGAGGCTGAGTGGCAATAATATGAACATTGAAGTCCAGATGAGATTCAATAATTCCACATATATGATCCCTGATAGGAGCGACTGGAAACTCCGTTTCAAGTCGGTCAGAAGCGCTCACGCGTATTTCAACTGATCCGTCTCCAAGTTCGCAGTCGATGGAGTTGATAAAAGTGTCATTCGATATCTGCTGGCTTCGGAACTCGCCAATCATAGCTTTAGCCTGGGACGCTTCGAGCTGGATATCGATTAGGACGTGAGGACGCTTTGAAATAAACTGGCAGCACTCTGGGATGTCTTCGCCCGGTAGTTCAACTTCGACTACTCCGCTTCTGGTACGAAAACTTGTATTGACGATGACTGCACCCACGACACCAGTGCTCACTGCTAGATTTGCCAGTGCTTTTTCGGATAGCGATTGTCCTATTTGACGTGCTTGACTAAATCTATCAAGGACGCTTGCAACCACTTCGTCAACCGAGCATGCGCAGATTGAATCGTGAGCGCAATTGAGAATCATCAACTTCCAAGCCAACTCAAAAAACGATTTTGACCATTGGAATGAGTCGTCAAAGATATTGACCAAGGGCTCGGCCCGACGCTCAAGTTCACGCTCGGCTCGTTGAGCTGCTTGCTTTACGTCTATTCGGTTAGAAGATACGCCCATTAGCAGATTCGCTCTGGCACTGGAACGAAGCTCACCACACCACTCAATTAGGCGAGTGTCTTGGGCAATAGGGGACCTGCTTCCAATCGTATCGATAAGCTCGGCAAAGTTAGTGATCTCAAAAAGAAAATCTTCAGTGATCCTATTAGCTGCCTCCACCGTATCGCCCAACCAAGCTCTTGGACGTTGATGGTCAGTTCCATTCATCATCAATAACCCAACTGGGTAAAACTTCCTGCGTCGGTTATATAGATCTCTGGTAAAGGCCACGAAATCTTCTGGAGACTCTGGTAGTTCAGCCCCATTTCCGTATCCATCAACTAGGTATTGGGCAATGACACTTGAACCATCAGGTGCGCTCCATCGGAATATACCAGTATCTATTTCACGCGGCACACCTCGCCATACGATTGCATCATTTAGTCCCGCCAACTTGAGAAGTTGAGGCATTTGAGCAATGTGGCCGAACATATCTGGGAGATATCCAATTGGCATTGGTGCACCAAATTCTCGTGCTCTTGCAATACCCAACTGCAAATTTCTAATTATCGTTTCACCAGATACAAGAAACTCATCCATAAGAATGTACCAAGGCCCCATAGTGATTCGGCCTTGATCGGCCAACATACAAAGAGATGTTTTATGTGAAGGACGTATCTCAAGATAATCGTCGATGATCGCCATCTGCCCGTCAAGCATAAACGTTGAATATGATTCGTTGTTTTCCATCAACGAAATCAGTTCATCAACTAGTTCAACCAGGTGTAGACGAAAATCTTGAAATGGTTTGTACCATTCCCTATCCCAGTGTGTGTGGGCAATGATCCAAACAGGGGTGCGCATGAACAACAATGCTAGCAACTGATGCTAGTTTAGAAGAAAACCTAGTTTCGGCCAGACAACTAG
This sequence comes from Actinomycetes bacterium, assembly GCA_021827485.1. Lineage (GTDB taxonomy): Bacteria > Actinomycetota > Acidimicrobiia > Acidimicrobiales > JAKAVM01 > JAKAVM01. The sequence goes on from JAKAVM010000032.1 coordinate 13,794, forward strand.
GACGGCCTTCTTCTAAAACTGGCTGCTTACTAAATCTCTAAAGTCCAGCCAGCTTCTATCTCAGTACCACCAAAGCCCTTGCTTGTGCCTTGACCTGCGAATATCGTCGGCGGGAAAAATCTCGGGCAGTTCAGTTCCGTCCGAGAGCCGCCTGAGCAGGTATCCACTATCAAGTGCTTTGGCAACCTCAAATCCTTTAGACCAAGAACCGTCGTATCTCACGCAAACATCCACTCTGGTTCCTGGCTCTAGCCATTCCGCTTCAAGGTCAGTCATAACACTTGCTCCACTCATATGAGTTTACCAAGCAATTTTGTATTTTTCATTCAGACCTCCGCCTTTGTAATAAAAACTCAATCTTTGTTTCGTCCACCCTGGCTCCAATCTAAAGTACTTTTCTCAAATGTAATATTGAGCAGGCTTCGCGTAAGATGTGAACGGTGATTGTGGGCGCGACCTAGGCAAGCAAACTGTAAGGATTTTGCGTTAGGCGTTGAACATATACAGTAATATGCATATAAACGTACATAAAGTCTGATATGAGCACACGAAGAAGCACGAAAAAGCAACTAGATTGATTTTCGAAAAGGATCCAGGTGGATACTAGAGTAAGCACACAGGGTAACAAGTCCATACAGGGTAACAAGTCCACACAGGGTAACAAGTCCACACAGGGTAACAAGTCCACACAGGGTAACAAGTCCATACAGGGTAACAAGTCCACACAGGGTAACAAGTCCACACAGGGTAACAAGTCCATATGGTTTACTCAGCGTGCTATCCTGGCACACCTTACGGTGGTAATAGTTGCGCCGGGATGCTTGGTCGCAGCTTGGTGGCAAGCCAATCGGGCACTTTCAGGCAATCTTCCAAGCTATATTTACTCAGTTGAGTGGCCGATATTTTCTATTTATGCTGTCTACTTATGGTGGAAGATAGTCCATGAAGTGCCGGGAGTACCAGCCAATGCACCCGAAACACCCGGAACACCCGAAACACCCGAAACACCCGAAACACCCGGAACACCTGAAGCGCTTGAAGCGTCGACTAATGCACCTGGCGTACCGACTAATAACAAGAATGAGACGAGATACCCTGTAATTGGTCGTGATAAGATTAGAATCTTCGAAGATGACGACGACCTAGAGAGGGCTGCATACAATAATTATCTCAAAGAGCTGGCTCGTAGCGGCAAGAACAAAACTTGGAAACGCTAGTGCGTCAGGCTGAACCGAGGATCTGAACTCAATTGCGATTTTTTGAACTCTCTGTTGCGGGGGCGTTGATCCGATACCGGATTCTGGCTTTTATTGTCGGGGTGGGGCTATCACTCTTGGTATTCGTTGGAGTTCCAATCCAGATTTTTGCCCATAATAAGGACTTGGTAGCCGTCGTCGGCCCTATCCATGGAATTTTCTACATTCTTTACTTGATCTCAGCGCTAGATCTTGTTGTTCGTTGTCGATGGAATGTGATTCAGCTGCTTCCTCCGGTACTGGCCGGTCTTGTGCCAGGAGCTGCATTTGTCATCGAGCATTACACGACCAAGAAAGTAAAGAATGAGTTTCCTGAAATTGCGCAGCACAACACCCCCGCCAACCCAAACACCCCCGCCAACCCAAACACCCCCGCCAACCCAAACACCCCCGCCAAAGATTAAGTATGGCAAAAAGACCTCGTATCAAGATTGTTTCAGAGACCCTGCAGGGGACCTCGTCCCAGGTAGGCAATATTCCTGATCCGCCCAAAGAAACTGGCCTAATTGCGGGCCCCAGGTCTGACGGGGCAAACTCTGGCGATCGGCCATCTAATGTAGCCCGAGTCCCCTCAACCAATTCAGGTCCGTCGCGCAATATCACCCAAAATATTCAACCTGAGGCTACAACTGACAAGATCTATGACACAAAGGTTGGAAATAGGGTTTCTCCAAATCGTTTTCTTAGATTTGTGCGGAGCCCGATTGGAATTGTCGCAATCCTATGTTTGCTCGGTGCGGCAGCAGTAGGAATATATACCTGGGCACAGGTGAGAGTTATCCCTAAAGTTCCCGCTCCGATCAACTTTGGACCAGGTTGCTACTCTAGCGCCGGTTGTGGAAACGCAAAGCCACAAAGTGCTCCAGCAATAGGAGGGACCTTACATCAAAGTGCACTTGAAAATAGCGCGCTATCTAAGGAAATAGCACTGGCAAAAGTTTTCCCCCAAGGTGCATCACGCGAGCCAGGAGTACCAACATCCTCAAGAATGTTCCAAAAAGCCCAACTCGTTGGAGGCATGCTTGGCCATACGGCAAGCCAGCCATCTTCGCCAGGCCTAACCAGTACTTCTAACACTAGGACTGACTCGCTCGCCCAAAGCGTCGACCCAGCTAGCTCACCTAGCGTTTCCCCGACTACTACTCAACCTCAATTACCGCTGCCACTTGCAGCTAGTCAACCTGCTAGCCAGGTCCCTGTACCGACGACACAGGCTGCGCTGGATCAACTCCCCTTGATCACCCCATCGCCCCAACCTGCATTTGCCCAGGATGCACCCGATCCTGATGTTTTTGTATATCGCGGAGTCTATTATGCCCTAACAACTGGAACAGTGTGGGGGAACTCAATTGGGTCACTTGAGTGTTATTCAAAGCTGTGTCCTTATTCTGGATGGGTTACCGCCGACGGTAACGCTTATGGGTCTAGTGCCCTGCCGCATCTTCCATCCTGGGAGGAGGCGAATACCCAAACTTCTCCTGGAACGATAGATCTGAGTGGGGTCTGGACCATGTATTATGATGCGGTGGACAACTCCAATGGTCATTACTGCATATCAGTAGCAACCTCGCTCTCGCCACAAGGTCCTTACCAAGATAGTTCAGCAGGTCCACTGATATGTCAGATTGCCTACGGTGGATCAATCGATCCACAACCTTTTCTCGACCCGAGTGGGCAGCTCTGGTTGGATTGGAAAACCAACGACGGTTCTTCCATCCAGCCTGCTTGGATCTGGGCACAGCAGCTTAGCCCAAATGGTAGATCGCTCCAAGGTCAAGCCACCCAGATACTGTTTCAAGATATGGTTAACCATCCTTGGGAAGCAACGATCGAGAACCCGGATATGATCTTCAACTCCGGAACCTATTACCTGTTCTTCTCAGGAGGACTCTGGGATTCGCCAGGTTATGGCCAAGGATATGCGATCTGTAGCGGCCCTAGCGGCCCGTGCTCTGAGCCCCAAGAGGGACCTATTCTTTTCCAGTACTCGTCCAATCTAGTACCCGGTGGCCAAGTAGCTGGGCCTGGAGGCGGAATGGCTTTCTATGATCCGGCACAAAAAGAATGGTTTTTTGCGTATGCCGCCTGGAATGCAACTTGCACTTCGTATGCTTGTGGCGGAGCCAGGCAACTCTACATTGGAGCCTTGAACTTTCAGTAGGATCACTGAGAAAAATGGAACAACTTGGTATAAGCTGACAGCTTTTTGCCGAAATCAACGCTCAATCTAATGGGATGCAACCTTCCCAAGATGCCTGCGCACTACACTCTAAGAGATGTCTCAAGCAGCAGAGCCTAAGCCGATCACAACACGGAAAGTGATATCCAGGAGGAACTTTTTGGCTTCCGGCATTGGCTTGGCCTCAGTAGCGGCGCTAGGTGCCTGTTCCTCGACTGATTTAGCCAAACATGCTGCCTCGATATGTCCGGCCAGCGGGAGTGCCGATTCAATAGAGCACGTAGTGTTCTTGATGTTGGAGAATCGATCTTTCGATTCTTGTTTTGGACTGTATCCTGGGGTGAGAGGTTTCAACGATCACGGGAGAGGAAACTTGGGTGTATTTGCTCAAAGTTGGCCTAGTGCTCCATCGGGTCAAATTCCGGCCGGGAAACTGCTCCCTTATCATTTAGATTCGGCTACCGTAGCAGCCCAGTGTGCTGGCTCGGCTGAGTACCCAAGCCACGACTGGATAACCCAACATAGGAGCTGGGATGACGGAAAGATGGATGCGTTTGTAAGAGTCCACTGTGCATCTTCTAACGATGGTCCTGCCCAGGGTCCATTGGTGATGAGCTATCTGGACCGCACCGACTTACCCTTTTTATGGTCTTTAGCCGATAATTTTACAATTTGTGATAACGCTTACTGTTCTGTAATCGGGCCTACAATGCCTAACCGTCTTTATTGGTTGTCAGGGACCATTGACCCAGATGCAAGAGCAGGCGGTCCTGTGATTGTGACCCCTAATACTGCCCAGGCAGCCAGCTCAGTAGCCAGTGCGCAGTGGACTTGTATGCCTGAAGTCTTAGAGGCCAGAAATATCCCATGGAAGGTTTATCAGCCTCCTGGATCATCAGTCGGTCCGCTCCAAGATCTAAATCTCGCTATAGGATTCAATGCTTTGTTATACTTCAAGAACCTGCTAGCCAACGTCAATTCGCCACTATATCAAAAAGCATTTTTACCATCGTGGCCCGATGATTTTGAGTCAGACGTAAAATCAGGGAATTTGCCGCAAGTTTCATGGTTGATACCTCCTATTGTTGACTCAATGCACCCTTCCGGAACCCCAGATAATGCGCAGTGGTTCTTGAGCCAGGTAATCTCCAGCCTTGTTAGTAATCCAAAGGTTTGGTCAAAGACTGCTCTTTTTGTATTTTTTGACGAAAATGGGGGATTCTTTGATCACGTAGGTCCTCCAACCCCGCCGCCTGGGACCCAAGGAGAGTTCCTGACCGCCAATGTTCAGTCAGCACAAGCTGGTGGGATTGCAGGACCAATCGGCCTAGGTTTTCGTGTGCCACTGCTAGTTGTGTCTCCGTTTTCCACTGGCGGGTGGGTCAACTCTGACGCTTTCGATCATACTTCTGCCCTTAGATTCGTCGAACGAAGATTTGGAGTACATCTGGACACAATTTCACCCTGGCGGCGCAAGACCGTGGGTGATCTATACTCTACTCTGGATTTGAAATCTCCGTCGCGTACAATCCCGACCCTTGCCGCTACCTCTCAGTCAAGTGAGGTGTTGTCCGCTGTATGTCCTAACAATGAGAGTCCGCTATCCCTGCTTGGTCCAGCACCGACCCTCAATATACCCCTGAGGCTTACCATGCCAGACCAGCTCCCCGGTAGTCCCAAACGAAGATCAGCTTGTTAGACGTTATTTTATACACTTACTAGGAACAAATGAGTACTTCGGACACTAATAAAGAAAATCAACAAGATAAAGATGCGGTTCAGGAAAGTTCTACTTATGAAGGGATGTCCCGGTCCGATATAAGTCGGATGCGCAAACAGGCAAGTGTATATTCGACGCGCAAGAAGTGGAAGAAGCGCAGTATTTTTAGCGCAATATCTGTGGTAGTTCTGATCATTGTGTTGATCGGCGGAGCTTTTGGCTACGCACTGTATCGTTACCACCAAATTCATAGAGTAAATGTTGTTGGATTGACAGGCGCATCTTCGGATAAACCCCAGAATATTCTTATGGTTGGAAACAATTCACGTTGTGCCCTCAATGGCCAACAGTCGGGTTCCTTCGGATCGTGTTCTCAGGTTGGGGGTGCCCGAAGCGACGTCATTATGATATTGCATCTTAACCCAGCCAATAATACAGTCTCGTTGCTGTCGATTCCTAGAGATCTTCTGGCTCCAATCCCAGGTTTGGCAAATCCGCTCAAGATAGATTCATCGCTCAACTATGGGCCTGGAAGGTTGGTAAAGACCATTGAGAGCGATTTTGGGATTACCATCAATCACTATGTCGAATTGAACTTCGACAGTTTTCAGGGTGTAGTTAACGCGTTAGGTGGAATCAACCTTTACTTCCCCGAACCAGTTTACGATTCCTACTCGGGGCTCAATCCAAATCATCTTCTTGAAACTGGCTGTCTTCACCTTGACGGGTTCCAAGCACTTGCAGAAGTTCGTTCCCGACATATGTGGTATTACCAAAATGGACGATGGCACTATGACGGGGAGGGAGACCTTTCCCGAATAAGACGGGATCACGAGTTTCTAAAAGTCCTTGCGTCGCAGCTTCAGCAGAGAGGCCTAGGGAATCCTTTGACCGTAAACTCGCTCTTAGGTGCAGTAGTTCCGCAGCTCACCGTTGACTCAGGTTTTGGCCTTTCAACAATGGTGGGATTGGTAAGCCGATACCATACAGTAAACCCAAATACGATGTTCCAAGCAACGCTTCCTGTATTTATCAATCCCGTTGGTTACTACTACAAGGGGATTCCGTATGCCGATGTCGTTTTCCCATCAGAACCTTTTGACCAAAATGCAATAGATGGCTGGCTTGGGCTTTCCTCACCCCCTAGCGCGAATCTTTCGCCAATTGGAATCACCGTAGAGGTGGTAAACGCATCAGGGCAGTATGGATATGGCACTTCTGCTATACAGCAACTTTCGAGTGCTGGATTTTCTGTAACAAACGGCGGGACTGCAACTCCAGTTGGCAGTCCGGCCGAGACAACTGTGGTTTACAATGGTCCCAGCGCCTTAGCTGATGCGCAACGGGTTGCAGATAACTTATCTGGTGCAGTTATGTTGCAGAACGGGCCAACTCCAAACGGGGTAGACGTAGTTATAAATTTGTCAGCAAATGCCGTCGTAAATACGTTCACATCTGGCGGACCTCAGTCAGCAGGATTCACGCCTGCTACAAGCGCGACTTCGGTTTCGCCAACTTCAAATGGGAATCAAAGTACCTCTTCAACTAGAGGGATCCCTGGGCGACAAGGTGTTACATCCACGCTGGCTCCACCACGTTCAACTCAAGCTACATCCACAACGCTGCCTCAGACTACAACTACAACAAGTCCAATCGGCCCGGCTACCAACTCACAGAATCCATTGATGCCTTGGGACCCGAGGGCATGTCCTCCTGGCTCCAGAGTCGTAAACGCTAATTTCAACGGCTAGAGCTGAATCTTCTCTAGCTCGTCCCCTGTCTAAAATTTATGGATCACGCTGGCATCGCCTAAGCGCAAATCGAACTCCATGTATACATTCCCCAGAACGGCCCCAATTTCCAACCTATGCAACGGATCAATCACCGAGTGCGAGTCATAGGTCAGGCAGCCCGGTCCACTAAATACTAGTTCCTCCCCCCAGCTATCTTTCTTTACACTAGTTCTCGAGTACCATTTGACGAGTTCACGTACTGAAGTTCCGCCTGGAGGTGCTGGTAAGTATCGCAATGAGTAAAAAGGAGTTTCTTCTGGCATTATTGCGGCCAATACACCAGGATCCATTCTTGAACTTGGCTTCATCACAAAAGTGACTAGTCTTTTTGAGGAAGGTCTCTCAAGAATCCCTTGAACAATTTCATACTCGAAGGATAAGTCAATTCGGGCGAGTTTCTTAGGGGCACCAAGTAGCTCGCGTCCCCCAGCAAGGGCTGCATCGTTGGTTACGTAGATGTAAGGGACGTACATTCCAACTGTTCCACTTTCGTCTTGCACTTGGATTAAGGATACAAATTCACTATATGGTCCAAGGGTTGATTTTCCATAATCGGCAATCAGCACCATACCAAGTGGAGATTCGCCAAGTAGCTTCAAGCCTTCTGGAATAAGGTCTGAAACATCTTG
>JAKAVM010000091.1 GCA_021827485.1 Actinomycetes bacterium
CTCGCAGAACGAATTCATGGTCTATAGCGATTCTTTCCAGCACGGGGAGTATCTCTTTGAGCGAAGGCCAAGTTGAGTGTGTTCCGATCCAACCAATCACAGGTGGCGAACCCAAGCGCTCAGGGTCTGGATGGTACTCATCTAAATTTACGCAGCTTGGGATCAGTTTGCTGGGAGTACCGATCTTTTCTACGTAGTCGCAAATGTATTGACTTCCACAAGTAACAAGAGCCGAGTTTCTAATGAGCCAATTAGTCTTACCTTGGGGCTTGATGACTCTCGAGAGTCGACCATATGTTGGACTGGTATAAGAGACCCACGTTGAGTCATCAAGGTCTAAAAGCATGGGTAACTTTCCAAATACGCGAGATAACCATTCAAAAAAGGGTGGCCCGGCTATGAGTGCTTCTCGTTGAACCCAAAGGAGATCGTATTGCTTATAGGATGGCACTTCTTTGAATCGACGGACAATCCCTTGCGATAGTCCGCGAATAGTAACACTGAGATTGCGGGTGTTATAGAGACTTTGAAATGTAGCGTCGTCCAACATTGGGTGAAGAGTCACGTGAATGTTTCGACTTTTTAGAGTTTCGAAATGCTGTGACATCCTAAGTCTAGTTGAAGCAGCCAGATTCGGATAAGGGCTAATAGCTAGGACCGAGATTAGTTTCCTAGAAGTGTTCAAGTAAGATCCTTACCTAAGAGTTCGAGATAGATCCTGGTAATATCTTCGACCAAGCGAGTCTCTGCAAAGTGCGCAAGGCTTTTTTCCCTTCCTGCCCTGCCGTAAAGTTCCCTTTGAGTTTTATTGTTCAGTAATTGTCGGATTACGATAGCCAGACCATCAGAATCTGCCGGTTCGACCAATAGACCGGTCTTGTCGTGCTCTATTACGCTGGTTACCCCGCCAACTCGACTTGCAATCACAGGTTTTCCTGCCGCTTGCGCTTCAATTAGCGATACTGGCGTGCCCTCATTGAGACTAGTTAGTAAAACAACGTCTAAGCCAGCATAGATATTTGCCAAGTCGTCTCGAAATCCAAGAAAGTGGACTCGATCCAGTATTGACATAGAGCGGGCCAGTGATTCCAGCGAAGCCCGTGATTCTCCGTCGCCAGCAATGACCAAGTGACAATCCTCGAGATATGTCAATGCCCTAAGTGCAGTCGGTATATCTTTTATCGGAACAAGTCGTCCAACCATTCCAAGCAACGGTGTATGTGGTCCAAGTCCAAGCTCTTTAGCTAGACTTTGATCACGAGAAGCTATATCCAGCTGAGAGTAGGCAGACAGGTCGATACCCAGTGGGACAACTCGGATCTTGGCCTCGTCTCCAATACCATAATCAATTAGCTGATCTTTGATCTCTTGACTAACTGCAATAAATAAATCAGTTCTTCTTGCTAGCTGCCTTTCAATATATCGGAACATGTTACTCTTGAGATTAGAAAAGTAACCCTCTAAGACATGTCCATGGAAAGTATGGACCGTCTTGGGGCGAGAAGATGCCTTGGTGAGTGGTGCTATACGGCCAAGCGTTCCAGCCTTGGCCATATGCGTATGAATAATTGACGGGTTATAGCTATCTATTAGTCTCCGGATCTTAGTTAGCGCAATCAAATCATCTCTAGGATCAATGGGTCTAACAAGAGGAACCTTGGTAACGCTAACTTCAGGATCGACAAGTTCTCCTTCGTTAGGGCCTACATTACCTGCCGCAAGCAAGGTTTCGAAATCGTCAGGGAGCTTCTTGGTGAGAAGTAGTGCCTGACGAGCTGGCCCACCTATGTTGAGCCGGGTAATCAGTCGTAGTATTTTATGTGGTTTATTGCGATTGTTTGACAGCGTCTTAGGTGGAGTACGTTTGTTTGGCAGTATATTCGATGATTATGATTTCCACTGATTTCATTATATCACTCCTCTTTGGTTCTGAACATATGTTCAAAGTTGACTTGAGGCCGCCCTGTGGCTGCGATTCCGGTTGTCCGTCAAGACTTGTCGAGCGGTACATCCTTGCGAAGAGTGAAATACCACCCAGCATCCTCACGAACACTTTCAACATTCAGGCCAGCCTGATCAAACCAACTTTGGAGCTCAGGCCATCTATAGCGGTGCTCGATCGGTGCTGAAAGCCTGTCAAAAGTATCAAGCCATAGAGACCTAAATGATTTTGTACGATATGTAGTTAGCGGGAGAGAGGATAGCTTAGCGATCTTCCTTCTGTCGCCGATCTCTCCGGGGATTACAAGAAGAACTCTCAAGATGGCTGCTAAAGGTAAGCAAAGTGCGCGTAGAAATTTAAACGGCAATCGGGTCGTGACACGACGCATTTCCCGGGCAGCAGCAAGGCCCACTTGTCGAATACCACGACCTTCGGGGGCACTATAGAGATATAAAAATAACATCCCATCAGGGCGAAGTAAATTCACCAGTTTGGTAAAACCCTCATAAGGGTTGTCGAGATGGTGCAACACTCCTAGGCTCATTATGAAGTTAAAGGTTTCGTCGGCAAAGGGCACGTTTCGAAGATCGCCTTTGATAACAACAACATTGCCAAGACTATTCAAGTTGCGGGCAGCTGACACAACGCTAGACGAGCCATCGAGAGCGACGAGAAGACCCACGTGAGAGCTGAGAAATCGAGAGTAGCGACCCTTACCACATCCGGCATCCAAACCAATCTTGCTTTGCAAGTTAGTAAATGGGACTCCGGTTGTGTAGGAGTTCCAGAACTCTTTGTCCTCTTCACGCATGTCGTCGAACGTGTTCCATTCATAACCAAAGCTCTCAAAAGTCTTTACTGTTCGAGCATCGGTGGGGGCAATAGATGCATCTAAATACCCATCGCGATATTCAAATCGGTGACTATTAGGGCACGATAGATAGGATGAACTAAATTCCAACTGTAATTGGCAACTCGGGCAACGAAAAGATTTGGATAGATCGCCAAGAAGGGACCTATTGCTCACTCCAGGTGCAAGCCAATCGGGCACTCCGTTCCACTTGGATTGCTCAGACATGGCTTAGTTTGGTTGCCAAAATAGAACTACCTGTCCTGAACAGAGTACTCGCTAACAGCGCCATTTTCTCATCCACAGTGTAATGGTAGTATATTTACGTTCAACTCTTCGTCTAGCATCCACAATTCTCCGAATAGCCCAACTTTATAGGTGGCGGCTTAGTAGATAGAGACAGCCCGGTTTTCGGCCATGGCTGCTAATTCCTCTATCCACAATTTCTTTTATGTCTAAAGAGTAATCTCGGCACAGGGTTCTCTGTGGGGTCTTGGTTGCTACCAGACGACTGATATACCGGGATGGCGATGCGCGCGAATCGCTTGATCTTTGGATACAAGTTTCCAGCCATTATCAATTGCAGAAGCAAAGATAATTCGATCAGCAGGATCGCTCGACATAGTTGAGGGTAACATGACGGCTATTTCGGCGATTGTTGGAGTAATGCCAATAGTATGGACCTGCTGTGATATCTCCCTAAGCCAAGTCGCAATTGGAATCGCTATATCGATCCGTCCGTTAGCCGCTAGCCAAGCCAGTTCGAACCAGGTTATAGCCGATACAGCTAACTCGTCTGATTCTTCGATTGCGGTTGTAGCTCTCTTGCTTAGCTTGTCCGGCTCAGCAGACCACCAGTGTATAACGTGGGTGTCAAGAAGAATAGTGGTCAAGCTAACTTCCAAGTTGCGCCAGTCGAGTAAAGTTCCTCATCCTTGACAACCGTCACGGCCATGCCAGCCAATTTGCCTCTAAGCGAATTAGGACCGCGTGCTGGCACTAGTCGTGCTACGGTACGGCCGTGCTTGGTGATTTCTATCTCGTCTCCCGATGCAACATCATCAAGAAGAGAAAGAATTGTTGCTTTAGCTTGAGTAGCGGTCACTTGCCTGGTCATATAGTCATTATACCGGTCACTATCAAATTATACTAATCACAAAAAATGGGGTTCGGGGCAGGAAGCCCCTTAGATTTATCCGTGGGGAGGATTCAAAAAACAGAATCAGCCGGGAATATAAGGCAGCTATCCGAGATAATATAAGACGAGCGGCTGGGAAAATATAAGGGTCCTAGTAAGGACCTCATTGGCTGGGTTCCCTGGAATTACGATGCCACCCGGCTGCTCTTGGAGCGTAAAGGGCATCGACGTTTCGCGTGGAATACTCAATTAGTCGGCTCGGATGGTCTTTAGGGTCCAAGTGCACCGATAGGGACCACAGCAACGCCATCGTCGCGAAGGTACCCGTATCCGCCTGGGATAATCACTCCGAGTATTGTGGGAGGACCACACTTTTCGGTATCCACTCGATCCGCAAACTTCAGTAACGAGCGCGCGCCTTCATCGACAAGGCCGGGACCAAGTTTTACTTCCCATGCTGACCACTTGCCGTCGGAAGTTTCCACAATCGCATCAACTTCCAATCCCGTGTTGTCTCTATAATGGAGTACTCGAGCATCTGATGCCTGAGCGTATATGCGCAGGTCGCGTACGACCAATGACTCAAAAAAATACCCAAGCAATTTTAGATCTCCCAAAAGACGCTCAGGAGTAATGCGTAAAGCGGCCACGGCAAGCGAAGGATCGACAAAGTGGCGCTTCGGGCTGGAACGCGCGGCTGAGCGGGAACGCAAATGTGGAGCCCATGCCTGTTGGTCTTCGATAATCATCAAACGACGAAGCGCTCCAATGTAGTCACGGACAGTATCATCATTGATAGTCCGCTCAGAGCCGCTGACATCCCTGGCAAGTGTTGTTGCAGTTACGCAGGTAGACAGGTTGCGAGCTAGTGAGCGAAGAAGTCGTCCGACATTCTCAGGGTCTCTTCGTACGCCATCAACTCGAACAATATCGAGCCTGCGGATTTCATCTAGATAGTCACGAACAAAACGAAGTGCTCCTTGGATCGAGTGACCCTGCAGTCCTGGCCACCCACCTATTACGATACGTTCTGTTAGATCGGAAAGAGATACATCTATCTCTGAACTGTTCGGCGAATCTCCAGCCAAGAGACGGCCCAGACTTATAGCTCCGGTTGAATGTCCTGACTCATAAAGGCTCATTGGGCGCATTTGTAGACGGGCAATTCGACCAGCTCCGCTGTGGCGCGTGATATCGTCGGTGGGGACACAAGAACCAGTGAGTATGAATTGACCAGGTTTGCCTCGCTCATCAACAGCCCTGCGGATGTGATTCCAGATTGAAGGCTCGATCTGCCACTCGTCGATTAGCCGAGGAGTTGGACCATCCAGGATAAGTCTGGGGTCAACTCTGGCGGCTTGACGGGCGGCCTCATCTACTTGACCTCCTCCCAACGACTAAAGTCGTGGGATTCCCTTTAGTGGCGACAACTTACGCTGCCTCCACTTTAGAAGTTCTCGTTGCCACATAAGGTGGACTTCCACGAGCACCGGTCTTAGACCGGCATGCCCCAGGCCCTGGGGTAGACGCAAGGACTCTTAGTCCTCGGGCCAGTATTACTTGTCCTGCGTTTATGTCGGCATTATTTTCGTGGCCACACATTACACACTTGAAAACCGCTTGGCTCTCGCGATTCTCCTTTGCTATGTGACTACAACGCCGACATTCTAAGGAACTATACCTAGGATCAACCCTAATAAAGGTTATCTTTGATTGTTTAGCTTTATCTTCTATTCGTTTTTCAAGTTTTCCCCAACAAGATCTCAAGATTGCTCGGTTTAGACCAGCCTTTACTCTTGCTCCATTAGGGAGGAAACTGCCCAAGTTGTCTGGATTCTCTTTCGCCTTGGGTCTTTTCACCATGTTCGTTGTTTGAAGTTTCTCGACCACAATCAGGTCGTAGTTGGCTACAAGTTTTGTGGTAGTTTTCTCCACCCAGTCGTTGCGACGATCAGTAATACGGGCATAGGTTAGGCCAAGTTTGGCCCTTGTCTTAGCTCGTCTCTTAGATCCCTTTACCTGGCGACTCATTGTTACCTGTAAGCTCTTTTGCTTAGCGATAAGTTTGGGTAAAGTAGGAACTTGCAACATCTGTCCATCACTAGTGGCAAGTGTGTTTGTAACTCCACGGTCTATACCAACTCCATTTCCTGTCTTTACACGAGTCTTACTCTCTGGAATTGAGGTGAAAGAGACATGCCATCGGCCCGCTCGGTCTAGAGTTATTCGTGCCATTCCATATTTGTAAGGTAACGCCCTTGAGAGTCGAAAGCGAACTTCACCAATCTTAGGGATTAAAATCTTTGCCCATTTGCCATTTTGTTTTATAACCTTCACGTCTCGGACACAAAAGCTCTCATTTACTCCTGCTTTGCGCCAAGTAGGTCGTCTATGAGTGCCTTGCCACCAGTTCTTGAGTGCTTTTTCAAAATCTCTAAGGGCTTGTTGTTGAACTGATGATGAACCTTGGCCTAACCACGTGTCTTTGCGTGCCTCGGCCAGTTGTTTTTGGCGTAAGGTAGGGCCTGGTGTTGGTCCCCACTCAGGACGGTAGAGATTGGTCTGTTCAAGAGCTAAGTTCCAGACATATCTAGCATCACTACAATGACCAGATAAGCCTTGGCTTTGAATATCGGTTGGATAGAGGCGATAGCGATGGGACATCTGAGGAAAGTTTACCAAAGGGGTATGACATCGATGGGCGATCCTTGACCCACGACTAAAGTCATCGGCTTGGCCGCCGATTTTGGTCATGGAGGTCTTGGTGATGTGGGCAACCAATTCTTGCATCAGGATTGAACGGATCTTCATGTTCTCAGAGATACCAGGTTCGTTTTCGATGGCATCCCAGATACTCTCGTATCGTTTAGTCTTCATAGGTATGATTTGTCAAACGTGAAAACTGGTATCTAATAGACACCACCGCTTGCCGCCCATTCTAAGGCGGAGCGGTTACGGGCATTTTGGATGTCTGCGCCGTGAATTATTGCAAAGGTTGGATGCATTGCCAGAATCCGATGCAAGTCCGCCATTAATGGGCGTCCCTGCATTGTCGCTGATTTTCTAGGGTTGATAATTAGGTAAGAGTTATGCCACTCGGGTTCTTTGGGAGGAATATCAGTGGAATGGCAGTCGTACTCAACCCACATTCCTTGTGCTATCGCATAGCTTAGCAATTCACTGATTGGGTTCTCATGGCTCCCATCTTCACGAACGTAAACAACACCTTTCCCTGGAATCTCTTCGGGCTGGCGAATGAAGGGATAAACAATCTGAGCTACCGTCGGGGTCCGAGTAAACCTAGAACGATATAGCGAAAGTATCGTGCAAATAGTCTCAAGCCAGACCGACTCAGAGTATCCAATCGAGCGCCACAATAGACCACGCGAGGGACCAGTGTGGCCGAACTGCTTAGGAGGTGGGTCTTCTAATTGGGTGCGCCCATCGCAACCTACGGCAGCATTTACGTACAGGACCTCGTCGCGCCCATCATAATGTTTTGCGAGTTCGGTTACCATGCGGTCATACGCGCTCAAATAGATCGGACTCCAATACTCATGAGGTTCGACGTTGCCGAGTGTATGGGAAGATACTTTGCGCATACCCATCCCAAAAAGCCATTGAGGTATAGCTTCATTAAACTCTTCATTAACTCCCCATATGTCCTTCATCCCCGGGATCGATGGCGTTGCAATAGTCAAGTCCGGGGTGGAAGAACTAAGTACTTCAATCCCGACTCTCTTATTCGCCCGAGCCCAGGGGAGAATTTTTTGATCCAGCGGTTCGAAGTTGAACACACCATTTGCCGGCTCGATCTCTGACCACATTACAGATACTACTCCGCCCACTATGTAAGGATTTTCTACAAGCGGCAACCCAGACCGCTGTAGCATTCCATAGAAGGGGGCTTGGGGGTCGATCTCTCGGACTGCCTCGCCCCCTGGCAACATTGACAGGTTTTGAAGGCTCATTCTAACCCTCCGTAATTCTTTAATTCATTTTACCATATAACTATCGGCACAAATGACTTAGAGTATTAGTGGATTTCAACAGGTTTTCCAGTAGGGGCTGGTGAGAGGGGGTTTCCCCGGTAAAGCGAACCGCCTAAGCCGATGCTACCCGAACTCTATAAGCGAAAAGCTTGCTAGTTTCTCTAGGCGATGCTGGGCATCTACACGCCTAACTGTGCCAGATTTGGATCTCATAACGAGCGACTCCGTAGTAGCCCCATGTGGTCCGTAGCGAACACCTTTGAAAAGCTCTCCATCGGTTACACCAGTAGCTGCAAAAAAGCAGTTATCTCCTCTGGCCAAGTCATCTGTCCGTAGAACCAGGTTTTCATCGAGACCCGCTTGTCGAATCTTGTTACGCTCTTCGTCGTTTCGCGGCCAAAGCTTTGCTTGGATTTCTCCCCCCATGCACTTGAGTGCAGCAGCGGAAATGACCCCTTCAGGGGTTCCTCCAACTCCCAGCAAGATGTCTACCCCAGTTTCTGGCCAAGCAGCGGAGATCGCTCCAGCAACGTCGCCATCTGTTATTAGTCGAATGCGAGCACCAGTATCCCGGACTTCACGAATCAGATCTTTGTGGCGATCGCGATCCAGAATCACTGCAGTTAGGTCCCTTACATCTACACCTTTGGCTTTGGCCACCGCCTCAAGGTTTTCTGTAGGCGAGCGATTAATATCTATTGAACCAGCGGCGTCAGGGCCCACTACTAATTTATCCATGTAGAAACATGGTCCAGGATCAAAAAGGGTCCCTCGCGCACTAGCCACAATTACTGAAAGGGCTCCGCCGCGCCCCAACGAAGTTAGGTTCGTACCATCAATTGGATCTACGGCTATATCTATCTCAGGAGGGCTTCCGGTGCCTACGCGCTCGCCATTGAAAAGCATTGGTGCGTTGTCCTTCTCACCTTCGCCGATCACGACGATTCCGTCCATGTGTACTGTAGAAAGGACCACTCGCATTGCGTTGACAGCGGCCCCGTCGGCACCTTCCTTGTCGCCTCGACCCATCCATCGAGCAGCTGCCATCGCGGCAGCTTCGGTGACTCGCACCAACTCCATGGCTAGATTTCTGTCTGGAACTTGTTTACCTGCTGACATCGACAAAAAGCCTACATCGAATGTGAGACATCAGGCGACGGATAAAACCTTTAATCGCTTTTTGGCTGGTCAAGTACTGGAAAGTTTGTAAGATGGAGGGATGGAGTTTGATTTCGCGTCTGGCAAAGTTTGGTCTGAAAACTATAGAAACTCAAAATTGCGTGACTGCGACTTTGAAACCATGTCAGGAGTTCCTCTCGACCCTTTGTATGGGCCAACCGACCTTCAAGGAAATCCAGTAGAGCCCAAGGAAGATATTGGATTTCCGGGAAGCTATCCATACACGCGTGGACCGTATGCTTCGATGTACAGAACCCGGCTATGGACTATGAGACTTTTTGCGGGCTTTGGAACCGCAGATGACACAAATGAGCGATTCAAAGATATTATTGCCAATGGTGGTAACGGCCTCTCGGTTGCATTTGATCTACCGACTCTGATGGGTCGTGACTCAGATGACCCTCGATGCCAAGGCGAAGTCGGCAAGTGCGGGGTGGCGATTGATACTCTCAAAGATGCGGAGGACCTTTTTGCTGGCATTGACCTCTCCCAAATCACTACCTCAATGACGATAAACTCTCCTGCCCCGATGCTTTTGGCAATGTATCTTGTTGCGGCTGAAAATGCTGGCGCGCAGCGCAGCCAACTAGGAGGAACATTACAGAACGATATTCTCAAGGAGTATCAAGCGCAAAAAGAGTACATTTTTCCTCCTCGGCCGTCGATGAGACTTGTAACCGATGTGATTAGGTTTACGGCCAGTGAGATGCCTAAGTATCATCCGGTTTCTGTATCTGGTTACCATATAAGAGAGGCTGGAGCGACTGCGGCCCAAGAGTTGGCATTTACCGTTGCAAATGGATTTGCTTATGTAGAGGCGGCAATCAAGACTGGGTTGAAGGTTGATGAGTTTGCTCCCACTTTGTCTTTTTTCTTTAACGCTCATATCGACTTCTTCGAAGAAATTGCTAAGTATCGGGCAGCAAGACGAATATGGGCGCGCTGGCTCAAAGATAGATATAAGGCGACAGACCCCAGATCAATGCAGCTTCGATTCCATACCCAAACTGCTGGTGTCTCTCTGACTGCTCAGCAACCGGAAGTAAATATCGTTCGTACGGCAATAGAAGCTTTAGCTGGGGTATTGGGCGGGACTCAGAGCTTGCACACCAACTCAATGGACGAGGTGCTCGCCTTACCAAGTGAGAAAGCAGCCAGGATTGCTCTAAGGACCCAACAGGTCCTCGCTTACGAGACTGGGGTGGCGAACGTTGCCGATCCGCTAGGTGGATCATGGTTTGTAGAGGCGCTAACAGATGAAATGGAAAAACAAGCCGAGGCAATCTTTGCGAAAATTGATGAACTTGGTGAAGGATCAATCCTTGAGGGCTGCTTGCGGGGTGTAGAAAATAGTTGGTTCCAAGGCGAGATCGCAGACTCTGCATATGAATTTGAACGCAAAGTATCCGATAATCGAAGAATCGTGGTCGGCGTCAACGGTTTTACCGAAGGCAACTCTTTAGATGACATGGAGATCTTGCAAATTGGTCCAGAAGTGGAGAAACGCCAACTGGATCGAATCTGGCAAGTGAAGAAGGACCGTTCGTCCGAGTCGGCAGCTAAGGCCTTGGCTGACTTGGAAGCTAATGCATCGTTGCCAGATGTGAATTTGATGGAATCAATTATCGACTGCGTTAGAGCGTACGTAACGGTTGGAGAGATGATTGACTCCTTGGCAAAGGTTTTTGGTCGCTGGGCGGAAAGTCCGGTAATTTGATGTTTTATTCCTCTGGTGGCTGAACCGACCTCGCTTTGGCCGGAAGTCTTTGATGCAGTTGCAGCCTCGGCGACAGTATTAGCGGCCTTTGGAGGAGCAATTGCAGCTGCGCGATATGGGCGCAGAGCAAATGTGAAGATACGTGCGGAGGCGTATGTTTTGGGTGATAGGACCATAGTTGCGGTCCGACCTTCAGTCCAAGCAGTTGGATTATTTTCTCTTCACATTGATGGTAAAGACAGCGCGGTGGTTACCGTAACAGAAGTTGTCAAAGGAAGTGAAGGACTGGAAGATGGTGCATCGTGGACAAGTAACGGGATATTCGAAAATGATGATCTAGTAGTCTCAGGTGAAACGATAAGAGACGACTATGCTGATCGACGTTGGCCCGGCCAGCTCAAAACTCATCGGTTGGAGAGTTTCTTGTGGTATTGAGGCTCATCGCTTGCGTTTCCGGAGAGGGGTATGGATTTGGGCCGATCGTGTATTTGTATTAGCCCGGAAGGTGTATAATGAGGATTGATGGCATTGACTAAGAGAGCTAAGGCAGAACAAAACCAATATAGGAGATCCCCCGAAGCTGAGAGAGCTGGGTTCTACGGTCCGACTAAACCAACACACGAACGATCCAATCGGGAGGATCAGGACCAAGGATAGCCGTCTATAGAAAACTGTGTTCAAGCTGTCGCCACCGATGCTGTGTGCTGGTCGGACCCTTTCGCATCTTCGTGTGTCTTCCAACGGGAGGTTTTTTGCCTTTCTGGCAAGCGACTTAGCTGGAACTAAGCTTGTTGTATTGCCAACGGATAATAGAGGCAGTGGTCCTGAGTTAGTAGTAGGTTGTGATCCCGCTCCGTCGAGAGCCCATCCGCACGGGGGAGGAGTTTTTGACTGGATTGGCGATTCTAGCGGACTTATTTATATTGCAGGCAATGGCAACTTATATAGAGTCTCGCTAGATGGTGGGCCCGGCGAACTAATTCTTGATTCAACTCTAGCGGGGTTCGGTGAAGGCTGCTCACTATCGACTCCAATGGTATCGCCAAGTGGCGACTGGATTGCGCTGACTATTGATGATCGGGTGGTAGTCATTCTATCGTGGGACGGGAAGGCTATCTCTGAGATGAAGGTCATTTCTTCTCAAGGTGATCGTGGGCAAGGCGATCGTGGGCAGGGCGATCGTGGGTCTGGTTGTTGTATCCCGGATTTTGTGATGGATCCCTTCTGGTATAGGGATGGTAGCCTGCTCGGGTGGACGCAATGGAATAATCCATCAATGGTATGGGACGAATCACAGATTATCGTGAGGCGAATTGATTGTCTAAGCGAAGATATTATAGTTCTTTCACGTCCAGAGGTTTCTTACACTCAAGGCAGGTTTTCGCCGGACGGAAGGTATCTCGGATATATTTCTGACGAGAGTGGGTGGCCGCAATTGTGGGTTAGCGAGCTTAGCTATGATTTTCCAGCTTCTAATACTGGTCTTATTGGATCCATGAGAGTTTCAGACCAAGAAGGCGAGCATGCAGAGCCAGCCTGGGGTCCTGGGCAACGTTCATTTGAATGGTATGGTGAAGGATCTGAAGCTATTAGTTTCCTACGTAATTATCAAGGCGATTGGAGCGTAAACAAAGTCTCGTTGGCCGATCCAAGACAAGAAATAAGAATTGCTGATGGTTTTCTTGCGTCATTGGGCACATTCGGAACATACATTGTTGGAATATCGGCTAGAGATGGAGTGATCGCGATTGAGGCAGATCAGGGCGAACCTACGAGTGAGTATGCTTGCTCTGCTTCTAGATATTCTCGCTCTTTGCGAAGTATAGTTGCGCGCAGTCATGTTGCTGGAATGCCTTATGAGCTTTTTGATATGGTGCAGCAACTAACTTGGGAATCAGATGGCGCACAAATCCACGGTCGGCTGATTTTGCCGGAGCCCGATGGAGCTAGTGTGCAGGAGGGGTTCGCAAAACCGCCGGTTTTAGTGTGGATCCATGGTGGACCAATGGGCCAGCAAAATGCTGAATTTAACTTTAGGATGGCGTATTTCTTAGAGCGCGGATGGGCAATCTTCTTACCGGACTTTCGAGGCTCATCTGGGTGGGGCCGAGAGTATTCCCGTTCGCTTAAGGGGGGATGGGGCGTAGTTGATATCGACGATATTGCCAGCGGGATGACTTACTTAGCATCTCTTGGGATCTGTGACAGCCGTTTTTTTGTACCGATCGGGGGCTCATCAGGCGGGACTGCAGTATTACTAGTTATGGCGGAGTACCCCGAACTGTGTGCTGGAGGAATTAGCTTATATCCAGTAAGTGATTTCGTAGATCTCTCAAAAAGTACACATCGCCTAGAGAGGTATTACAACGATTTTCTGATTGGACCACTCTCTGAATTTGAGGATAGATATGAGGTGAGGTCCCCACTAAACAATGCAAGTAAAATTTCGGCGCCAGTTTTGATCATGCATGGTGAGAGAGACAAAGTTGTACCTGTTTCGCAATCTCGAAGATTGGTAGAAATTTTAGAAGGCATAGGCACACGATGTGTTGTGAAGTTCTATCAAGACGAGGGCCACGGCTGGTCGAGTTTGACCACCACACTAGATGAACTCGAAACAACCGAGGACTTTTTGAAGTCAATTATAGGGCTGGGCTAACCGGCCTGGTCCTTCACTGTTGACGTCCGTGTTCGACACACAGCCAGGTGGGTCCCTTCTTCGATTTTTGTAAGTAACAATCGGCCAAGTTGGGTTGCATCTTGACAATCGAGAGAGAGAGAGAGAGAGATAGAGTACTTTATAGAAGGTACTCTAACGGTTGCTCGTTGACGCGTTCGGCCTGAAGATGTGTTATTTGAAGTGTTTAGATTGTTCTCTTCGCGGGCAATGTTAATGCACCCATGAAGATATTGGTTGACGGGCTAGAAAGGGGAAAGTGTTTGTGCAAGTCGGTAGCTTTGGGTTCGATGATAGCGTCGGGGGGCGGTGCGGCCCACCGGAGGTTGGGGAAATATGGTAGGTGCCGACTCAATTTCACATTAGTCGTTCTAACATGTATCGGATTAGGACTAGCAAGTTGTGGGGGCGCCACAAGTGGGAATCCAACGACAACGACTCTGCCTACGTTTCCAGGTAATTCGAACTCATATTATGTGAATCCAGCTGCAAACCTAACAGATCTACAGAATCTGGGTTGCTCGCAGGCTCAACTTTCAAATGGTCTATCGAGTGTTGGTAACCAAAGGCAGATTATTCTTGACTTTGGTGATGAAGTTCCCGATCCATCTAGCTTGGACCAGTTTGGAGTAGCTCTCCCACCTTTCGGTTCTGTAATATGGCCAGATGAGCTGAGTAGCAACCCTGGTGCCATGACTGTTGAAAACGCATTCAATGCCTTTCTCATGGGGTGGGACGATTGTTCGAATATCAGCGGAGTGGATTTGGCAATTGGGATTGCAAGTGGTTCCCTCCAGTACTCCAGGCCTACTTTGGACAACACAGGAGGAAGCGTCTGGGGCGCCCTGGTGAATAATATCAAGAGCACATCAGCAGAGTTAGGAAGTTCTAATCGTGTGTTTGGAGCGATGGATATTGAGACTGGCTTTTATCCGTACTCTGATGTGCAGCCCTGGGTAAGTGGTTTTGAGTCTGGTGGCCCTGGTGCGGTTTACTGGGACTTCGGCGATGCTGGCGGTTGTCCGCCCACAGTCTCAGGTTCCAACCCGAACTATGTATGTGAAAGTGGTTGGACAGTCGGGGAAGTTTACAATGTCGCTCATGGTGACCCTGGATCAAGCGCAGTACCGGAAATATATTACAGCGTAAACGCACAGCAATGGGAGTCGATAGGAGTTATTATGGGAACCCCAATCTCCTTTACCGCTGTTATGTCTGATTATACAGCATGTACCACGGGTGGAAGAATTTGCCACCCTAATTTCAATACTCCGACGGAAGCATGGACTCAACTTCAAAGTGCTACTGGTATGAGCAATTTTGGATCTACCGATATGTCTTGGGAATAACGAATTGACAGATGAAATCAATGTACCCGATTGAGCGAATGGAGAACGATAAATGTCCAATCTATATAAGGTGACACAACGGCGATTCATCGTGGGAGGAGTATTTCTCGCTGTTGCCATTGTAATTTCTGTTGCTGTAGTTGTATCTTCAAGTTCCAATAAGTCGACGCAATTTTATTTGAACTCAGGGAAAAGCAAGCACGTAGTGGCGCAGCTCTTGCCCCCTGGATGTGACCGTGTGCCCAAAGCTGCTCAAGCCGAGTGCTATAGCTTGTCAACTGGGGTAACGAACTTGCCTGCCCCAACTAACCTTCCCCCAGGCTTTACCTCTAAGGAAAAATCTCCAAGCTGGCAAGGTGCTACTGATATTACAGCCCCTCTCCACGATGTAATTCAGAAATTCACTGGAAAGCCATACCAGGGGGTATACGAGCAAATCGGCCCAGGTGGCATGGCTATTGTACAGAACCGAGCGCCACAAGTTTGTGCAGCTCCAATTTACTGCAACGGAACTACCTTTGTTGATGGAGTTCCGAACTCGTTTATTCTTACAGGATCATGGACTACAGTTATTGGTAGTGAGTCCTACCAGGTATTTGGAGGAGTAGTGACTACTGAACCAAACCAGGGTGTTGTCATTGAAATAGAGGCACCTAGCACGCCGCCCAAGGTCGGCAATCCATCCAGCTATCCCGGTACAATGGTGTGGGTACGGACTACTTCAAAAACAGATGGTACTCTATCTGTTATATCGGGTTCCGATTCTGCCGGTACGGTTGCGCTACAAGCAAGCGATGGGGCCAATTACAGCTACAACTTCCTCACTCAAACCCTAAGCGCCAACTAAGCGGTAATTGTAAGTCCTAATTCCTTATTGCACTGGCCGGAGGGGTTAGGCTGCATTTAGCAGGCCAAGAGCAACGCTTGGCCGAAGTTGTGGGCCGGAATCGGTAATTGATACGATTCTGACTGAACCAGTCTTGGCTGGGTGCGCATCAATGCGCACGGAATGCTCGATTGACTTCAACGGATCGTTCTCCGATAGGCGAGAGCTTAGTCGAAAATTGAACTTGTCAGGTAAGGACTTGCAAAGGGGATCTATCTCCTCCTTGACAGAGTAATCAACCAAGGTTTTGTCAGCTGAGCTAAGTATCCAGGCATTGAAGGTATAGCGATACTGGGTAAGCGCAATTCCGTTTTCGGTAATTTGGTTTGGAAATCGGCCAAGAAGTTTCCACGCACCAATCGACTTGCGACCCGAATCTGTAAGTGGTTGGAGTTCCGAAGTTCTTGAGACCCACTTAGTCGCTGTTATTCTGCAACCGCCTGAAAGGACCGACGGCTTGTCAGTCTCCCAACCAAGGAATTGAAGGAGTTCTACAATCCTAGCAGCAGTTTCATCACTAGAAATGAGGCAAGTTACTTTATGCTGGCTGCTTGTCTTGTCCCATCCTATCTCTGACATCTATTTTTCTCCTTGGGTAAAAGCTGGCGCTTTATAGACCTCCTTTATATCATCGGACTAGGCATCTTGTTGTTTGAACAACGCATAAACAACGCTCAATGGGTAACGAACAACTTTAGTTTGCTGATATAGTGCCGTATGCTTTTCTGTTCCAGTGCGGCCGAAAAATATGTCGGATTTCAATTGGTGAGCCCCGCCAAGTGAGCCCCGCCAAGTGAGCCCCGCCAAGTGAGCCCCGCCAAGTGAGCCCCGCCAAGTGAGCCCCGCCAAGTGAGCCCTGCAAGTTATTTTGCCATGGCTGTGGCGATTGGGTTTGCATTTATGCTTGGGGTATCTGATGCTCCCAACGCAAGCGCATCGCTTATTGCTTCGCGTTGCGCTTCATACCGTTCATCAATGGCGTTTTCCTTTGCAGCACACGTATGTGGAGGTCTGATTGCAGGTCAAGCAGTAGCGGCCACGATGTCAAGTTTAGAGCACGTTTCCAATCGACAGCTTCCTGGTACCTATATCGCAGGAGGACTTGTTAGTCTTGGATTTACCTTAATCGCCACTCGTAAGGCGATTCCTGTTAGCGCAAGTATTGGATTAGTAGGCGGGCTTGCCGGGGCAGCTATTGCTAGCGGGGGGTGGCACAGTGTTGGGTGGGGAGGAATGCATGGGGTGAGGCCCTACGGGGTACTAGGCACACTACTTGCTATTGGCATATCACCGATTGTAGGTGGACTTGTAGCCGCTGGCCTGCGGCGCTTTCTCGGTCGCACTCTACGTAAAGCTGGCCGAGAGACCCTCCGTCCAGTGCGAGTGGCTATTTGGATTACGGCAGGTCTAGTTGGACTAGCCGACGGGTCCAATGATGGCCAAAAAGCTATGGGTTTGATGACAGCACTGCTTGTAGCTGCACACTCCATTCCAAGTTTTGCTGTTCCATTCTGGACACGGCTTGTCGTGGCGGTTGTACTTGCGTTGGGGACAGCATCTGGTGGACGCAAGATAATACAGACGGTTTCATCACGTTTTTATAGAGGTGGGCCACTTGATGGACTGGCTGCACAGGGCGCCGCAGCAGTTTCAATCTTGGGTTCGGCTTGGTTAGGCGCTCCAGTTAGTACCTCAACTGTAGTTGCCTCGGGAATGATTGGCGTAGGTGCTTCACGTAGATACCGTCATGTACATTGGCCAACCGTGAGAACAGTAGTATCGGCTTGGGTCATTACGTTACCAGTCTGTGCAGTCCTTGGTGCAGGCGCAGTAGAAATATTCAAGATGATAGGAGTATTCCAGTGATAGAAAATGCTGACTTGCAAAAGCGTCATTTGTGGAGAGGCCATCTATTCAAGCACCTATTCCCGGCTTTACCTAATGTTATATCGCTTCTCGTTACTCAAGGAGAGATAACGATGACCGCTCTGGAAGCTTTTCGAGTTTGGTCCCATGGAGCAGATACTAAGTCAGCCGATGAGTTACGTGAGGCCTACCACAATGCCTATAAGGCGCGTCGTGAACTCTTGAGTGCGCTACAAACAGCACTTTCTACACCAGTAGATCAAGAGGATATTTACATCCTTTCCGAGCGTGTTGACCATATATTGGTAGAAGCGAAGAATCTGGTTAGAGAAGCAGAAGTCCTTGGCTGGAAACCTGATTCATTTGCATCATCAATGGCGGATCGCCTAGCAAGCGGAACCAAGGACGTCGTGGAGGGTTTGAAAGGGCTTGGCAAATCGGGTAAAGATGCTGGCATCCAGGCAGATGCTGCGAGCGAGGCAGTGCACCACGTTGAAAGAGATTACCGCGAGGCAATGGCAGGACTTGTCACCAGGGAAGATATACGGCAAGTAATTGCCTCCCAGGACCTCTATCGACGCTACCTTAGCGTTTCCGAAGCGATTATGTCGGTTGTAGACCGTTTATGGTATGCGGTCCTACGGGGTGCTTGAGCGGATTGTTGCGCTCAAGTCTAGGGTGTGGTCAGTGCAGCCCTCGCAAGTGCATTTACGTGATAGCGTTCCGTTATTTCAGTAACGGCGTATCTGATCACGATGAGCAGTGCTTCAACTATCAAGGCCTGAACTAAAATCTCCATTACTTTCTCCTTGTATTTGAACTCCGCTTAGTAACAAGATTAATGCTTCGGATTTAACGCAAGGTAAAATTCAGGTATATGGAAAGTAAATTGTTCTATTTATCGACCACCCAAGAAGCGATTATCGACCCTCCGGTAGCTGCGGCAGACGCGCCAGATGCAATTGTCCATCCTATCGGTCCAAGAGGTGTACATCCAAAGAATTGGCTTACACCTGGAGTTTGAATAATCGCAATAAGAGTAGCAGCAGAGATAACAGTTGACCCTAAGACAAGGGGGCTTCGTGCTCCAATGGCAGCAGTCTGACCCAGCTGGGAGCCAACGAGTGCGGCGAGGGCGATTGTGCTGGCTCTCTTACCCCTGCCGGTAGAACGAGCGATGGTCCAAGCCCCTGTGGCACCAGCACCTGTGGCAAGCGCACGAATTGCAATCTGAGTTATCAACGCTCCACCTAGTGAAGCATCTGGCCCTTCGTGAAGGAGTTGTAAAGGGGTCTTCTTGGCCGGTGGCCGCAGAGTAATTGTCATTGCGGGCAGCATGTCGGTCAACAAATTTACAAGAAGTAACTGGCGAGTGTCCAGGGGAGAGCGACCGCTAAGTGCGGTAGCACAAATTGTAAAACCAACCTCTCCCAGATTTCCCCCAACTAAAATTGCTAGCGCATCTCTTACCGATGCCCACATTGCCCGCCCTTCCACAATGGCATCAATAATTGTCTCAATGCGATCGTCGGTTACTACCACGTCGGCAGCCTCGATCGCCGACTGTGAACCTCTCTGACCGAGAGCTATTCCGACATGGGCAAGTCGAATTGCGCCAGCATCATTAGCTCCATCACCAGTCATGGCAACAGTACGACCTAATCGTTGGTAAGCTCTAACGATTCTAACCTTATGGGCGGGAGTGACCCGAGCAAAGACAGAGGAGATCGGAAAATTAGCGTCAAGTTCATCGTCGTCCATTAGATCTAGATTTGGTCCGGTCATGACTCCTTTACCATTTACAATTCCCAGTTCTGATGCAATTGCTTCAGCAGTACTGGCATGGTCGCCGGTAATCATCACTACTTCCACACCTGCAATTCGCAGATTTCTAACAGCTTGGGCTGCTTCAGGGCGAACTGGGTCAGCTAGGCACAAGAATCCAACAAACTCCATCTTTGTGATATTTTCCTCGTCGAAAGCCGACTGAGATGATTCGCGAAGTTGTGCTACTGCTAAGACTCTAAGTCCCTGGCGCGCAAAGCGCTCTACTTGAGCTTCAAGGCCCTTTCGCTTTCGCGAGTCAAGTACCTGTATACCAGAGTGTGTGCGCCAAGTAGAGCATCGCGGAAGTACCACCTCTGGGGCTCCCTTGACTGCTATTAGGTGACCTGAGCGTATCTTGCCCCAAACACAATGATAGCCTCGAACCGGTTCGAACGGCAGTTCCCCGAGTGGTTTCCAGCTTCCAACTCCTTCGTTCGGGCTAACTCCGGCTAGCCCAGCCCCTTCTATCACGGAACGATCTGTAGCATGCAGTAGCTGTTCATCCCCGTTTGGTTTCGGAGTTGCTCTAAGTGCTCCCGCTAAGACCGATCGGCACAGTGGCGAAAGTGTATTGATTGATTCATCATTTGTACCGTCGGAAACTTTTTGAATAGAAATCTCACCAGCCGTTAGAGTGCCAGTCTTATCAAAACATAGAACATCAACTCGGCCAAGTGCTTCAATTGTTCGCGGATTACGCACTAGTGCTTGGCGTTGAGAGAGACGCCGAGCGGCTCCTAGCTGGGCAATGGTTGCCAAGAGAGGAAGTCCTTCAGGCACGGCTGCAACCATTAACGAAACCCCAGAACTAACCGCTGTTCTAAGTGAGCGACCATGGAGAAGGCTTATCCCGGTCACAGCTGCCCCACTTGCGATGGTTGCCGGTACGGTAATTGCGGTCAAACTTCGCAGTCGTTCTTCGACGCCACTAGCTGGGGGCTCGGGTGCCCCGTTTAGAGCCTGTCCTGCCTGGGTCTCATTTCCCGTGGCTACCACTACTGCAAGTGCAGTTCCATTTACTAACGTTGTACCTTCAAAAACCATACACGATCGATCACCAACTGTCGCACCGGGAGTGATAGCCGACTGTTTTGTTACTGGCAATGACTCACCTGTAAGAGAGGACTCATCGACTTCGCATGCCAGTGATTCAAGGATTCGACAGTCTGCTGGCACGACATCACCCGCGCTAAGTTCCACTATGTCACCTCTAACTAGACGCGAAGACTCAAGTTTTATGGTCTCGCCTGAACGCCTGACTCCAACTAAGGAGCCACTCACTCTAGCTAGCCTTTCCAAGGACAGTTCAGTTCTTAGTCGTTGAAAGCCACCGACCAACGCATTGGTTGCAACTACTCCACCAACAAGCACAGCATCAGTCATTGACCCAACTGCGGCTGAGAGGCCAACACCAAGTCCGAGCACTGGAGTGAGAGGATTGGCAAGTTCACCAAGTACAGCATGGCCAAATCTTGATGAGTTAGACCTACGCTCGTGAGATGGGTCGGGCAGTTCTCTCTTGGTTGCCTCCTGCTCGTCAAGTCCATTCACACAAGTTGTAAGTGCTTCGATGACTTGGCTGGTTTCCATCTCGTGCCAGGCAACGTCGGAGGGAGGTACAGGTGCACGCTTGCGACCCAAGTTCAACGCTGATACCGTTCCAAGTCCTTGCGCTAATAGAGCAGAGCTATTGACTGCAAGCGAAGTTCGACGTGACGCTCTTGTTGAAGGACCAACTATAGACCATACACCACCTATTGCAGAACCGGCTGCTGAGATTGCAATTCCAGATCGGCTAAGTTGGCGCGCTGATTCAGTCGCTTCAATGACGAACCAAATGTCGTCTAGTCCAGGGCCACAAATCAAATCTGCCCCCCAGGGTACGCAAGGGCCGTGAGCAAAATTGGCGACCGCCAAATCCGCTGCCCGCATCCCTGCGTGATCTCGGCTGTTAGCTATGAGTAGTACAACTCTTCCTTCCTGTTGAAGCTCTCGAATCGAATGAGCTAGGTGAGTTCCGCCGGGGACGATCCTTTGTGGATCAAGCCGCTTGGCAATTGAACTCTTGCTACCAGCAACTACAAAAAGGTGGTTAGTTGCGTGTATTTTCGCCGCCAAGACGTCAGCGAGGGGATCAAGTACACCACCTCGTGTACGACCTATACGCATCGCATCAGGATCGATAAGAACTGTATCAATCCGGTCAAGAAGGCGGAGTGCTCGGGGGTCCATCACCAAGATTCCTCTATCGGCCATTTCTCGACCAACTTGGGCAGCAAACGCTTCACGACCGAGGCGCGCCGCTTTAGGGAGTCCAGCGCTAAAGGCATTGAAAGCGCGTCTTGGATCTTTGGTAGTTGCTAATGTGATCCCGAACGCTCCTATCCCACCGAGTTGAGCACGATCTGAGTACTTTTCAATTGGCCCCGCCGGAAGAGCACATGGTCTCGGCTCATGGACCAATGCGTCTAAGGCGATCAAAGCACGGTTGCCAGATAAAGATGGTTCGCGACTCTCCCATAAGCGTCGCCGAGCCTGAATTTCTCCGATCTGCGAAGCTCGATTGAACGCGTCTACCATCAGATTCAGTGGGCCTTCTGTGATGGCGTGGACCGCCGCCGAAGTTAGTCCTATGCTTAGATCGGTTGCTTGGCGGCCGAGGCGCTTTTCGAGAGATCCACGAATTCGACGTTCATTGTCGATAAAGCTAACCAAGGATCCGAGTTCTCCAGGAATCGGAGGTATGCGAAGCAAAAGACCAGAAAAAGCAACTCCGATCCCCAGTATGTCTCCGCCGAGTGCAATCGCGTTGAGAGTTATAGGTTCGCTATCGGATGGAAGTTCCGGCCTGGTATGGGGAAATCTGTCATCATGGACGTCATGTAACTCTTCAACGCCCTCAATAATCTCAAGGACTTGATCTAAACCAGGGCCATCATCTTCAAAAGAGATAACCACTCGGCCAATGACGCCATTTACTTGGGCCCATTGGATGCCTTCAACTGATTCGAGTGCTTTTTGTAGCTGGCGCGCAAGATGGTCTGAATCAGGACGGTGCATGCCTCGAACTTCAATGTGGGCCCTGCCGTTGCCCTTCCAGAGCCGTCGATGACGACGACCTTTACCGGAAATAGTTTCACCCAATGCTCTAAGTGGAGGGTTGAGATTAGGGAAAGCCAGCGTACTCACTCTAAGGCATCTTCGGGGAGATGTTTTATTGATGGAAGCACCTTTTGAAGTCTATTTGCTAATGATGAAGTTGTCCATCAGCTTTGTTAACGCGTTTTGTTCATACTCTATTCACATGAGCTTACCATGGAGATACCTATTCATTTGACCGGTCCACTCGATCCACTCGGTCCACTCGGTCCACTCGATCCACTCGATCCACTCATTCTTGCTGAAGCTATGTCGAATCTTCAGGGTTTATTTGCTCTAGTTCCAAATGAGCTGTTTCTGGAAAATATCGTAGTAAAATAATCGCCATAAGGATTGGACCAACTCCAACAACTACCATTGGCAAGCCTAAGTTGCCCAATCTGGCACTTCCCGATAGCCACCCCACCAATAGCAGTCCTATTACGCTGCCAACACCCTGGGCAATGGTGAATATTCCAAACGAAACGCCCCGTAGATTTGTAGGGAACAGCTCGGGTCCCAATACTGTTGTCGCGGGGATTAGTGCACCACCAAGCACTTGAGCAATCATATGGAAGAACCACATCTCCCAGCCATGAGATAGGTATCCTGCCACCATGGCAAGGGAGCCGACGACGAGGCTAAAAGCAGCAACACCTTTGCGCCCGTATTTATCAGCTAAGCGTCCCCCGCCGTAAAGTCCCAATGCACCAGGAATTGTTGTGAACACGTTATATATCACAATGTGACCAGGTGTATATCCACGCTCAGTGCGTAGAAACTGATTGAGAAATTGGGTGGTAGGAAAGGCAAAAAGCTGAATTAACAAACCAAGGCAGATCAGCAAAATCAAGCGGCTCATGTGAGATCTTAGAGTCGGTATATCCCTAACCACTCCAAGTCCTACCCCTTTACTTCGTTCAAGTCGTGATTCTCTTTTTATAAATCTCTTGGATTCCGGGAGGACCTTTGCGCAAGCCGGGATGAATAGGCAACCAAGAGCACTTATGGCAAAAATTGTGCGCCAAGAGTAGAAGTTGACTCCTGCCACCAGAAATACGTTTGCACCCGCGCCTATTACACCACATGCTGTGAGAATGCCGATTGCATAGGCCCTGGAGCCAGCTGGCATCTCTTCGGCAGCATAGATCACAATCAAGGCAAGAGCAGCTGCAACAAACGACCGGGCTGCGCTTTGGGCAAGTGCGAGCCACTGCAGATTTGGGGCAAGTGCGCCTAGAGCTGAGAGAATAGCGCCCCAGAACACAGTGTGTAAGAGGACTTTACGACGTCCAAGACGGTCTGCCACGACCATCATTAACAATGTGAAGAGAACATCAATTCGACTAAGCGATATAACAACGCTTTCGGCAAAGTTGGACGCATGAAAGTCTTTGACAGCATAAGTAAGTGTTTGGGACATCAAAGAGTTTTGGTATCCTGCGATTATGGCTAAAATGGCCAAGACGCAGAGAATGCTGATTGATCTAGCATCAAGGATCTCAGGTGGAAGCCACCATGGGTTGCGCTTGCGAGGAGTTAGACGTTTGAGTTCTGCTGCAATTGGAGGCCACAGTAGCCATTTGAGGAAAGGCGTCTGAAGCTCGACGTCAATAACTTGGTGCACGAGCAGTTGCCCCTCCGAGTTTGGCACTTTGCTTAGTGTGACTGAGCGTCTATATGAAGTATAAGGACCTTGGGCCTGGGTAAATTCGACTCTAGTCTCTGTGGTTGGGTCTGGGTCAGCCCGGCTCGTCGTTGCTCGGTCCATACCAGTTGGGTCGACTTGGTTTGGGTCTGGGTCAGCCCGGCCGGTTGTGGCTCGCCCCGGAGTGACTGGCATTTGCAGCTCAACGACTGCTCCAAAGCGTGGGGTTAGTACCTGCTGGGCGCGAGCGCTGTCCATTATCC
Source organism: Actinomycetes bacterium (assembly GCA_021827485.1). Classification (GTDB taxonomy): domain Bacteria; phylum Actinomycetota; class Acidimicrobiia; order Acidimicrobiales; family JAKAVM01; genus JAKAVM01. Next base: position 24,473 of record JAKAVM010000091.1, read on the forward strand.
GCTCAGTAATTAGCCTCGCCACAAGCAAAAAGGTTACTACTATTACTACGGAACTTCCGGCCAAAAGTTGATAGTTATATACTCGGGCAAGCACTGATCTTCGGTAGGCTGGGAAATGAGCAAGATATGAGTAAATTTATTGTAAGACCAGGACCTTCACTTTCTGGGACCGTTGTGGTTTCTGGGGCAAAGAACTCTGTCTTGAAACTCATGGCTGCTTGCCTGCTCGCCCCAGGAAGGCACACGCTACGCAACGTACCTCGTATAACAGACGTTGCAATAATGATGGATCTACTCACGGAAATGGGTGTTATATCGTCGTGGGAGTCAGACAATATTCTCTCAATTGATGTACCTGAGGATTTGAGCCCTGAAGCACGTTACGAGCATGTAGAGAAGATGAGGGCCTCCATCGTGGTTCTGGGACCTCTGGTGAGTCGTCTCGGACAAGCTAAGGTATCTATGCCAGGGGGTGATGATTTTGGCTCACGTCCAATAGGGATGCATTTGAATGGCCTGGAGTCAATGGGAGCAATTTCAGATATATCGCATGGCTACGTGAACTGTCATTTACCACCTGGACAAGATCGGCTCGTCGGGGCGAGAATTGTCTTAGAGTTTCCGAGCCACACAACCACAGATAATCTTATGATGGCGGCGGTCTTGGCCAAGGGAACCACCATTATTGAAAATGCGGCTCGAGAGCCAGAAGTTGTAGATCTAGCGAGCTTCTTGGATTCTATGGGTGCACGAATCCAGGGAGCTGGAACATCTCGCATCGAGATAGAGGGAGTTGATAGTCTAACTCCTAGTGAACACAGCGTGATACCCGACAGAGTTGAAACGGCAACATTCTTGGCGGCGGTTGGGATTGCTGGCGGCGAAATAAATCTGATGGGAGGGAGATTCAATCATCTTGATATGTTCATTGAGAAAATGGGTGAGATGGGTGTACGGATCTCCCCTACCCAAGGGGGACTATGGGCGCTATCCCCAGGGAGATTAGAGTCAACCGATATCGCAACACTGCCATATCCCGGAGTTGCAACTGACTACAAGCCATTGGTTACTACACTCCTAACTGTTGCAGAGGGAGTCGGGATTGTGACTGAGAACTTATTTTCGGGTCGTTTCAAATATATAGATGAACTCAAGAGAATGGGAGCTGACATTAGAACTGAAGGTCATCACGCCGTAATTCGAGGAGTGCCGAAGTTGTCAGGAACAATTGTTCGAGCATCAGATATTAGGGCTGGTGCCGCGTTGGTGTTAGCGGGTATGGTCGCCGAAGGAGAAACAACGGTAATGGGAATTGACCATATTGACAGGGGCTATGAGAACTTTGATAAGAAGCTGTCAGCGCTGGGCGCTGATATTGTACGAGTTCAATAAGCTGTTTAATTAGGTGAGTAAAGTGAGCATAAGTGAACTCATAGATTTGGCGAGTTCAAATGACAAGAACGCGAAATCAAAGGTAGCATTGGCGAAGCTAATTTCTATCGTTGAACGAGGCGGTGAAGGGGCCCGGCAGCTGGGGAGGGCAATTTTTGCTAAAACCGGAAATGCTTATGTGGTTGGGATAACAGGTTCACCCGGATCGGGCAAGTCCACCCTAACTGATAAGTTGATTACTAGCGCTCGGGTGGATAGCAGAGTTTGCGTATTGGCTATTGATCCAACGTCTCCTTTTTCTGGTGGCGCTATTCTCGGCGACAGGGTCAGGATGAACGATCATGTTGACGATGATCGAGTTTACATTCGATCCATGGCAACCAGAGGTCACCTTGGGGGACTATCCTACAGTGTACCCGAAGTCATTCGCTTAGTCGATGCGGCTGGCTTTGGTCTAATCATCGTCGAGACAGTCGGTGTTGGGCAGGTTGAAGTTGAGATAGCTGGGGCTGCGGACACTACTGTTGTCGTAGTCAATCCTGGATGGGGCGATTCAGTGCAAGCAAATAAAGCTGGGCTGATGGAGATTGCAGATATTTTTGTTATCAATAAGGCAGATAGACCTAACGCCAAGGAAACAATGAGAGACATTCAGTCCATGCTTGACCTAGGTATTCGCAATGATGCCTGGAGGCCTCCGATTATCAACACTATAGCGACAAATGGTGATGGAATTGATGAGCTATATAAGTCCATTTGTCAACACGGTGACTTCGTAAGGTCGACAAACGAGCTGGTTGAACGGAGAAATAAACGCGATAAAGAGGATTTAATAAGGGTACTCAAGAGATCCCTAGAAGATATTATATCCCAAGGTTGGGAAGACCCTTCGATAGCACAACTCAAGAAGAGGTGCTTGGATCACGAGTTGGATCCTTATAGTGCCTCAGAGCAAATTATCAAGCAGCTTTTCTCGGTATCAGAAAGGAAAACATAAGTGGAGTATCAATTCTTAGAGCTAAGCACCCCAGAACCAAGAGTCGCCGTGATAAAGCTCAATCGACCAAAAATGAATGCTCTATCCTTGGAACTTCTAGAAGAGTTGTTTCAAGTCTTAGATGGATTTGTCAAAGATCCGCCTGCTGGAATAGTTATTTGGGGCGGGGAGCGGATTTTTGCTGCAGGGGCAGATATAGAACAGCTTTCAGGCGGTCAAAATGTTGCAGCAAAAGTTACTTCAAGCTTTCATAAGGCGCTAGATCTACTAGGCGACCTTAGTTCAATTTCGATTGCAGCGATCTCCGGTTACGCTCTAGGTGGGGGATTGGAGCTGGCACTTGCGTGTGATTTTAGGATAATGGCTAGCTCGGCAAAGCTGGGATTGCCCGAAATCCTATTAGGGGTTATCCCAGGAGGAGGAGGAACTCAACGGCTTGCTAGATTGGTTGGACCGTCTCGTGCTAAAGAACTCATACTTTCTGGTCGACATGTTGGTAGCGAGGAAGCTTTAATGATGGGCTTAGTCAACAAGGTTGTCGATGGTTCCGAACTTTATAATCAGGCAATTGACTGGGCTACTCGCTTGGCAGCCGGGCCAATTATAGCAAACGGGATTGTCAAGCAGGCTATAGATCTTGGCATAGATAGAACCTTGGAGGAAGGATTGGTCCTGGAACAGCAGCTTTTTGAAAAAGTATTTGAAAGTGAAGACTCAAGTATTGGAATAAGATCTTTCATAGAAAATGGGCCGGGCAAGGCCAAGTTTGTCGGGAAGTAGACACTACTTTGAATATTTCAATTGACTGATTATCTTCCTTCAAGGCCCACTAATCACCAACACGCAAGGCCTAATAATCAACAACACGCAAGGCCAGCGCACGATCGCCGAAGAATCAAGCCAGATCCTTATTGGTATCAAAAAGCGGTTTTTTATGAGGTTTTTGTGCGCGGTTTCTATGACTCCAACGGTGATGGAACGGGTGACATACCGGGGTTGATTGAGAAGCTCGATTACTTGGCATGGCTGGGTATCGATTGCCTCTGGCTCCTTCCTTTCTATCAATCTCCGCTTAGGGACGGTGGCTATGACATTAGTGACTTCTTTACTGTACTTCCCGAATATGGCGATATTGCTGATGTTTTCAATCTGGTAGACAAAGCACACCGGAGGGGAATAAGGGTGATAGCAGACATGGTCGTCAACCATACAAGCGATGCCCATCCCTGGTTTGTGGAGTCGCGTATCAGTAAGACAAACTCAAAGTCTGATTGGTATGTCTGGAGTGACGATTCTGATAAATGGCCAGATGCTCGAGTGATATTTACAGATGTTGAGAAATCAAACTGGTCTTGGGACGATACGCGGCGCCAATACTACTGGCATAGATTTTATTCTCATCAACCTGACCTAAATTATGAAAATCCCGATGTTGCTGATGCCATGCTCAATGTGGTTCGTTTCTGGTTAGATGTCGGTTTAGATGGTTTTCGTCTAGACGCGGTACCATATCTCTTCCAGCGCGATGGGACAGATGGGGAGAATCTCCCCGAAACCCACGCATACCTCAAGAGAATCCGTGCGGAAGTCGAAAAGAACTATCCCAACCGGGTACTTTTGGCGGAGGCTAATCAGACGCCAGAAGAAGTAGTCGCATATTTCGGTGATGGCGACGAGTGCCACATGTGCTTTAACTTTCCCCTGATGCCGCGTATGTTCGTATCAGTGCGAAGAGAGAATCGTCAGCCACTAGTCGATGTCGTCAAGCAAACTCCCGAACTTCCTGAGGGATGCCAGTGGGGGACCTTTTTGAGAAACCACGACGAACTTACCCTGGAGAAAGTATCCGAGGAAGAGCGCGATTTTATGTTGAGCTCCTATGCCAATGATCCGAGATCAAAAAGGCACATGGGAATCTGTCGTCGTCTTGCGCCCCTTATCGACAATGATTACTCGCTATCGCAACTTTTGCACGCAATGCTGTTCTCTCTTCCTGGTAGCCCGATAATTTACTATGGAGATGAAATTTCCCTAGGCGATAATATATATCTCGGGGACCGAGATGCTGTTCGGACCCCAATGCAATGGACCCCTGATCGCAATGGAGGGTTTTCCAAAGCTGATCCCCAGCAACTCTATCTCCAGCCACTGATGGATCCGGTATATGGGTTCCAGAGACTCAACGTGGAGTCGCAGCTTCGTGATCCATCGTCGTTCCTACACTGGGTGCGCAGGATGTTGGAAGTTCGACGTGCATATCCTCTTTTTGGAACTGGTGGGTTCGAGCTTGTCGAAGCAGCCAATGAAGCTGTATTTGCTTATCTTCGAATACAGGGGAGTAAAGCAGTACTGTGTGTAAATAACCTTAGCCGGTTGGCTCAACCAGCTGAGTTGGATCTTGGCAATTGGACAGGTCGCTTGCCAGTTGAGATGCTTGGAAGGGTACCGTTCCCAAGGATTAGTTCAAGCCGATATTTTGTTACCCTTGGCTCCTACGAGTTTTTCTGGTTCGAATTGGTCTTGAGGCGACCCAAAGTTTAGCCATTAGACGCTGTTGATAAGACTGACCTAAGTTCCTCTTGGCCTTGAGGCGACCCAAAGTTTAGCCATTAGACGCTGTTGATAAGACTGACCTAAGTTCCTCGGCTGCTAATTCCGGCGGGACGATATTTATCATCACACCGGTCCCTAACTCAAAACCAGCCTGCGTTGTCACTTTGGGCCAAATGTGGCAGTGCCAGTGAAATGCCCCAGTAGTTCGAAAAGGGGCTGAATGGAAAACTATATTATATGCAATGTCCCCTAGCTTGGCATTCAACAATTTAATAGCATCTCGTATACCGATACCAACCTCTATAAGGTCGCTGTCCTGCGAACAATGCAGATGAGAGGTGTGAGAGGTTGGAGTAACTAGGATCTCATAAGGCATTCCACTCCAGTAGGGACAAGTAACAACGACACTATCGGTGGCTTTGACTAGGCGGTAGCCCGCGTCTACTTCAGCTTCAGCCGAAGCACATAGCAAACAATTACCTGCAAATCTCGAGAATCCAGCTTGTTCTTCGATGAGTTCTCGCGGCACGAAGGGCATACCCAGAAGTTGTGCATGTGGGTGTTCGATTGAAGCACCAGCTTCACGTCCCGAGTTGACGATAACCTGGCTATATCGTAACCCAGCAGTTTCAGAGTGTTGGACAACTCGACTCTTTATCGCCAGCATCGTCAAACCAACCGACTCATCATCTAGCTCAGCCCAGCTAAGATTGTGCAATGGGCTAAACACAAGTACTTCGTGGGTTCCACTTGCAGGTGTTTCAGTAAATACTGGTCCAACGTGCTGAACAACCATAGGGGCGCTTCCTTCGAAAGCCGGATAGCGATTAGGAACGACACGCACTAACCAATTACCCTGCGGGCCAAAAGTCTCAAGCGCAGGTGGGGTCTCTTCTTCATTGCCAGGACAAAAAGGACACGGGGACGAAGTATCAGCCTGAACGGGTAGCAACCGGCGGGCAAATGCCTGCGGTCTTTCTGATCGGGCGGGAGTAATGACTACCCACCTTCCTGTAAGGGGATCTAAGCGTAGCTGGCTCACTAAAGCCTACTCTACTAGATATAGTTCTATTTCAGGAATCTTTGTAAGTAATTGGAGCGGAAATTATCGCAAGTAGGATTAGCATCGGCTATGACGTCATCTTGATGCTTCATGTACTGTCTGGCTTTGTCGGATTTGGAGCAATCGGGATGACTGGATATTACGGACATCGAGCAACGATAGAACCATTTGAGCCAGGTGTGCGAAGGTATTTTTCGCCAGGGCTCAATTGGGCCGAGCGGGCAGTCTTCATAGTGCCTTTACTCGGAATTATTTTGCTTTTCGAACAAAAAAATGGATCTGTTGCTCGGTCAACTTGGGTGATAACAGGAGTTATTATTTGGGTACTGGCGACGTGGATCTCTGCTTTTAGAATTTGGCCAAATGAAGAAAGAATTAGAAGGAAGTTCCAAGATATGGAAGGTGAAGGGGTTGATGTTGCAGGGGAAATTGTAGAATATGCCAAAAAAATCCAGATTCCATCTCTGACGGTAGTTATCCTCTACATCGTCGCAGCAACTATTATGATAATTAAGTGAAGTAATCGTTTGTTTGCTTTGAAGGAGTAGCTGGACGCGCTGATAGTTTAGATATCTAATGCCCGATCTTCCGCCCGAGTTTTATGAGGACGACGATATAGAGCGTCTACTCGAAGAAGTCCTTTTTCCTCGTGAGGGGAAAGAGGGAGGAAGTGGTCCAACTGAGGGGCCAATTGAAGATTCATATGTTGGCCCTATTGAAGAGCCAATTGTAGGTCCATATGTTGGTCCCATAGAAGAACCAATCGTTGAAGTTCCCAGTGCAGGGGTTTCTCTGGGGTCAATCTCATCTGGATTGGGCATCCAAACTTCCGGCCAAACGGTAGTCTCTGGCTCTCGGATGCACTTTCGCACGGCACGGCGTAAGAGAGTTTTGAGGCTTACTCGAACTGCGGTAATTACCATTACCTTGCTGCTGGCTATTTTCGCCCAGCTCTTCGGCGGTAGTTCAGCAAAAACTTACCCAGGCTCTGGCGCTCAAGTCAATTCGGCTCACAAAGCCGGAGCTTCTGGTTCGGTCAATGGTGGCCCGAATAGTAACCATAATAATCACAGTTCTAAACCAGTACTTGCCTTTGCCAAGCAGAAGTATGCTCCATCAGGACCGTTCCCCGTAGGAGAACAATCAGTATCGCTGATAGATACAAGTAGATTTATCTATCTTCCTAATGGCACAAAGGAGCCACGACAGTTAGCTACGACAATTCTCTACCCCTCATATTTACAGCAAGGTGTGTCTGTCCAGAAAGTTAATAGTATTTCAATAGAGCAAAGTTCCAGGCCATATCTCAAAGCAGGTCCTTACCCAATTATCTTTTTTGCCCCAGGATACCGCCAGGTTCCCAGCACGTATCTAACCCTCTTATCAACTTGGGCGCAAGCTGGCTATGTTGTGGTGGGGGTAACATTTCCACTAACTAATCCAAATGCCCCCGGCGGGCCCAACGAGCAAGACCTCATCAATCAGCCCCAAGATATCAACTTCCTAGTCGGCAAGTTCTCCAATCAGGCAAACTATGCTTCTTTGGGACTGAAGTTCTTATCTGGATTGGTAGATCCTACAGCGATAATCCTTGCTGGCCATTCAGATGGGGGAGATACCGTCTTAGCGGCGGCATATAATACATGTTGCAATAAGTATACTTATCGGGGTGTACTCGATCTCTCTGGAGCCGAGCTGAACGAACCAGCAAATCACTATTTCCCACCAGGTGGTCCGCCCCTTATGGTGGTACAGGGGACTTCTGATACAGTGAACCCTCCGAGTTTTTCTCAGACAGTTTATGCTGGTGACACTAGCTCTCCAAAGTATTATCTATCGTTGCTCGGTGCGGGATACATCAATGAGTATGCCCAGCCAGATTCTTATGAACAGATTGTCGCAAGGGTTTCTTTAGATTTTCTCGGTGCGTATTCCAAGGCCAATGCAAAGGACCTGTCAGCAATTCCCCATGATGGAACAGTTACTGGATTGGCAACTCTAACTGATGCCAATCTAAATCTAAATTCGGGAGCTAGCACTATTGCTTCCACGACAATTCCGACTACCACCACCACTTCCAGCGCCGCTGCTGGATCCAGTCAATCAAATTCGTCTACAACGTCATCAACGAGCCAGCCAACAATTGCCCCTAACCCCGGTGCAGGTACCACAATTGAGTCAACCTCCACAACAATATTTATCCCTTCCGGCTAACTAGAGTTGCTTCGCACCATGGAAACAGAAATCTATCTAGATCATGCAGCCACTACACCTCTTAGGCCGTCAGCCCAAGATTATCTCAGAGAGTGTATTGCAAAGGACGAACTTCGTGGTAATTCATCGGGAAGCCATTTGATTGCTCGTCGCGCAAAGAATGCTCTGGAAGAGGCCAGGGAGCGTCTAGCTAGTCTATTAAAGGTAATGCCAAGTGAAGTTATCTTTACGTCGGGTGGAACTGAGGCAAATAACCTCGCAATAAGAGGTGTAATGGAAGTATCAGATAGGCTCGACCAAACTAACTCACTGGAATCTCGGAATAACCGCTTGGTTTACTCTGCAACAGAGCATCACTCTGTCCTAAATCTATCGCGTTGGATCGGTGGCGAGATGTGCCCGGTAAGCGCCGAGGGAACAATAGATCTGGATTATTTGGAATCAATTATTGACAGTGGCAGCCAACTGGTTTCGGTGATGCTCGCAAATAACGAGACCGGTGTCGTCAATGATTTGAGCGAAGTGGATAAAATTATCAAAAGGAAAGCTCCTAAGTGCCAACTTCATAGTGATGCCGTGCAAGCATTTCCTTATCTTGACTTCGAGTTGGCCACCGATTACGCACAATTAATTACACTTGCAGCCCACAAGTTTGGTGGACCCAAAGGGGTTGGTTTCCTTGTCGTCAAGAAAGGAACCAAACTAGTTCCTCAGATGTTGGGTGGTGGACAGGAGTTTGAGAAGCGAGCGGGCACTCAAAACGTCCCAATGGTTGTAGCTAGCGTTTTGGCCGCCGAGGAAGCATACAGCGAAAGAGAGATTGAGTCGAGAAGAATTTGGGAGTTGAGGAATGTGTTCATAAGTTCGATCGACAAACTAATACCGGGCACCTATCACATTGGACATGGAACTCAGCGGGTTCCTGGAATAATAAATATCCGCTTTGATGGAGTTAACAATGAGGAGCTGCTTGTACTGTTGGATCGCAATGGAGTATTTGCTTCAAGTGGGGCTTCGTGTGCTAGTGGCGCAACCGAACCAAGCCACGTCCTATGCGCAATGGGATTTACGACAGACCAGGCTAGATCATCATTGAGATTTTCACTTGGCTGGACTACGCAACAAAAAGAACTTGAGCAAGCAGCCGCATTAATCGCAGATCAAATAGCCTACCTGCGAGCCTGAGGAATTCTCGGAGGCTTTAAGCTTCAATCCCCTCTGCGTGCTTCGATGAATTTTATAGGTGCGGGCCAAAAGGATCCATCGGTTGCATGATTCATCTACTCGATATAGTCCGGTTCCTGCGATCCCGATCAGTTCTTGCAGACTGGCTTAGCCAATTGAATGAAGTTCGAAGCGCTAGCTGGTAGGGCGTATTGGTTGCCAGAAAGAGTTGTCCTTTCGGCTCCTGCAAGCCAGATCCCGACTTGTTCTTGTGAAATCACGTTATCCTCAATAACAGTTGATTCCGCTGGCTCTCCAGCTCCAATTATAGCAATTCCAGCTGAAGCAGTGAGTCCACATTCAGGGTAGGAGGAGTCCCGAGAAAGTGTGTTTGCTCTAATTATAGTTGCATCCGCAACGTCTTTCGTTGAATTCAAATGAACTATTATTCCAGGCAAAAGCGCTCCAACCAAGCGATTATTTTCCACAATGTTGTTTGATGCACCAGTATTCGCGGCATCGGTTGCAATGACAATGCTTCCCGATAACTGATTTTCAGATATTGTGTTGTTGGTTACACCTTCACCCGGATTGAATGAAGCTATTAAAATCACACAGTCAGCGGGCAAAGACGAACTCATTTGGTTGTTTCCAACATAATCATTGGAAGCAGGTGCAGGGGTTCCTGGATTGATCGCCGTGGAATTCACATTCCCGTTATCGACGATTCCGATTGTAGGCACTCCAATATTGGCAGTTACAGTTGAATGTGAAGTTCCAGCTAGCATGATTGCTTTTGTTTCAGGGATCAAAGTTAAGTCAATAGCATTTGCAAAGGTGTCACTAATGAAATTGTGAGTTATGGTTATGTCTGCCGAATTGATGGCCAATATTGCGTGAGTAGTTGCACCAATTATTTGGGCATTAGATACAAGCACTCTGGAAGTACCCTCTGGTATATATATTCCAACGTCGCAGCCGCTTGCATCAATCGAGCCACCTATATGTTCCCCTGAATGCGCAACAACGGCAGCACTCAATCCACTTTGGCCAGCTCGCAGACAATGACGTTGACTCGAATGAGTTGATCCACCGAGGATTGAGGAAACAGAACTAGTTGAGGCGTTCGTGGGAACAGATGGTGTGTCGACTCGCTTCGATATCTGCAGGGCCAGAGTAGGGTGTTGAGTCGGATTTGGGAAGCTCAAAGCATTTTTTGGGATGCGAGAACTCCGAATTATCGAAATTTTAGAGGGTGTTCCCGTCGAAGTTATAGTTAGCTGACCAGCAAGCGTTTGCGTACCAAGATAGCTTGCCAACCACTTCATTGCAGGCTTAATGTAGTTTGTATTCTTATTTCGCTCATTACGAAGTTCGTTGAGATTGAATATGACGTTGTAAATTCTATCCTGCGTGCCATTGGCCGCAGTTTGATTGCTCGAACTTAAAACTTTCGAAACACCCCCGAGGAGATTTATCCAAAAAGCTGGACTGCTAACGACTGCTTGATAGGTCTCGACAGGGTCAAGTATCCCGGCAGAATTAATCTTTGAAAACAAGACTGTTTCACGATAGATCGGCTTATGATAGTTATAGCTATTCGGAATCGAGTGTTGATCTTGGAAACTTTTAGCTGGCGGATAATTTGTAAACGGTTGAGGTGTAGTTGTAATAAGAGTGCTTCCCACTTTGTTATAAGTCCACGATACCGGAGTGGGAAGTCGATATGAGTTTGCATTTGGAATAGTAAGGCTGCCAGTAAGATGATCGAAGTCATAGTTGCCGCTGTAATAAGGCCATGGTCCGCCCCTAGAAGTAATGTCGGTCCCGGGCATTGTGTAAGCAAGGATGACGTTAGTTGCTCGCATGTGCTCAAGCGTGGTGAGCAACGCGACAGAATTTAGTCCAAACCCCTTCACTCCGACCGTCCGAGTGGCGTTTCCAGAACATGCGGCAACTGCGACAATCACAATAGCTGAGACTAAGGATTTCCTAAGTCTGTCCTGAGCAAAGTTCCCCAGCATGTCTTGTTGCCCGCCTTTCATCAGTGTTGTATATGCCTAATCTCGAGTCGCCCAGGGAAAGTCGGCTTGGCGGTCACAACTGCCTAATTTCAACTCTGAGCGATTACATCTTAGGTCAAATTTTGTCCTGCGTTCCTGTTGGACCTGACGGGTTGGATATGGCCCGGCTAGAATGGTTCAGGTGAAAGTGCTTGTAGCAATGTCGGGAGGTGTCGATTCGTCGGTGGCGGCTGCGCTACTCAAAGATGCTGGAAACGACGTCGAAGGCGCGACTATGAAGCTGTGGGGTGGGGACAGTGATTCGGGCTGCTGTTCAGTTTCTGATGTTGAAGACGCTAGACGGGTTGCATTTCAGTTAGGTATAACCCATCATGTGTTTAATTTTACCCAAGAGTTCAATGAGAGTGTAGTGAGTCACTATGTGGCTTCGCATCAGAATGGATATGTGCCAAATCCATGTATTGAATGCAATCGTCACCTTAAATTCGATGTTTTTCTGGATCGAGCGCTGCGTCTAGGTTTCGATGCAATCGCTACTGGTCACTACGCAAGAGTAGAGAGGTCTCCAGAAGGTATTTACAAACTTGCGAGGGCAAGAGACATCCTGAAAGACCAGTCCTATGTATTGTCAATGCTAACAAACAAAGAACTCTCGAAATTAGTTCTGCCCCTTGGTCTACTGGAGAAAGGCGAGGTTCGAAGAATCGCAAAAAGTTTGAGTCTGCGTACATATGCCAAACCAGATAGTCAAGATGTTTGCTTTATCAAGTCAGACATTGGTCGCAAGGGTTTCCTTGATGGGCGAATTTCTTTTACCCCGGGTACACTTTACGATTCGAAGACAAACGAGAAGTTAGGTGAAGTTGAGTCTTTAGAGCTTCTAACTCTAGGTCAGCGTAAGGGTATATCGGCCGGTACGAGTCGACTCAAGACTCCAACACGACGCTTCGTTACTCACATTGATTTGGATAATCGCCGAGCGACTGTTGGCGAGCTTGAAGATTTGATGGTTACGACTGTCAAGCTCGGACGGATTACTTGGTGCAACCAGTCATTGGAGCCTGGATCAGTTGTTCAAGTGCAGCTGAGTGCACACGGTCAACCTAATTCGGCGGTATTTTACGACAGCTACATAGAACTAGAGGAGCCTTGCAGAAAGCCAGCCCCTGGTCAAACTTGTGCGTTATATATTGGCGATATAGTAGTTGGCTCATCGACTATTTTAGCGAGCTGAAAGTGAGGCAAGACAGTGGGTAGACTCGTTACAGGAGACAAAGTACCGAATTTCTCTCTCCCTAATGAGAGAGGGAGGCTTATATCTTCAAAAGATTTATTTGGCAAGAGACATATTATTTACTTCTATCCAGCTGACGATACACCAGGTTGTACTACTGAAGCCTGCCAGTTCACCGACCTTATAGGGGGCTTCAAGAAACTCAGAGTGCCTATTTACGGTGTATCTCCCGATGACGGACCTACTCATCTGGCTTTCATAAAGAAGTACTCTCTAGGTTTTTCTCTACTTAGTGATCCTTCTCATTCGACAATGGAAAAATTCGGTGCCTATGGTGAGAAAACTCTTTACGGCAAGAAGATGCTCGGGGTTATTCGCTCGACTTTTGTCATCGACGCTATGGGTAAGATCGAAAGAGTTTGGTACAACGTGAGAGCCGATGGACATGCGAAGAAGGTGATTGAATTCCTTGAGCAATGAAACTCAAGATCAACCTTTACGGCAACAAATATTAGAACGTGTAACCGAGCTTCGTGAACAAGTATCGCGACACAATAAGGCATATTACGAGCTAGACAGTCCTTCCATCCCAGACTATGACTATGATCAGCTAGTTAGGGAATTGCGCGCCTTGGAGGAGGCAAACCCATGGATAGACAGCGCTATCTCGCCAGGACAAACAGTAGGGGGCCAAGCAAGCCCCCTTTTTGCAACTGTTCGCCACGTGGTGCCAATGATGAGCTTAGACAACGCTTTTAGCTTTGAAGAATTGATGAGTTGGAGTGCGAGGCTCGATAAATTCTTGGATCCTGCCGACATTCTTTCATATGTATGTGAACTCAAAATCGATGGCTTGGCCATGTCGTTGGTTTACGAGAATGGTCACTTTATTCGTGGCTCAACAAGAGGCAATGGGATTGAAGGCGAAGACGTTACTGAAAATATCATGCAAATCGACGCTATCCCTAAAGTTATAGGTAAAGCACTGGGTAAAGTTCCTAGGCTAATCGAGGTGCGAGGTGAGGTCTATATGCCAATTCACGCCTTCGAGCGTCTGAACGAAAGGCAGGCCAGCCAAGGCGGGAAGATTTTTGCAAATCCAAGAAATTCAGCAGCCGGTTCGCTTAGGCAGAAAGATCCACTGGTTACCAGAGGAAGGGAGTTAGCATTTTGGTCATATCAACTAGGTGCTAGCCAAGGATTGCCTAAGTTTGAATATCATCATCAGATATTAGATTACTTTAGAGAACTTGGTCTGCCTGTCAATCCGAACAGAGAAATAGTAAAATCCATCAAAGAAGTTGAAGATTTTTGCAGGAAATGGGAGGAACGCCGGCACGAGCTCGATTATGAGATAGACGGAGTTGTAATCAAAGTCGATTCGTTAGCTATGCAATCCAATATGGGTTCTACCTCACGAGCTCCGAGATGGGCAATTGCTTACAAGCTGCCTCCTGAAGAGAAAACCACAAAACTAAAGGCTATTGAGGTCTCAATTGGCAGAAGTGGCAAAGCAACTCCTTTTGCGGTACTAGAGCCAGTAAGGCTAAGCGGTTCGGTTGTTTCGATGGCAACATTGCACAATGAAGATCAAGTTCGGCTCAAAGATGTTCGGCCTGGCGATCTTGTTATAGTGCGTAAGGCAGGAGATATTATACCGGAAGTCGTAATGCCAGTCTTAGATAGCCGTCCCAAGGGTGTGAGGCCCTGGAAGTTCCCAACAAACTGTCCAAGCTGCAATTCACAGCTTATTAGATTAGAGTCTGAAAGCGATACATACTGTACTAACTCTGAGTGCCCGGAGCAAAGAGTCCAAAGAATTGTTCACTTTGCAAGTCGAGTTGCTATGGATATTGAAGGAATGGGAGAAAAGAGAGTAATCCAGCTTGTTAGTGAGCGACTAATAAAAGATAGTGCTGATTTATACAAATTGAAGAAAGAAGCGTTGGAAGTCCTCGATGGTATGGGCTCACTATCGGCGAGCAATCTCCTTGAAGCCATTGAGGGATCGAAGAGTAGGCCTTTTTTTAAAGTATTGATAGGATTGGGAATTCGGCACCTTGGCGAAGGAGGGGCGCGTCAAGTAGCGCAACGATTCCGCAATTTCGATGAGCTAATGCGTGCAACTATCGAAGAATTATCCCAGGTCGATGGAGTTGGTGATGTTATAGCGCAAAGCATCGTGAGCTTTTTTGCCAATACATCCAACCAGGATTTAGTAAGACGGTTAACCGATTACGGCGTTACCGGAGGCGCAGAGCTAGCTGGAGGCGCAGAGCTAGCTGGAGGCGCAGAGCTAGCTGGAGGCGCGAGTGTAAGTGATGGCATGGAATTAGATGTCAGCGGTGGCGAGATCAAGCAAACGTTAACTGGAAAATCCGTGGTAATAAGTGGAACTTTGGAAGGGTACTCCAGGTCAGAGGCACAAGAAGCAGTCCGGGTTAGAGGTGGGATCCCCACAGGATCAGTGTCAAGAAAGACTTTTGCACTTGTAGTTGGCGTTGATCCCGGGGACTCTAAGGTGAATAAAGCACAGGAGATCGGGGTGCCAGTGGTAGACGGGTCTAACTTCGAGCGATTTCTGGAAACGGGCAAAATTTAGCAATAGTGCTTGGTCCACCATTTTAGCACGTCAAGGCTCTAATCTTGGAGCATGGCGATGTCTCAGGTCGCTGATCAAATCGGCCGAGTAGTTGGAGAACGATACCGTCTCGAATCTTTATGCGGGACTGGGTCGTCCGCGCACGTCTACAGGGCATTTGATCCCAGGCTTTCTCGCCGGGTTGCAGTAAAACTTCTTCATCCCGGGCTTGCCCACGAACCTAGCTTTCTCAAACGTTTTGGTGCCGAAGCAAAGGCAGCCGCTGGACTAAATCACCCAAATATTGTCCGAGTCTTGGACTGGGGAGAGGAAGAAGCCGGTCCATTCCTGGTACTTGAGTACATGGGCGGCGGAAGTCTTTCACAAATTATATCGCGTCAAGTCAAATTATCACTTTCGCAAGCCTGTCATCTTGGACTCGAAGCTGGTAAAGCCCTACAGTATGCACATCGACAAGGACTAGTGCATAGAGATGTTAAGCCTGCAAATATACTTTTTGATGAAGAGGGACGGGGAGCGATCGCCGACTTTGGGCTCGCTCGTGCATTGGCCGAGGCAGCTTGGACCGAGCCTGAAGGCTCAATTTTTGGTACTGCGCGCTACACTTCTCCAGAACAGGCAACTGGGAACTCTTTTGAAGGTCGATCTGATGTCTACTCGCTAGGCTTGGTGTTGTATGAAGCTATAACGGGAGAGTCCCCATTCACAGGTGAATCTACGGTGTCGCTACTTATGGCGCGGGTTGGCTACGATATTCCAATTCCTAGCGAGTTTGGAGAACTTGGCCAGATACTTTCGAGAATGCTAAACCCGATTGTTCGACTTAGGATAGATTCGTCGGAATTAGTAGACAAGCTCGAAGAACTGAGTAAGAAGCTCCCTAAGCCGGAACCGCTTCCAATTCAGGCCAGAAGTTCGTCTAGCGGCGAAGCTAGCTCCTCCCAGAGCTCCGATGGGTCCAATAGTAAGAGTATGCTAAGCACAGACCTGGATGCTGTACCGAGAGATCTCACTATTGTTGGGGATGTGCAGGCACTCGGACTCAGTAGTTCGGCCGGAGCCAGCGGGTCATCCGGAGCCAGCGGGTCATCCGGAGCCGGTGGTTTGTCCGGAGTTGACGGGTCGGCGCTCTATGACTATGAAGCAAGTGAAGATTCTGACGGTAAAGTAAAGTCACGTAAGCAAGCCAAGAAAGATCTCAAGGAGAGAAGAAAACAACTTTCCCAGTCAACAGGGCTTGTTGGTCAGAGCCAGGGTGACAGTGGTGCTACCGGTGCTAAAACCAGATCCAAGCGCAAAGTAGCTAAAGTTCTTACTCCGATCCTAGCCGTTGTGGTGGTTGGGGCTTTGGTTGGCTATTCAATCGAGGCAAAGCTTTTTGTGCCTAAGGTGTCAGTTCCAAATGTTGTTGGGATTAGCCCAACTGCTGCAAAGCACGAACTAGTCCGAGCCCATCTTTCATTACATATCGTATCAAGACAGTTTATTAAAGGAACTATCGAAGGTATGATTGCCAGCCAGACGCCACGCGGATTAGGTAAGATTGCCAGAGGCAGTGCCGTAGATGTGATTGTTTCAAATGGGCCACCGATTGTGGTAGTGCCATTGGTTACTTCACTTAGTGAGAGTGAAGCAGCGGCAAAGCTAGGGGCCAGTGGCTTCGTCCCTAAGTTTGCGAACACTTATAGTCTGACTGTACCGTCTGGTGAGGTAATTGCTTATTCGCCTAAGGGGAAAGCTCGCTATGGCCAAGTAGTTACTCTTGAGGTCTCCCAAGGCCCTCAACCGGAAACTATTCCGCCCTCGTTGGCGGGTAAAAGCGTGGCAAGTGCGACTTCTATTCTTGAAGGCCTGGGCCTGAGTGTTACAACCCAGAGTGAACATTCCTCGACGATTGCAAAAGGCTTAGTCATAGGATCTAATCCCGCTTTAGGCCAGACGGCCAATCAAGGCTCTAGCGTGACATTGATTGTTTCGCTCGGCCCGGTGATGGTAGTAGTTCCTAATGTAAATGGTGACTCGGTGGGTCAGGCTACAACTGCCCTCACTCAAGACGGATTCAATCCTCAAAATGTTTATGGACCTCCGGGGGGTACTGTTTTTGCTACAAATCCCCAGGAAGGTTCTTCGATTCCACAAGGTTCGTCGGTAAGTCTCTACACCAACTAAGTACCGGGCCTTCTGGTTCTATCAAACCGGGGTTTTATTCTGGGCCTTCTGGTTCTATCAAACCGGGGACCACTTGGTCGCAAAGATCTAAGAATCGTCTAAGCTTTGGCCAGACTGTTTCGCCGCGCAAGTGGAGGAGCCACTTTTCTACGTAGTCGTAATCAAGGGGAGCTTGGCGAAGCATTGCTTCTATGTCTACCCAGTCCTTGGGCCGATTGAATGAGATCTTGAAAATGGTTAGATCTTCAGCCGATAGGAAGGGGAGATCGTGGAATATCCGTCTTGAATCTCGGAAAGGGTGGGTTTCGACGCGCTCTCGTACAGAGTTGAAAAACTCATCATCGTAGGCAAAGAAAAGGTCTATGTGAGTATCACCCCACGGGCATTGAATCCCTTGGGTTGGGATACGGATACTCGTCGGAGGAGCGGGTTTCTCGACTCCAATCTCAATTAGGCTAGAGACTACGAAATCCTCTCGGGAAGGGGGCAGGAAAATATCCAGATCGATCTCGACCGTGCCGCGTGGCTCGGCATGGTATCCAAGCGACAATGCGCCTCCGATTGCATGCGGGATATCCAATACATCGAGAGCTTCGTGTAAGATAACTACTCGGTCAACTAAGTTCACGTAATCGTTCCAGCCTCTTGGCACTCTGGATACTATCTGCAACGTCGAGCGCGTTGAAGATAGTTTTGGCTCGCGCCAACTCGGCCGGGCTGGCTGAACTCCCGCAGTTACATTTCAAGAGAAGTTTAAAAAGAAGACTGGTGGGTTCTTCGTTTTCATCGGGTGGTTTACTGATCTCGCGGCTGGCAATACTATGCTCGTCGCTATCAACTAGATCAACGTGGATTTGCAGTCCAGCCCCCTCGACCAACTTTGCGAGCGTGGGTAGAGACGGTTGACGCTTTCCACGCTCGATAGTGTTCACCACCGATGCGGGAACTCCCGAATTCCTTGCAAGTTCACTTTGAGATAAACCTGCACGTGCGCGCGCTCTTGCAAGAAGTTCAGCGGCTAAGTTATTCCCATAATCAGCTGCCGACTTTGGCGTATCATCGGTATCCATCTAATTATTATAGCGGATCCGCTATAGAGTAGTCACGTCAGCGGTGCCATTTTCCACGATCAGAGGGATGATTCGGCGTAATGATCAGTTTGACCGATCTCCTTTGGAGCACAGTGAGGTTCGCCAAGGGAGGCTTTTTGGTGCGAGAATCTATGGGTAGTTGACCGAAAAGGAGCACAAATGGGAGTTTTGGACGGACGAGTTGCCATAATCACTGGGGCTGGACGAGGTATTGGGCGCGAACACGCTCTGTTGTTTGCCAGTGAGGGCGCTAGTTTAGTCGTCAATGATTTAGGCGGAGCGATTGATGGCTCTGGCAACTCTTCGAGTGAGGCAGAAAAAGTTGCATCTGAAATTCGGGAATTAGGGGGCAAAGCTGTTTCAAATACGGATGACATAACTAGCTGGAATG
Source organism: Actinomycetes bacterium (assembly GCA_021827485.1). GTDB lineage: Bacteria > Actinomycetota > Acidimicrobiia > Acidimicrobiales > JAKAVM01 > JAKAVM01. The sequence goes on from JAKAVM010000091.1 coordinate 43,367, forward strand.
GTGGAGCAAACCTGGTCAAGTGCGCACTCGATAACTACGGCACTATAGATGTGCTTGTAAACAATGCTGGGATTTTGAGAGATAGAGTGTTGATAAATATGACTGAGGACGAGTGGGATTCGGTTATCAACGTGCATCTTAAAGGTCATTTTATCCCTACACGACATTGTGCTGCTTACTGGCGTGAGCAGTCAAAGGAGGGGAAGCAAGTCAAAGCGTCTGTAATTAATACCTCATCCACTTCTGGACTGCTAGGCAACCCCGGACAAGTAAACTATGGAGCTGCAAAGGCAGGGATTGCGTCGTTTTCAATTATACTTGCTAAAGAGTTAGCACGATATGGAGTTCGGGTAAATGCAATTGCTCCTGCGGCGCGTACCAGAATGACTGAGATGACACCGGGCTTATCTGACGTCGTCAAAGCTCCACAAGATGGATTTGACGTTTGGGATCCTGCAAATATTTCACCGTTAGTTGCATGTCTTGCTATGGCTGATTGTGAAATAACCGGACAGACGTTTTTTGTGCAAGGAGGGACAGTGCAAAAGATGGTTCCTTGGCAGATGGGCGCCGACATTCAAAGTTCGGGGCGATGGAGTGTCGCTGATCTGGCTAAGCAGATAACCTCGATACTCTAGGATAATAGCGTCGAAGGAGTTGATTAGATGAGCCCATCCATAATTGAAGGAGCAGAACCTCTATCTGTTACAGGCGAGGCCAGCGGGGGGGTTTTGGTATTGCACGGCTTCACTGGCAATCCTCAGTCGATGCGACCTATTGCCCAGGTTTGTGTCGAGAAGGGCTATAGCGTTGAGATGCCACTACTACCCGGGCATGGTACTGACATCTCTGAAATGCTGCAGACCAACTATAGCGATTATATAGCGTGTGCGGATAGGACCTTACAGGAACTAAAGGGCAGGTGTGAGAGTGTTGTAGTGATTGGGCTTTCGATGGGTGGTACTTTGTCACTCGATCTTGCCTTGAGCCATCCAGATATTGCGGGGATGATCTTGGTGAATCCGCTTTGTGAAGCTCCTGCAGAGAGCTTTATAGATATCTTAGAGTCGACATTGGAATCTGGGATTGAAACTTTTCAAGGTATTGGATCAGACATTGCCATGGAAGGATCGACCGAGCTATCGTATCCGGAAACTCCGCTTAGACCACTTCTGTCTCTTTTTGGGGCGGTGGGCAATATCTCTACTAAGCTGGATCAGATTACGATTCCAGTTCTGTTGTTTTCATCTGTTCAAGACCATGTTGTGCCACCGAGTAACGGGGATCTGCTAGAGAAAACCGTAGCTGGTCCGATCGATCGAGTCATGCTGGAGCGTAGCTATCATGTGGCGACACTAGATTATGATGCCCAGGTCATCCTAGACGGTACTGTTGAGTTTTTGGATAGAATACTTTCATGACCGTTTCGCAAGTTCCGCACTACAAGGCAGAGGGCTAATTATGAGTAGCCGGATCGCTAAAGAAGAAGTTCTACATATTGCCGAGCTGGCGAGGCTCGAACTTGACGAAAGAGAAGTGGAAACTTATACACTTCAACTAGGCGCGATACTCGATCATGCTTCGGCAATTTCCGAACTTGACTTGAGAGAAGTTATTCCCATGACACATCCTCTGCCGTTGAGCAATGTTTTAAGAGACGACATAATTGATGAGTCTCTACAGGAAGCTGATTTTGCAAAGTCGGCACCGGATTTTGAAGATCACAGGTTTCGAGTTCCAAAGATTTTGGAAGATAGTGTCTGAATTGTTCTTTTTGCGAGTGACGGGATGAGGTCCCATTTCCCAAGAGCTGGGGTTAGAGAGACGGCAACCGCTGTTAAGACCGGGTTCACATCTTGTGCTTCGATTGTTTCAGAGTGCCTTGAGTCTATTACGCGTGGCGAAGATGATATACACGCATTCAACATGGTATTAGATAATCAGGCTCGTCAACGTGCGTTAGAGATTGACGAGCTAATTTCCAAGGGTATTGACCCAGGCCCGCTAGCCGGTGTTCCAATTGCTATCAAGGACAATATTTGTATTCGATCTGTTCCAACTACGTGTTCTTCTAAGATATTAGAGCGATGGGTGCCACCGTACGATGCAACTGTTATCGGTAAGCTGATCGATAGTGGCGCTGTAATAGTTGGCAAGACAAATCTTGATGAGTTTGCCATGGGCTCTTCAACCGAGAACTCAGCCTATGGGCCAACTAGAAATCCTTGTAATTTAGAGTTTGTACCAGGTGGTTCCAGTGGAGGCAGTGCGGCAAGTGTGTCGGGAGGATTTGTATCAGCCGCTTTAGGTTCAGACACTGGTGGTTCAATTCGCCAACCTGCTTCACTATGTGGTGTTGTTGGGGTGAAGCCAACTTATGGTCGAGTGTCGCGCTATGGCTTAGTGGCTTTTGCTAGCTCGCTGGATCAAATTGGGCCACTATGTTCTAATGTTGGCGATGCTGCTTTGATGTGTGAGGTGATTGGAGGCCACGATCCTCGAGATTCCACTTCAATCGTAAGTGAGTTTGGTGGTTTAGTTGAGGCTTGTGAAATAGGAATTGAAGGTGTTCGAATCGGCATAGTAAAAGACTTATTAGATGTGTCGTCAGAGGATGTAAAGAAAGCTTTCAATGACTGCATAGAGAATCTCTCAGCTAAGGGGGCGAAAGTCGACGAAATTTCGATGCCCGAACTATCATATGCGCTGGCCGCCTACTATATCATTGCCCCGGCAGAGGCTTCGTCGAATCTGGCTAGATATGATGGGGTGCGTTACGGGCTAAGGGTTGGCGGTGATGACGTTCAATCAATGATGAAAGCCACGAGAAGTACTGGTTTCGGACCAGAAGTAAAACGGAGAATAATGCTAGGTACGTATGCGCTGTCCTCTGGGTATTACGATGCCTACTACGGTCAAGCCCAAAGGGTGAGAAGTCTCGTATCACGGGCATTCAATCGAGCCTATGAGTCTTTTGACGTACTTATATCTCCTACTTCACCAACAGTGGCTTTCAAACTTGGTTCAAAAATGGATCCTTTAGAGATGTATAATAGTGATATATGCACGATACCATCTAACTTAGCTGGTCACCCGGCGATGAGCGTTCCTTATGGCTACGGTGAATTGGGCTTACCGGTTGGGGTACAAGTCATGGCACCGGCCCTAGGCGAAGAAGTCATGTTCCAGGTGGCGGCCGCTATAGAGAGGCTTGCCAAGTGAACCAGGTCCAAGCAACAAAGTGGGACATAGTTGTTGGACTGGAAGTTCACTGCGAGCTTGATACCAACACAAAGCTTTTTTGTGGATGCCCGAATTCTTTTGGAGATGATCCTAATACCAATGTCTGTCCAGTATGCCTAGGACTTCCAGGGTCACTTCCAGTACTAAACGCACGGGCAGTTGATCTTGCGATGAGGATCGGTGCTGCCTTACATTGCGATATTCGTCCATCAAGATTCCATCGCAAGAACTATTTCTATCCTGATATGCCCAAAGACTACCAAATCTCGCAGTACGATGCGCCAATTAATTGTGATGGTTGGTTGGAACTTTCCAGTGGCAAGAGGGTTGGAATCGAGCGTGCCCATATCGAAGAGGACACTGGCAAGACAACTCATATAGGTGAATCGGGTAGGATCCAAGGAGCTACTAGCTCCTTGGTTGACTACAACCGTGCCGGCGTTCCTTTAGTGGAGATTGTTTCTGCTCCGGACATGAATTGTGCCGAGGAAGCTAAAGATTATGTGAGTGAGCTGCGTTCGATCCTCATTGCATGCGGCGCATCTGATGGGAAGATGGAAGAAGGGTCCCTGCGTGTTGACGCTAATGTATCGGTTAAGCCTGCAGGATCGCGGGAGTTTGGTACGCGCTGCGAGATAAAAAATGTAAATTCGCTCAAGTCCTTAGTTAGGGCTATTGAGTATGAAGCGCTAAGACAAATAGCGCTCATAGAGAGTGGCGAGGTCGTGAGGCAAGAGACACGGCACTTCAATGAAAACGATGGGAAGACAACCACCATGCGTTCCAAGGAAGATTCCCATGACTATCGTTACTTTCCAGAACCCGACCTTGTGGTGCTCTCTCCTGATGAAGCTTGGATTGAGGGGATTCGTTCAGGCTTGCCACCGATGCCAGCAGAGCGAAGGGCTTTGATTGGAGCAAAGTGCGGGGCCAAGGAGCCGGGATCGCCATCGGCGAATCAAGTGGCTACTGTTGTTTCCCTTGGACTCGATAATCTAGTTCTCAGATCTATTGAAAGCGGAGGAGATCCCAAATTGGCGTTGTCAAGGGCTGCTAACGAAGCGGCAGCCAGAGAGGACTTGGCACTGAGGTTGTCGCCAGCATCCTTTGCAAAGCTAATTTCGATGGAGGGATCAGGGAAGATTTCTGCAACACAGTCAAAGACGATTCTTGGAGCGATGCTTGAAGAAGTTGCCGAGCAAATCGGTACTGGTTCGGGCACCGAAAGTACATCTTTTAGCGGGTTCGTCGAATGTGATCCGGAGAAGATCGCCCAAGAGCGAGGTTTCGAACAGATGGACGCTAGTGCTTTACTGGGCTCAATCGACGAGATTATTGCTTCGAATCCTGATGAGTGGCAAAGGTTTGTATCAGGCGATGAGAAGGTAACGCAGTTTTTTGTGGGCCAGGTGATGCGGGCAACAAGAGGTCAAGCAGACGGCAAATCAGTCATAGCTTTGCTTCGGGCAAAGAAGGACGATTTGCAAAACATATGAGTAAAGGAAGTAATTAAAAATGTCCGAAGGTACCAGCACCCCAATAAGTAGACTAAAGATCAGGTCTGGGGAAGTAACTGATGGTTACACACGGGCACCAGCAAGGGCTATGCTACGTGCAATTGGGATGGGTGACGACGATTGGTCAAAACCTCAAATTGGTGTTGCTTCCTCGTGGAATGAAGTTACCCCTTGCAACATGCCCTTATCGAGATTGGCTCAACACTGTAAAGCTGGTGTTAGGCAAGCTGGTGGCTATCCAATTGAGTTTGTAACCATTGCAGTTTCGGATGGTATTTCCATGGGCCACGAAGGGATGAGAGCCTCCCTCGTTTCTCGCGAAGTAATTGCTGACTCGGTAGAAACCGTTATGCATGCAGAAAGGTTTGACGGGATGGCGTGCCTGGCTGGATGTGATAAGTCTCTCCCAGGAATGTTGATGGCTGCCGCTCGACTTGATCTACCTAGCGTTTTTCTTTACGGCGGTACAATTGTTCCAGGCTGTTTGCCTCATCCCCTTGGAAATGCTGCAATTGACGATCGAGCTTTAGATATTGTCAGCGTATTTGAGGCGGTGGGCGCGTTTTCTTCAGGGACACTTACCCAGGAAGAACTTGACTTGGTTGAGCGAAACGCCTGCCCGACCGAAGGAAGCTGTGCAGGAATGTTTACTGCTAATACCATGGCAGCAGTAGCCGAAGCGTTGGGGATGGCACTCCCGGGAAGCTCTTGCGCGCCAGCTCCAGATATTCGCAGAGAGGTAATGGCAAACGAATCAGGCAAGGCAGTGGTGAACCTGTTAGAGCTGGGTGTTAGGCCGCGACAGATCATAACTCGTGACTCGATACTAAATGCTATTGCAGTTGTGAATGCACTAGGTGGCTCGACAAATGCAGTCTTACACCTACTTGCGATTGCTTACGAAGCAAGAGTTGATATTGAGCTTGATGATTTCAATAAAGTAGCTCTGAAGGTACCCCACATATGCGATACCAAACCTCATGGCAAGTACCACATGGTTGATATAGATCGAGTCGGAGGTATACCTACGATCTTGAAACATCTTCTCGATAACGGACTGGTAAATGGTGATTGCTTGACAGTTACAGGTAAGACTTTGGCCGAGAATTTAGCGCTAATAGATCCACCAGATCCTGACGATGATGTTATCCATCCTATCTCAAGGCCAATCCATTCACGTGGAGGGATTGCAGTTCTTAGTGGTTCTTTGGCTCCGCTGGGTTCAGTGGTTAAGGTAGCTGGGATTGATCAGACTCTTTTTGATGGTCGGGCTAGAGTATTTGATGGAGAAGCAGATGCGATGGAAGCCATTTTGGCTGGTACGATTGAGGCCGGAACTGTTGTGGTCATCCGATATGAAGGGCCGAAGGGGGGACCGGGAATGCGAGAGATGCTAGCAGTGACTGGTGCCATGAAAGGGGCCGGGCGCGGGGGGGACTGTGCACTAATTACCGATGGACGATTTTCTGGTGGGACTCATGGATTTTGCATTGGCCATGTTGCACCTGAGGCACTTGATGGCGGTCCGATTGCATTTGTCCAAGATGGAGACCGGATTATCATAGATGTCGAAAAGCGATCTATTGATCTAATGGTCGACGATGATGAGATGGGCAAGCGCAAATTGAGTTGGAAAGCTCCAGAACCACGTTATACAAGTGGAGTTCTTGCGAAATTTGCTAGATTAGTGCAAGGTGCGGATAAAGGTGCGGTAACTCAGGCCTAAAGTGGTGCGGATAAAGGTGACGTAACCCGATTTGCGTTATGTTGGCAACTGTGTAAGAATGATCTTCAAATGATACGCTTTATTTCCTCGCTCGTAGTAGTCTGACAGCACGCAGCTTTCGCTTGCGTGCATTGAGCCTCCCATTCGGGGGGCTTTTTCTTTTCCGAAAGTTTTTAGAGAAAAGAGAACTACAACTCCAATGGGTTCCAAGGTTCCCGGAGGCTAAGATCTAAAGCACATTTGCACAAATTATAGAAATAAGAAACTAGCAAACAAGGAATGGCAAAAATGAAACTAACTGGCGCTCAAGCTCTAATTCGTTCGTTAGAAAGTTGTGGTACCGAGGTAGTATTTGGCCTTCCTGGAGGGGCAATTCTTCCAGTATATGATCCGATTATAGATTCATCGCTTCGCCATATCCTTGTTCGCCATGAGCAAGGTGCAGGCCACGCTGCAGAAGGATATGCCCATGCCACAGGTCGCCCAGGTGTTGCAATGGTGACCTCGGGACCGGGGGCTACAAATATAGTGACAGCTCTGGCGGATGCCTACATGGACTCGATCCCCATGGTATGTATCACTGGTCAAGTCCCAGTAGGCGCTATTGGAACTGATGCTTTCCAGGAGTCCGACACGACTGGGATAACTATGAGTGTAACCAAGCACAACTGGTTGGTGACTAGCGCCCAGGATATTCCTCGAATTGTTGCTGAAGCCTTTCACGTTGCTACTACTGGACGGCCTGGCCCGGTTTTGATCGATCTTCCCAAGGATATATCTAACTCCGAGATGGAGTGGTATTGGCCAGATGAATCTGACTTTGATCTACCAGGATATAAGCCAAATCTGCGCCCACATCCTCGAATGATAACCCAGGCAGCCAAGATGATTGTTCAAGCGCAAAGACCAGTTATCTATGCTGGCGGTGGAGTTATCAAGGCACGGGCGTCCGAAGCCTTGTTAGAACTTGCACAGCTCACAAAGATTCCAGTTGTGACAACCTTGATGGCTCGTGGTGCAATTTCCGATGATCACCCGCTCTGCTTGGGGATGCCTGGTATGCATGGCAACTACACGGCAGTTACCTCGATCCAACAGTGCGATCTACTTATCTGTCTCGGTGCGAGATTTGATGATAGGGTTACTGGCAAGATTTCGGCCTTTGCCCCTAAAGCCAAGGTGATTCATGTTGACGTTGATCCTGCCGAGCTTGGGAAAGTTAGGGTTGCTGAGATACCGATAGTTGCTGATTGTAAACTTGCAATTGAAGAACTCACAAAGGCAGTTACAGCACTGGTTGGGGCATCTTCTAAAGAGGATTTCTGGGCGAGCAAGCCCCGCTTAGAGTGGGCTGAGCAGATTGCGACCTGGCAGCACAACTACCCAATGGTCTATGACAAGTCAGATGATTCAAGCGGGGTCAAGCCCCAAGCCGTGATCGAAACCTTGCGTTCGCTTACTCCCGACGACACGATCTTGGTGTCAGGTGTTGGCCAACATCAAATGTGGGCGTCACAGTACTGGAAGTTCCGTCATCCAAATACCTGGGTAAATTCGGGGGGGCTGGGTACCATGGGTTTCGCTGTTCCCGCAGCCCTTGGCGCCAAGGTTGGGCGTCCCGATCGAATGGTGTGGGCTATTGATGGAGATGGGTGCTTTCAGATGACAGCACAAGAGATAGTCACTGCGACCATGGAACAGATTCCAATAAAGATAGCGATTTTGAATAATGCCTATCTTGGGATGGTTCGCCAGTGGCAAGAGATGTTCTATGAGGAGCGTTACTCAGAGGTCTACCTGTCACCCGATTTACCAGATTACGTAAAGTGGACGGAGGCAATGGGTGGTGTTGGGCTGAAAGTTGAGTCATCAGATGAAATTGAGAATACCATTGATAAAGCCAACTCCATCAACGATCGGCCAGTGGTGATTGATTTTCGAATTGATGCAACGGAAAAAGTATTTCCAATGGTTCCAGCCGGACATTCCAATGATGACATTGTTGTTGGTCCTGCTATAGAAGCCTACTTCAACTCACTATCTAAAAAGGATATAAAGCAATGAGCCAAAGACACCATGTTCTATCAGTCCTTGTTGAAAACAAAGCAGGTGTCCTAGCAAGAGTTGCTGCACTGTTTTCGAGAAGAGGATTCAATATTTACACATTAGTTGCTGCGCCAACAGATGATCCGAGGTTCTCCAGGCTAACTGTAGTAGTAGATGTGGAAAGTTCAACTCTTGAGCAAATAACCAAGCAGCTTTTCAAACTTATAAATGTTGTGAAAATTTCTGAACTTGATCCAGACGAAGCGATTGAGCGCGAGCTTGCGTTACTCACTGTTCAGGCAGATGTGAATACTCGGAGTCAAGTTATTGAGTTAGTAAGTGTTTTCGAGGGCAAGATAGTTGATGTGGGAAGTGACCAGCTAACCATTATGCTCGCTGGCGAGCCATCTAAACTCGATGGGTTCGAGCAACTCATGCGAGGCTTCGGAATCATTGATCTTCAAAGAAGCGGACGGGTAGCACTTGCTAAATTGGAGATAGGTCGGCCTAAACTTCATAGCGTTACCGGACAGGCAAACTAAAAATATCAAGAAAATAAGCAGCTAAGAACTTACAAACCCAACATAGACAAGACTGAGCATAGAGAAAGGCATATGGAAACAGATGGCACAGATGTATTACGACAAGGACTGCGACCCCAATCTCATAAGATCAAAGAAGGTAGCTATTATTGGATATGGCTCGCAAGGGCATGCTCATGCTCTAAATTTGCGAGACAGCGGAGTAGATGTACGAGTTGGACTGCGTGAAGGATCAAGTTCACGCACTAAAGCGATCGAGGCGGGGCTCAAAGTCGCCAGTATCGCTGACGCTACTCTAGAAGCTGATCTGGTAATGCTCCTCACTCCAGACACAGAGATGAAGCGGGTTTACGATTCTGAGATTGCACCGAATCTTTCAGGAGGGGCAGCAGTTCTTTTTGCCCATGGGTTTAATATTCGGTTTGGACTTATAGCGCCTAACTCAGATCTTGATGTCATAATGGTAGCGCCTAAGGGACCTGGACATCTGGTCCGTCGGACTTATCAGGAAGGTGGAGGGGTTCCAGCACTCATAGCTGTCGAGCAAGACGCGTCGGGCAAAGCTAGGCAACTAGGCCTTTCTTATGCTTATGGGATTGGGGCAAGTCGGGCAGGCGTTCTTGAGACTACCTTTGCCGAGGAGACTGAGACGGATCTCTTTGGTGAGCAAGTTGTTTTGTGCGGTGGCCTTACCTCTCTCGTCAAGAGTGGTTTTGAGACTTTAGTTAGTGCTGGCTACCAGCCAGAAGTTGCCTATTTTGAGTGCCTTCATGAGGTCAAGCTAATTGTTGATCTTATGTATGAACAAGGTATTGCAGGCATGAGATTTTCAATTTCCGATACTGCTGAGTACGGTGATTTGACTCGTGGGCCGAGAGTTATTGATGATCACGTAAGAGCTACAATGAGTACGATCCTTTCTGAGATCCAGTCAGGTAAGTTTGCCCAGGAGTGGATTGCAGAAAATGAGCAAGGGCGCAAACGCTTCAAAGAACTTGAGGCGAGCGATAGTGAGCATCAGATTGAGAAGGTTGGGGCTAAATTGAGAGAGATGATGCCATGGATATCAACTGGCACTCGACTTCAAGATGTGTCGGGGGGCTAGTTTCCAAGTGGCCGATAATTTAGCTGAAACAAGAGATATCTCAACCCTTAGGATTCCTGATGATCTAAAACCCCGTGATGGACGATTTGGCTCAGGGCCCTCCAAAACCCGAAATGCTTCATTAGAGGCTCTTATCAAATCTTCAACTAGTTACCTTGGGACCTCTCACCGTCAGTCGACGGTCAAGTCGCAAGTTGGGAGAGTGCGCCAAGGTCTCAAGGAGCTTTTTGGTCTTGACGATGGGTACGAGATAGTGCTGGGCAACGGTGGAAGCACAGCTTTTTGGGAGATTGCAGTGTGTGGGCTGATTGAGAGGCGCAGTCAGCACCTGGTATTTGGTGAATTTTCATCGAAGTTTGCTCAGTCGGCCAAGGCCTGTCCTCACATTGAAGATCCTCAGATTATTGAATCTCCTGTTGGCGCTCATCCATTTGCAGTTGCCGCAGACGATATTGATGTTTATGCGCTAACGCACAATGAGACCTCGACTGGGGTTTCAATGGAAATTGCGCGACCCGATGGCGCAACGGGCTTAGTAGTTGTTGATGCAACCTCAGCAGCAGGTGGACTGCGCTTTAGGCCTAGCGAATGCGACGTTTACTACTTTGCTCCGCAGAAATGCTTTGGCGGGGACGGGGGACTCTGGCTAAGTGCAATGTCACCGGCGGCGATAGAGAGGGCTAACAAGCTTTGCAAGGATTCACGCCGTTGGGTGCCAGCCTTTCTCGACTTATCTATTGCTATTGAAAATTCTTTAGTCGATCAGACGTATAACACCCCAAGTTTGACGACGATTTTGATGCTTGCAGAGCAGGTGGATTGGATGAATCAAAACGGTGGAATGAGCTTTTCCAGCGGGCGTTGTGACCGCTCGGCCGAGATTTTATACACGTGGGCGCAATCATCAAAGTATGCGACTCCATTTGTATCGGATCCGGCTATGCGCAGCCATGTCGTAGGCACCATTGACTTTGACGATTCTATTGATGCGTCGCAGATAGCCAAGGTATTGCGGTCTAACGGCATTGTAGATACTGAGCCCTATAGGAAGCTTGGGCGTAATCAACTACGAATTGCGATGTTTCCCAATGTGGACCCTGAGGATATTGAGTTATTGACGCAGGCAATTGATTGGGTGGCTGAGAGGCTCTAGCTTGACCGATATAGGAGTAATTACCTACATCAATTGAGTGCTGAAGGGCTAGTAATGCTGGTCACTAGGTGGAATCACCCAGTTTATTTAGAGTGATAATCAGGTAAAATTTCTACTGTGAAGCGCAGAGGAAGAGCTGGAGCAACCTGCAAGGTGACGATAGAAGGCGGACCGCGTGAAACGGTTAGGGCAAGAGGTGGGGTGTCTGGCCCAATCATTGAGCGTTTTCGCCAGGTCTGGGGCCAAAATTCGCCTGGCTTTGGGATTATCGAAGCAATGATTGCGATTTTCATGTTGAGTGCGATAACTGTAGTGACAGTGAATACGCTCAGGAGTGAGACAAGTAATTCGAATGCCAACAGAAGCGAAATTGTTGCAACTGGTCTCGCAAAGCAGGCAATTGCACAGGCTGAGATTGAGATCAATGCGGATAGTCCAACAACTTTTCCAGAGCCCTTTGTACTGAACTACTCAAACCCAGCATGTAATCCAGCGCCAACCTCTCAGACATGTATGCCTGGGATCTCAAATGGGTATAACGATCCTTACACTTCCACCGCTGCCCCGGTTGAAGTAAATGGCGGTCAAACTGGCGCAAATAGTCAAAAGATTCCATTCACTGTAACCACTGAGGCCTATTGGCAGTGTCCCACTAATATTCAATCTGGTAATGTAGTGCCAATCTTCATGGTAGTTGTTTCGGTAACGGCGCCGACGCTAACCCATTTTGTGGCCGTACAGCAGTCAACTTCGTTTGCTGCTCCTGGTACGATCAATACCGCACTGCTTGGACCTGATACGGGATACCAATGTTTTTAGGTGTTTTACTCCGACGCTTAGGAGGAATTCGGAAATTGCGGGGGAAGGCAGATGTACAGAGCGGATTTACGCTTGTTGAATTGGCAGTTGTGGTAGCTCTTATGTCGATAATTTCTCTAAGCACATTTAGAATCATCAACGCAATGTATAACTCCACTGTTGCATCTACCCAAAGATCACTGCAGGCTAACGAAACCCAGCTGATCTCCGAATTTTCGAATTATTATATCCAAAACGCATCCTGTTATGCTCCAGCGCTCCCGCCAGGCAATCAGTGCTTAACTGCCGGATCCGACGATCTCATCTACTCGGGGTCAGCACAGAATCTTACTTTCTATGGATTGAATGAGTTCTGCCCGGGTTTTACGAATACTTATGCGCAATTTCATCTCTACCTCACCCACACCGGTAACTACGGTGCTACTAATGTGTACGATCTTATGTTGACCACAACCCCTACAACGAGTTCGTGTCCGACAGACACCCAAGACATTGGTCAAAATATAGTTGCCTTCTCCTTTGATTATTACGGGTCCAACGGAAACTGTGTTACTAATTCAAATGCAATGATCAATGATCCTCCGACCTATCCAAGCGCAAGTCTTGGCCCAATTGACGATGTTTACCAGGTATCGCTAAGTGCTGTTGTTCAATCGACTCAAAGTGCTCAGCAAGTTTCTTATTCAACGTGCATATTTTTGCCCAATAGTCAAAGTTCATCGGTATGAAAGCTATAGATTACATTTACTCACGCAAACCAAAGAAGAAGTTGTCGGCTGAAATTGAGTCGAGGCGGTCAAGGAATGTTGAGAGACGTCGAGCACATCGCTTTGAGGGTGTACGAGGACAGTCGATGATGCTTGTACTGTCGGCAATGGTTGTATTATTGCTTATTCCAACCGTGCTAGCGGCCCTCGTCATAGGGGAAGGTCCGATTAGCAGCCAGCAGGTAAGCCATAGTGCTGCATATAATGCTGCCGAAGCTGGCGTAGCCGACTTTGTAAATAACATTGACGAAAATCAAAGCTATCTTCAGTATAACGCTGGATATCCACCGCCAAATCCTGCACCAGCGTTTGGCGGAAACTCTGGGGTTGGAACATGGGCACGGGTGCCGGGCTCAAATAGTGAGTGTTTCTTCTATGTTCCAAATACTAATAGTTATTATACCTCTGGTACTTTATCGCTAACCGTAACTGGTCGTTCAGGACCCAGTGGATCAGGTGGTGGTTCCTGTACCACCCAAGCAGGTGCCACCTACCAATACAGGACGTTGACTGTCAATGTGGCCCGCCCTTCCACGAATCAAAATGCCGTGAACCTCAACTACGGTATTGCTAACCCGTATATCTATGGCGACTATGCGGGTGGTACTGGTAACTCTATACCAGACTGTGCGTACTATGCCTATGGTGTGAATCCAGGCAATTGGTATCTCGACCTATTCGTACTCAACCAAGGACCTGATTGGGCTTATGGTCCAGCCTGGGGTGCTGCAAATCTATCGTGGAACGATTCTCCTCCTAGCGGAGTTGCAGGCGCATGTGGTCTACTGGGCGTTACTTATCACGATTCGTTTTGGTCCCCAGCTGACCATGTGAACGGACCTGTATATTCCAAAGATGAGTTCTATGTTTGCGGAAGTCCCAGTTTTTCAGGCCCGGTAACAGTAGGTGATCCGTATTCAAGCAACGGTCAGCTTCCGGCCCCTGCCCCTTGGTACGAAACTGGCTGGCCAATGAATATGAACTTTGGATCTCCGTACTATGTAGCTGGGGCGACATTGGCCTTTACTATTCCCCTTATCAACATTACAATCGACCTGGTTTGCCCCATTGCCCAATCGCTTTCTCCGGCTGATGGACCTATAGTTCAAAATACTAGCTATACAGCACCACCCTATACGACTACCGGCTCATATGATGCCAACGACTACCTCTTGAACGCTATTCAAAAATGGGCAGTTCGAGATGGGTGTGTTTTCTCAGGAAATACAACGTTTACCTTCAATGGTGGCGGTGGGGCGAGCATCAGTGGGTCCCCAATTGTGAATAACGGTGGTAACTGTAGCGGAGGTGGGGCTAATTCGCCTAACGGGCTCTTCTTTGTCGAAAACGGTAACGCCTACGTAAATGGTACCGTTCATGGCCAATATACGGTTGCAGCTGCCAACTATTATGGCTCTTCTCCCAATACTGGTACCCTTGCAAATCTAACTGGTACGTATAATGTTCAAGATTTGCAGAGTGGCCCATTCTCATCGACGCTAGGAAATATTGAAATAACTGGCAATACTGTCTACAGTTGCGGAAGTCCTGCGCCAGTCGGTTGCACTGACGTATTGGGCCTCATTGCTCAGAACGACGTTGCAATTAATAATCCCGTGGGTTCGCACTGTGAGACTTACTTAGCTAGTGGTTTTGTCGATGGGACCTGTCTTATGGATGAGCCTGGTTCTCCCGATACGTATGATGGTTACTATGAAACTGATAGTATCCCATACGGATTGAACCTAGACTTCTGGGATCTTGGTTGCTCAACTAACTCTTGGTCGATTAGCTGTTCAATGGATCCCGGCGAGAGCGATAACTATTGGAGTGACAGGGAAGGATGGTACAACATTGCAGACTTGAACTGTTGGGTAGGGTATATACCCCCAGGCATACCTTACCCCAGTTATGAGCCCAATGGTTGTGAAAATGGTCTTGGATTGCCAGGGGTTGGCGGAGTTATTTTAGGCGGTGGTGGAGATGGTGATGACGTTCCGAGTCCCTTGTCCTGGTTTGAGCCAACTCCACAAGCTCCATTGTACAATCTGACCATTGATGCCAATATAGACGCTGTATGGGGTTCGTTCTATCTTCAGAACTTCAACAACTTTGCAAATTTGGACCACAGCTGTTCTGTATATAATCTGCTGGCTAGTTTCAACTTTTGGGACTCTGATTATACGGCCGAGTGCGAGTTTGGGGGCGACAGCGACAACGATACGGGCACGTACGGTAGCTTGACGGTCAATGGATCGGTTACCGAGTTTTGGTATGGTATCTTGACTCATATTATGGCAGCGGGAGGAAGTGTTTCTGCGCAAGGTGGATATAACCCAGTTACAATCAACTACGACAGCAGGCTAAACTACCTAAGTCCTCCCTACATGATTACGCCGTTAGCGCCGCAATTATGGAAGCAGACTAACATAGCCGAAGTACCATCGGTGTGTCCTACCGGTGGTGCTCCAACGGCTTCTCCAAATAATGGTCAGGAGGTAACTGGTCCATGTCCATAACACTCTCAAGTTCTAATCTTTCGAGTAAGACGCGTATCAGAAGAAGGTCCTTACTGGGCTCGGTGGCGTTCGCAGCATTTGGAGCTGTTTTCTTTGCTGCTTGTGGGGGTGGTGGAGCAGGTGGAAGTTCTCAAAGTCAGAATAATAATCTCCACACTTCACTCACACTATCTAACTCGACATTGGTCAAGACTCCGTCCCCTGTCTTGGGTAGATCCGGCAGTGGATCGGGTCAAAGTAGTCGAGCGGCATTAGGGATTCCGGGAATGTCGTTGAGTCAGGTATTGGCCAAAGATGGGATTACTGAGCAACAACTGAGTGAGTATGACAATTACTATATGGGGCTAAAGTATGATGGATTTGGTGGCGATCTTACAGCACTGGGGAATAATTTGGGGTCGAACTTTCCGGCCTTTATTGATGCACTCAATACCGATGCAAGGAATATTTCAGCGACAGCGACTAAGGTTTCTCAAGTATTCGCCAACTTTTCACAGTCGTTGAACTCCGCACGTATACCTGCCCAGGCTCAGGCCGATGTTGCAAGCATAAAAAACGATGCGAGTGCCTTATCTCGGGATTTTACTTCGATAGCAAGCAAATACGCTGGGGAAACCCAGACTACTCTTGCAAAATCGACTACGAATACGATACTTGACAGTTTTAAGGCAGATTTTACTAAGCTGAGAAATGATATCACTGATTTGGGGACGATTGTCCCACAATTGCCGTCGAGCGCAACCTTGCCACCCGCTGGAACACCTTACATTTCTACTCCTCCCAGCGCGAACGGTTAGTGAATTGGTGAGAGTACTTATGCCTTGTCGTAATTAGTTGATAAAAGAGTGAAAACGATGGCTAGAAAAGCAAATTCGTCTTTAGAGAAAAGTTGCGTTAGGGCTGACACAAGGCTTTGGCGCCGATATAAGGACCAGGGTGGTTTTTCAATGGTTGAGCTCATGGTTGTGATTGCGATTATAGGCATTATAATGTCTTTGGCGATTCCACAATTTAGTGGGGCCCGTACTATCGGTGCTGACCAGAAGATTCAACAAACTCTAGATAGAGTTCTGCAGTCAGCGGAAGAGTCCTATCTGTCATACGGTAATTTCTGTGGAGCAGTGGGGCTATCAGTAAGTGGATGTAATGCTTTCAACATAAACAACACGACGCTTTCCAACTTCAATCATAGTGTTATCTATGTTAGCCAGTTCACTACTGCAAACTCTACACCAGGCTCTATTCCTGAAATCAGTATTGGCCCGGCTAACTGGTCTTGGGGGGGAAGCTTCCCTCAATATCAGATGTTTGATGCAGTCCAATATGATCCCACAACATCCACCTGTTGGTTCATATACCACATTCAAGCTACTACTCAAGCTGGGGCAGGATTTATTGGGAAAACTCAGCCAGGGACCTGGTATGCTAAAACTCCTGGAACTGCTAATTGCTATGCAGATGAGACTTACTACTTAGGTGCCTGGGGAACCTCGTGGCAAGATGCACCTATGTATTAGAAATCCTTTCGTTCAACCAACGGGCAAGCTTAGCGGTGTCTGTTGGGGCCGGACTGGTTGAGATTGTTGTGCTTGCTGTTGAGCCTGGGCCAGCGCTACCAGGTCAATGGTTTGGGAGGTAGCGGGAGTTGTAAAACGTGTAGTACCTGCTGATACATACTTTCCGACAAAACTAATCTCGCTATTGAGGTTTAACTTTTGCTTAGTGTTCTTGTAGGACCAGTGGATGAAATCTATTACACCAGCGCTGTTGGTTGAAATTATCACATTGATATTTGGAGATTTGATTAGGGAGGCGATTACTGAGATAAGGCCACTGTAGGTACCAGGCGAGCCACTTTCAGCAGCAACGAGATTGATTCTTGCATCGTAGTTATCCAGTGCTTGCCCATTAGAGGTACTAGCTCCAGAATATCTTGCCGTTGCCCCAGAATCTTCTAACAGATAAATAAATGTAAATGGGTCGACGACTGCACTTGCCAAAAGTAATAACGGACTAGAAACCGCAGGATTCAAAGTGTCTGTGAGCGATATAGATATCCAAGATTTTTTCATTATGGCTATTTCTTGTTCAAGAACTCCCCAAGGTTTTATGTAAATCTCCTGGTTGGAGAGTATCAACTGTAATATTGGTAGTTGGGAGGTGTTTGGAAGGTCATAGTTCGAATAAGGTTTGCCACTTTGTGAAAGTGCAACCTGGCTCGCCATGTTGGAGTTGATATTGATTGATCCTTGGCCGGTGTACTTCCAGGATATTTTTCCTACTTTCGCACTTGTTACAACCTGATAGTTGCGGTTTCCTGATCCAAAGCTCTTATTGAGCATACTTTGAATCTCGGGGGAGGAAAGACTCTTGTTGTTCGTTGCATTTGAGTGCGTCGAGGAACACGATGAGGCCAGTAAGGCGATCAATGCAATCGTCAGAAGATATTTGGAGCTAGCCTGAAAAGTTGGTATTAAGTTCCGAAACTTATGCATCGTAACATAATTATAACCCAATTCGGTACGACCGTATGGCGTGAATCGGTATTAAATTATTGACAAGTGCTAGTAACAGTCTGCAATTATTTGATTGTTGGACCTACAACTACGGAACTTGGCCCCTTGCCCACTTCGATCGGTGGACCCACTTTATTGTCGGATAACCTTATTGGCACTACGCTGTGTCCAACCTTTGCTAGCGTTCCCACAAGTGCAACATAAGCAAATTTACCGTCTGGTGAAATTGTGATCGAAATAGGTCCTGGTCCGACCTTAAATGCCTTTCCAGGCTTATTAGTAGATGTGTCGATAGGAGTTATGGTTCCGTAGCCATATAGCTGCCAGGCGTAGTTTGCTACATATACCCATTTCCCATTAGGCGTAATTGCAATACCTAATGGCCCGATCCCAGTTTTGATCGGTGGCAAAGTTTTGAGGTTGCTGAGGTCGACTGGTACAACGTATCTACCTGGATCCTCCCACCAGCCAGAGTCTGTAACATAAGCATACTTTTCATTTGGAGTTACAACGACACCTTGAGGTGCCAATCCGGTCACAACTTCTTTGACAAACGAGTCTGTGCGAAGATTGATAATTGAAATAGAGTCTCCAGGATTGGCTTGAGTACCGGAGTCAGCTACAAGTGCGAGATCTCGCCTAGGAGCAATTGCAATTGCTCCGGGCCCAGGACCGGCATAGATCGGCGGTAATGGGGTCAAGGTAGAAGTATTGATTGGCGTTATGGTATTGGCGTCTTTGACTATCCACGCATTGGCTACTGCTTTGGGTGATGGATGAGATAAATTAATCTTCGAGATTTTTGATGGGTCAATTGCCATTAGACCCATGTCCGCTGCGAAGGCCAATGGTGGGTTTGCTATGGTTGCAACGGCGTAAGGACCTTGGCCAGCTTGTATCTGAGGGCTTACTGCGTAGTTTGACAAATGGATAATAGTAAGGGTCGAAGTACCTCCAACCTGCCCTCCTGTATTGTTTGCAACAACCAAAGATCTATCATCTTGGGTAAGTGCTAGCGCGATTGGGGAAGGTCCTGCATTGAGGACTCTGGAGGTCTTGAAGTTTGCAAGATTGATAACTCGTACATCATTAGAACTCGTATCAGCAACATATAGCGAATAGCCAGGATCTTCCCAGCTCTTCAGCGATACCGAGGACCCCGGTATTTGAGATTTGGCAGAAACGCCTGTTGAGGTCGAGCAACTCGCCATAAGTAAAAGCCCCATTAAAAGCGCTGGAAGTAATAGCTTTTTCAACTTGTAGCCAGTATACCTTGAGCTGATTTCGATTCGTAAATTAGCCACGAAAGTGCGTTAGCCGGGATATTTCGGCGTCTCGTTCTACGGTGCCGGAAGGCCAGGTGTACCGGCTGGCGACGGAGAGGGTGAACTGCCCAGCGACGGAGAAGGAGCCGGAGGGGCTAAAGTGTTTGTAGCCTTTGTGAGGTCTATCGTTTGGTTTGCAGGTGGTTCGGATATTGGCGAGAAGTGGACCGGAAAGCTCAAATGGTTAAATTGAAATTGAACCTGGGCATGGTGTAATCCGCTCGAAGTTTGCAAGCCAATCTGGTCAAGTAGTCCGGAGCGGCTAATTGATACTGAAATGTCAATAGATTTACTTCCGATAAACGAACCAAGGATGCTTGCTATTCCGCTGTAGAGTCCGGGCACGCTATTTTCTGCTGAGGTTGTTGGGATGGTAACTTGATATTGGTAGTCTGTGTTCCCATGAAAATTCACGGTTCCAATCAAGCTAGCTTTCAGAGAAGCCTTCGATAGGTATATGAACGTGAAAGGATCAATCACCGAACCGACAAGGAGAAGAACCGGACTAATAGTTAGCTTTCCAACGATATCGGCAATTGACAAAGACACCCAACTCTTGTTCAATGTGCTGATTTGTGATTTTAAGGAGCCCCAGACCTCCCAATAAATCTCTTGGCGGGTAAAAACTGAGGCTACGATTGGAATTTCGGATGGAGAAGGTGTTTGAGAAACGTTATACGGAATATCTTTGGACGATACTGCAACTTCACTTGCAGTACTTTGCCCTAAGTCAATGGATCCGATCCCATTGTACAGCCACTGCTGATGTCCAATCGCTCCACTCGTTGTGATTGAGAAATCATGATTTCCGTTTGCAAAAGTACTGTCGATAACTTGATTAATTTGAGTAAGAGTAAGTGTCTTCGAATTCTTGAAACTTCCGGACGAGGTTGAACCTGCCGTGCCAGTTGAGTTAGAGGAGTTACACGAAGCAGCAAGCAATGAAATCACGATAGCAACTACTGTAAGCGAAAGTAGCTTTACTCTTGTTTTGCTAAAAATTCTACGGTTCGTCACGCATAGCAATAGTAGCTCACATTGCACTATAATAACCTTCGATGCTCCCTAGGTATTTCTACTCTAACACGAGAAATTTGGGATTTATTATCGCAATATCTTTACTTGCTACTGGTTGCGCAACTGCCTCCAAGACGAATTCCTCTTCCCAAGTAAGTACTAGTAAGCGGAGCCACGTTTCAAGTTCAAATCTTTACACCTGTGGGGGCTGTCCACCTGCAGAAAAGGGCAAGCAGCTCAAAGCTGACGTCGCTTTAGCCAAATTAGCAAATATGACGCTTGCAGACCTGCCGAATGGCTGGACCGCTTCAGGGCAAGCGCAGAAAGCGTCTCTGGATAAGCCTATCGGAGTAGTTGCTCCAATTGGCACACGAGAGTTTGAAAAATGTATGGGACTTACGAAACGTCAGAGCCAGATCATTAATTACAACGCTGACCAAGTATTGAATCTTGGCTCACCAATTTTTTCTTCATCTACTGCCGAATATCAAATGAATATTTCATCCTGGATCGATATGGTTCGCACCTCTACAGATGGTCAGTTGGATTTCGAAATTTCAACCAGCAAAAATATAAATAAATGTCTAGCCCCTTTGTATCGGAGTATTCTCACAAGCGAAACTGGGATTCAATTTAGTGGGTCGCCCAATTCAACATTCTCTCTCCAGGTCCAACAACAAGACGTGACTTTGATCGCACCCGCAGTCGGGTATATTCGAACAATTGTGGCAACTAAGGCGGGAGTGCTCAAAGAGTATCTAGGCTACTTTACCTTAGGTAGGGTCCAAGGTGAATGTAGTCTGGTAATATCCCTGACTGGTGGGATTGAGAAGATCTCTACACAGATGGCACTTCAAGCTACTGGATCCACAGTAACGTTCGGCCAGGCGGACACCTCAACCACAACGACTGCCATTACGACAACCACAACATCGCCACCTCCATTACCTTTGGACCCAATCTCTCTTGTGATCAAAGTCATGGATGATATGGTCGAGAGAATTCAATCGATGTCAGAAACAGCTACCTCTACCACAGTTCCCTGAGGTTGTATTGGGGCAATAGTAAGTTTCCCCCCAATGCTTTCTGCCCTTTCTTTCATCCCGATCAACCCGAGATGGACCCTATCAGATTGGTCACCAAGAATTTCAGAAATGCCCACTCCATCATCACAGATGGTTAATGTAATCGTTGGCCCTCTATAGTTGAGTTCCACCATTATCTTATTGCAATTCGAGTGATGAATAGCATTATTGATTGCTTCCTGAGCGATACGGTATAGCGAGAGTTCGACATTTCCGTCGAAATCGCGTTCATCGCCGGCTACGTCCAATGTAATCTCGAACTCTTTCATTTTCTGGAATTCTTCGACAAGGTTAAAAAGGGCTGCTTGTAAACCGAGATCGGATATAGTAGGAGGGAGTAAGTTTGCGGATATGGATCTAATGTTGTCAGCGACTTGTTCGGCAAGTAACCTGGCTTCAGGAAGTGCGCTAATTTCCAGATTCGATCTGCGAGCTATAGCGTCCGCTTGGTCTATCACTCGGCACAGGTGTACTAATCGCTGTAATGGATCGTCGTGTAGTTCCTGTGCGATCCTCCGGCGTTCATCTTCTTGTCCTTGAATAACATAGTTAGAGAATAACTTTGAAGCAGTACTCCTCCTCTCTTCTTCGGATACATCGTGAAAAATTATCTGAATAAGTGGTTCAAGCTCAGTATTCGCCCTTATGAAGGAGATCGGGGCTCGAAAAATATTGTCTTGAAATTCAACTAATGTTGTACTTTCATGTATTTCAGAGCTAGTGAGTGCGAGAATAGGCTGTGATAAGACTTGGTCGATTGGTAAACCAATCACTTGAACTTCTTGTTTTGCAAAGCTCTGCAGGAAGGCAGAGTTTATTTCTCTTATGATGCCCCCTCGGTCGATAATTGCGATTGGTGTAGCGGTGGTAAGAAAAAGGCTACGATACTTGGTCTCTGCAAGCCTGTGTTGTTCTAGGGCTTTCTCACTTTCTAGTCTGGCATGCTTGTAAACTTCAACATAGTGTGCGACTACGGCGCTTGTCACGACGATAATAACGATTTGTATATAGTCGGCCCATATACCTACGGAATAGCCAAATCGGATATTTCTAATTATGTCGACTTGAACTAAAATTACTCCTACAGCCGCTACTCCAAGAGTGGCAAGCAGGCCTAGATTAAAAGCTGCATATAGGATCGGGATGGCAAAAAGTGACGTGAGGGTAAATTCAGGGACTGGACTCTGAAGATCGGTTGGACGATTGACAAGTATCTCTAGAAAGAATGGGATTATCAAGAACAAAATACACAATTGCAGTCGCCAATCACCGAGGGAAGGCTTTTTGTAGAAGGAAATACGCTTGAAAAAGTTGGGTGACTGTAGCGCCAAGGCGAACTGGACCTAGAACCTTGTCATCAAATCGAAATCCAGTTGTGCTGAAGGGCGAATCGGAATAGCTCGGTACGCGATGTCACATCTGCTTTTGCCAAGACTCTACTAACATGACCTTCCACGGTGCGTCTTGAGATCCCAAGCTTCTGGGCAATTGCCTTGTTTGATAACCCCTTGGCAAGAAGGGTAACCACTTCAATTTCTCTGTCGGTCAGAGTTGGTGCAAAACTATCTTTGTGCGAGCCAGCGCTTGGTGGCGTATTGGGTTGAGAAGTTGAGCCAGGATCTGTTGAACCGGTCGGTCCTGCCTTGGCAGTATCACTGGCGAAGGTATTCAGTGCCAAGGGATCCAAACTAGCTGTCGAGATAATTGCACCGATTACAGTTTCAGAGGGAGCAGTCTTTTCAATAAAGAGCTGAGCACCTGCGGCCATAGCTGCCCTTGCGTAGGAGGCATCTCCGAAGGCGGTTAGAACAATAACTCTGGTTTGAGCATGTTCATCGCTGATGCGTCTGGTCATCTCGATGCCACTCATCCCGGGTAGATGAATGTCTACTAGCGCAATTTGTGGGTGAAGTTCCTCAATCACACTTAGCCCTTCTTCAGCAGACTCACATGTTGCCACAACCTTGATTCGCGAGTCCTCTTCGAGAATCCGACGAGTTCCGTCCCGAACCAGTGCGTGATCGTCAATGATCACGACCGTTATCTCGGAGTCGGTTTCAAAAATCACTATTTTATTATTATATGTGCCATGATGGTTGAATGAGTACGAATTTAAGTTCTTCGGTAATAGCGCGGAGATTGGCCCAGTTGAGCCCGTCAGCAACTTTGGCAATTGACGAGAAAGCCAAGGCACTTGCCGAGGCTGGCGAGCCTGTAATCAGCTTTGGTGCAGGTCAGCCAGACTTTCCGACGCCTTCGCACATAGTGGCCGCCGCGGTTGAAGCATGCGGCAACTCGGCTAATCACGGCTACTCGGCAAGTGGGGGGCTAGCGGTTTTGCGTGAAGCGGTGGCAATCAAGACTTTTCGAGATTCCTCACTGGAAATAGGCCCAAAGCAAGTGCTTATTACCAATGGTGCAAAACACGCTATTTACAATACTTTTGCCAGCTTACTCAACGAGGGTGATCAGGTCTTGATACCTTCTCCCTATTGGACCACCTATCCAGAAGCTGCGCGCTTGGTTGGCGGGGTACCCGTTGAGGTTCCTACGACACAAGAAAGTGGTTTCAAAGTATCTATCGATCAATTAGAGGCGTGCTATAGTCCCGCCACGAAACTTCTTGTATTTGTTTCACCTTCAAATCCAACCGGAGTTGTTTACTCTGGCGAGGAAATAAGGGAGATCGGGAGATGGGCAGGCGAGAAAGGAATATGGGTTCTCTCTGATGAAATCTATGAACACTTGATCTATGGGGATAATACTCATCACTCGATAGCGGCGGTTGCCCCTGAGCTAAACGACCGATGGGTTATTGTTAGCGGTGTTTCAAAAAGCTACGCTATGACTGGGTGGAGGCTCGGTTGGATGATCTCGACCGAAGAGGTCATTGGAGCTGCAACAAATATGCAGTCACACACTACATCAAATGTCAGTAATATATCGCAAAGAGCGGCAATTGCTGCTCTAACCGGCCACCAACATGCAGTTGGTGAAATGCGAGCTGCATTTGATACAAGGCGCAAACTAATGCTTGCGATACTTGGTGACATCCCCGGAATAACTTGCGTAGAGCCTTTTGGGGCTTTTTATACATTTCCTAACGTTGAGAGTTTTCTCGGCAAGCAAATGGGGGCACAGAAAGTTCGACCGAAGTCTACAATGGAGTTAGCGGATTTGTTGCTGGAAGAGTGCAAGGTCGCCGTAGTTCCAGGCGAGGCCTTTGCGGCTCCTGGCTTCTTGCGACTCTCTTATGCTCTTGCTGACGAGGATTTGTACGAAGGAATGAGTAGAATCAAGGATCTATTCCTTGGAGCTGTCGATTAGCCAAAAGATCCGCCGATTGTGGTTGTGGTGTCGCTTGGAGAAGTTGCTGGCACCTCTGAGAGTGAACTGAGTGCCCGCAGGAGCTAACCTGATTGATGAGTCGCACCCACATGGTAGAATAAAGTTATGAACACCCTAGAGATCATTGAGGAAATGCACGCTAATCCTGCATTGACCGAAATGATGCGCGCCGTGCTCTTGACGGAGGAGCTTCTTGGGCTGCCGGGTAAAGTTGCCGAGCTGACACAAGCCCAGGTAAAGACCGAGGCTAGGCTTGCCGAGCTAACCAAGACAGTATTGGACTTGAGCAAGACAGTCTCGGAACTAAGCAAGACAGTCTCGGAACTAGTCCAGGCCCAGCAATCGACTGAAACGACGGTACAAGCTCTTCTAAATGATGTATCACGGCTGAAGGAATCTGATTTTGAAAACAGATGGCTAAAGGATGCCCCTTCTTACTTAGGCCACTTGGGCTTTCGCAGGACTAAGGTGCTCGAAAGGTCTGAACTTGTAGATATCCTCGATGATGCATTGGACCAAGGACTGCTCAATCAAGCTGAACGCGATGATACCCTACTCGTTGATTGTGCTCATTTGAGTATGAAAGATAAAGAACGAATAATTATTCTCACGGAAGTTTCATCTAGGGCTCATAAAGATGATGCTGAGAGAGTGCTGAGACGTGCGAATTCCTTAGGTAAGGCGCAGCCCGGGAAAGTCGTTGCCTGCGTGGCTGGCGCAGAAATCGATTCAGAAACAACCGCCTTCTGTAGCGAACACGATATATTTTATATCCAGCCTAGTACGTGGAGATAATTAGGTTGGTTATTGATAAGTCGTATAGAGATTGAAAGGAATATTGTAATGCGAGATGAAGTAACGGTGTACATGAATGCAGTCCCGGATAAGGTTTGGGAGCTACTGAGCGATGTAACTAGGATTGGAAGTTATAGTCCGGAAACTTTTGAAGCCGAATGGCTTGACGGAGCTAGTGGACCGGCGGTCGGGGCTAATTTTAGAGGACACGTGAAAAGAAATGGGCGAGGTCCAACCTACTGGACCAAGTGTAAGGTCTTGGTGTCTGAGCCAGGTAAAGAATTCACATTTGGTGTGATGAATGCAGGCAAAGCACTCAACACGTGGAGCTACAAGATCAAGCCTAAAGGCGAAGGCTGTGAGGTGACCGAGTCCTTTGAGCTAGCCCCAATACTGCCTATGAAGATTTATTGGGCGCTTTTGGGGTGGGCAAGAGGTAAGACAAACCGCAATGGGATGCTCGCCACCCTGGAGCGAATCAAAGCAGAAGTTGAGTAAGCGCCCTATATAATCCTGGTCAATTTTGCTTGAAGCGAGGTCTGGTCGTATAAATCGGGAGAATAAGCGAAACCACCTACATAATTCGGCGGATTTTGTTTGAAGCGAGATAGGTCGTAAGATTTCCGGATATGGCTCGTATATTAGTTACCGAAAAGCTTGCAGATTCTGGGATTGCCCTCATGGAGGCCCAAGGTCACCAAGTTGATGTAAAACTAGGACTCTCTCCTGAAGAACTTATCAAGGAAGTGCCAGGTGTACAGGCTCTCGTTATCCGATCAGCCACTCAAGTGACCCCAGAGGTTTTGGCTGCCGGATCGGATCTAGTAGTTGTAGGCAGGGCTGGAATTGGGCTCGATAACGTCGACGTGGAAGAAGCTACTCGACGCGGGGTTATGGTGGTAAATGCTCCGCAATCAAATATCCTTTCAGCAGCAGAGCATACAATTGCGCTACTTTTGGCCCAAGCACGAAATATCCCTCAGGCCCACTTGGGACTTGTAAACGGGAAATGGGAGCGCTCCAAGTGGGAAGGCGTTGAGTTGCATGGAAAAACTCTAGGTGTCGTCGGTTTAGGCAAAGTCGGCACTCTGGTTGCCCAACGTGCGCTTGCTTTTGGAATGAAGTTAGTAGCTTATGACCCATATGTATCGCAGGATCGGGCGCGTCAACTCGGCGTCGAACTTATGAGCATAGACGAACTGGTTGCATCGAGTGATTTTATGACTATACATTTGCCCAAGACACCGGAGACGGTCGGTCTGGTTGGAGCTGAGCTTTTGGGAAAAGCTAAATCGTCGCTTCGGATTGTCAATACCGCACGCGGTGGAATAATAGATGAAGAAGCACTAGCTGAGGCACTTAGAACAAGGAAGATCTCTGGCGCAGCTCTCGATGTTTTTTCTAAAGAACCCTGCACGGACTCGCCTCTCTATTCTCTGGATAATGTAGTTGTAACCCCACATTTAGGGGCTTCAACGGTTGAAGCACAAGATAAAGCGGGCGCGACTATTGCAGAGCAAGTGATCCTTGCACTAGCTGGTGACTTTGTGCCCTTTGCTGTAAACGTCGCCGCAGCTGATGCTTCGGAGACGATAAGGCCATTCCTGCCGTTAGCTGAGAAGCTTGGTAGAATTTTTGCATCGCTAAACGATGGGTTGCCGGGCAAGCTTGAAGCTAGTTTTCAAGGGGCTATTGGTGGATATGATACTCGAATCCTGACGTTGGCAGTTCTAAAAGGGCTTTTTTCGGTAGCTTCCGATGAACCAGTATCATTTGTAAATGCTCCTCAATTAGCTCAAGAACGCGGTATAGAAATCCAAGAGTCAAGGACTGTGACCGTCCGCGACTATGTGAATCTAATCGAGCTGAGATCTGGCACGCATTCAATTGCCGGAACTCTATCGGGTTCGCATAATGAGCCAAGAGTAGTGATGGTTGATGGTTATGTAGTGGAATGCCCACCAGCAGATTTCCTTCTTTTTGTGCGTAACGAAGATAGGCCAGGAATGATTGGATTAGTCGGGACTGCACTTGGGGAAGCGGGAGTCTCCATATCTTCAATGGCTGTAGGCCCACCAGCCCAGGGTGATCATGCGCTTATGGTTTTATCAACCGACGGGCCTACTCCTAAGGAAGTAATAGAGAAGATTGCTTCGCAGCCAGGCATAGAGGAGGTCCACTCAGTTTCTGCTATTTAGGTATTAGAGTTGACCAACGAGGAATTTTG
The DNA here is from genome assembly GCA_021827485.1 of Actinomycetes bacterium. Classification (GTDB taxonomy): domain Bacteria; phylum Actinomycetota; class Acidimicrobiia; order Acidimicrobiales; family JAKAVM01; genus JAKAVM01. The sequence goes on from JAKAVM010000091.1 coordinate 71,117, forward strand.
TGAAATTATATATCCTGAGATGAATAAGAATTTGTTAGACACAGTTCTTCTACTTACCTGAGGGCGGGCGCCGAATCGCGTCCGTCTGAAACCTCCTGAGCTTGATAGCCAGGGGGTTTTTTATTTGTCGAATTAGGGACCCTAGGAAATTGAAAGGAAAAGAGAGATTATGCAAGACAGTACTCAAATTGAGGAAATGCCTTGGGGTCAACCCGAGAATCAGGCTGCTTCTGGGGGAGGCGACTCGAATCGTCTGATCATCTTCGATACGACTTTGAGGGACGGAGAGCAATCACCTGGGATTTCTCTTGATCCTGTAGAGAAGCTCGAAATTGCAGAGCAGCTGGCTCGGCTCAAAGTAGATTACATCGAAGCAGGCTTTCCTGTTTCAAGTGAGGGAGATTTTGAGGCGGTCAATACAATAGCGCGAACTGTAGGAGTCGAAGGTGGGCCAGTAATTGCAGCGCTATCACGGACTCATTTATCTGATGTAGATAGATGTTGGGAAGCCCTCGCGCCTGCACACCGTTCAAGGATTCACGTGTTTATTTCGACGAGCCCAACCCATATGGAGCATATGTTAAAAATGAACCAAGAGCAGGTGATTGCAGAAACAGTTGCAGGCGTTACACGAGCTCGCTCTTATACAAACGATGTTGAATTCTCTCCCCAGGATGCAACTAGGACACCTTTAGATTTTATGCTAGAAGTTCTAAGAGCGGCAGTTGATTCAGGCGCTACAACTCTAAACATTCCCGATACTGTTGGTTATGGCATACCGTGGGATTTTGGTGCGTTGATTCAATATATACGCAATCAAGTACCGGGCTCATACATTCTGTCTACTCACTGTCATAACGATCTAGGGTTAGCAACTGCTAATAGCCTTGCTGGGGTACGAGCTGGCGCACGCCAGGTTGAAGTATGTATCAATGGGATTGGAGAAAGAGCTGGAAATGCTGCGCTAGAAGAAGTAGTAATGGCCATTCGAATCAGACCTGATCAGTTTCCTGGTTTGCAAGTAGGAGTTAACACCGAAGAACTGGCAAAGACATCTCGTCTCGTATCACGATTGACCGGATATCCAGTTCAGTATAACAAGGCCGTTGTTGGTAAGAATGCTTTTGCTCACGAATCAGGGATTCACCAACATGGAGTCTTGTCGGAGAGAACAACTTACGAAATTATCGATGCGAAAAGTGTTGGCCAGATTGGTAAGCAGATAGTTCTAGGAAAGCACTCGGGTCGGCATGCTTTTCGCGACAGTGTTGCCAAAATGGGTCTCGAACTGCAAGGCGAAACCCTCAACGCTGCATTTGTCAGGTTCAAGGAACTAGCTGATCGCAAAGTAGAGATCACCGAAGCAGATCTTGAAGCAATAGTTGCAGAAGAAATCGGTGTCGAGTTGGTTGAGGGCTGGACGCTAGAAGCTCTTGAGGTGTCTGGGGGTACCGTGGCAAGTCCGAAGGCACGTGTAGTGCTGTCGCGATCTGGAGAGAAGAAAGAGTCAGTTTGCGAAGGAAACGGAATGATAGATGCGGCATTCCAAGCGATTAGGAGCGCAAGCTCAACTGATGCAGTTCTAGTTGGGTTCAACGTATCTGCGGTAACGGGCGGGATGGACGCGCTAGGCGATGTATTAGTGCAACTCGAGTCCGAAGAAGTTGGCCTCAAAGTTTCCGGGCGAGGAGTTTCTACCGACGTGGTCGAAGCTTCAGCACGTGCCTATCTCAATGCATTGAACCGTCTTGACCGTTTCAAGTCCCGCTCGCTCGGGATGATCCAAAACAAGGGCGAGATAGGGCCTTAGACGGACTCAGCAACACTGCACCCGCCAAGCGTTGCGGGACCGTCTTGACCTGGCAAGATAGGAATCTTTCTATCAGGTAGTATCTTTTGTATTTAGCTAACATATTCTAAGGATAACGATAAGGATAGGAAGATAAGTTGGAAGACCATAGTTATGTCATGTCAATTGACTTGGGTACTGGCGGCCCTAAAGTTGCAATCTTCGCAGACGATGGCTCCATCGTCGCACACAGCTTTCACCCGGTAAAACTCCAACTGTTGGCCGGCGGGGGGGCAGAACAGGACCCTAATGAGTGGTGGGAAGCAATTGTCAGTGCGGCACGAACAATTACTCAAGCGAACCACGTACCATTGGATAAGATTTCATGTATCGGAGTGACGGCTCAATGGGCGGGGACTGTTGCGGTTGATAGACAAGGTTCCCATCTTATGAACTCAGTAATTTGGATGGACTCGCGGGGGAATAGAGCGATTCGCAAAGTCGCAGGCGGTGGGCCGGTAAATGTCATGGGATATAACCTGCCCAGAATGCTCAAGTGGATAAAACTAACTGGGGGTGGTCCGTCCCTCTCAGGGAAAGATCCTATAGCGCATATCTTGTATCTGAAAGAAGCTTATAGCGATATATACAGAAATACTTACAAATTTTTGGAACCATGTGACTACCTTGCAACACGCCTAACTGGAAAATTTACAGCTTCCTTTGATTCAATTACTCTTCACTGGGTAACCGATAATCGAAAGATTCAAGATGTTAAGTATGATGCAGGTTTACTCTCGATGAGTGGGATCGACAGAGATAAGTTGCCTGATTTGGTCCCGAGCGCAACAATTATTGGAAAATTGACTGAATCCGCAGCAGCGGATTTGGGCCTGCTCCCAGGTATTCCAGTAGCATCGGCGACTGGCGATCTTGCTTCAGCCGCAGTTGGATCAGGTGCTGTTAGCAACTTTGATACGCACCTATATATAGGCACTTCCTCGTGGATTAGTTGTCACGTTCCATTCAAAAAGACTTCTATAACTACGAATATTGCGTCAATACCGTCTGCAATACCTGGAAAGTATTTGGTAGCGGACGAGCATGAGACTGGTGGGGCATGTTTGAACTTTATGAAGGACTCATTATTTTTTGCTGAAGATGAACTTAGGGGCGAAACGCCCGCAGGTAATCTTTATGAGCTTTTTGGCTCGGTCGCCGAAAAGGCACCTAGGGGTAGTGGCAACGTTATTTTCACTCCGTGGCTCAACGGAGAGAGGTCCCCTGTCGATGATCATACGTTACGAGCTGGTTTTCATAATCTATCGCTATCTACTAATCGAGCCCAGATAGTTAGGTCAGTGTTTGAAGGCGTGGCTTACAACTCCAGGTGGCTTCTTGAAGCGGTCGACAAATTTATTGGTCAGAAAATCCCAAGTTTGTCATTCATCGGTGGAGGTGCAAACTCGGCCCTATGGTCGCAGATTCATGCTGACGTAACTGGACGTGAGATCAAGCAAATGGACGAACCCGTGCTTGCCAACTCGCGTGGTGCAGCGCTTCTTGCACTAGTTGCGCTAGGTAAGATCAAAGTCGAGGATATTGCAAAAATGGTTCCAGTCAAAGCTATTTTCAAACCAAATCCGGATGCCTCTAAAGACTATGATGAGCTGTACGGAGAGTTCACAAATATCTATAAAGCCAACAAAGGAATTTATAAGCGACTCAATAAGTTCTAGGTGACTTCTCTCCTGGTCGCGGCGTGCCCCGTCCTGGTCGCGGCGTGCCCCGTCCTGGTCGGCGTGCGCTGGGTTGCTGATGACTTCAAGCCACGGTCCCGCTAGGGCGTTCTGATAGACAAGCTAGGTGTTATCTGATAGGATAACACTATGCAATCAGCTGCTGAAATTACACGAGAGCTGCGAGAAATGAGTGGTTTGTCACTGCGACAGTTTGCAGATCGAGTAGGTACGTCACCAGCTGCTGTATCCAACTACGAGAAGGGACGTAAGGAACCCATGCTTACGACTCTAATGCGGATGGCCGACGCTGTGGATGAGGACCTTGTGATAGAGGTGCGAACTCGATTGACTCAACGTGAGAGAAGGACCCTTAGCTTCCATAGAGCGATTGCTGACAAACTACGCGCAGACCCCGAAGGGGTCCGCCGTAAGGCACTTGAAAATATTGCTCATATGCGCAAGGTCCATGGCGATGGAAGATCGAAAGTGTACCTGGATTCCTGGGAGTTACTTATACATGGAGATGACCATAAACTTTTGGAGGCTATGACTGGCCAATCTCGTAAGGCGCGAGCCCTTCAGCACGCGAGCCCGTTTGCCGGAGTGTTGTCAGAGAAAGAACGACTTGCGATTTTTGAAAAGGAGAGGCCGAAGAAGGTTGAATAATTAATCGAGAACAACTTGAACACGTAATTCGTGCTGCCGGAACGATACTTGCTGAAGAAGGCATGATTATTGTCGGTTCGCAGGCGATACTTGGCTCGATACCACAAGGTCTTCCCAAACGTGCAATCGACTCGTTTGAGGTCGACATCTTGCCTTTCGATGATCCAGACGGTTCAAAGGCGGAAAGGATAAGTGGAGCGATCGGCGAGTTTTCTCAATTCCACGAGACCTACGGATACTACGCGGATGGTGTCAGCCTAGAAACTTGTGTCTTTCCATCTGGCTGGGAAGATCGATTGGTCCAAGTGAGTTCTGAAGCAACTAACGGGATGACTGGGTGGTGTGTTGATCCGCATGATCTTTGTATCGCAAAGCTAGTCGCGTGTCGAGAAAAGGACCTCGAATATGTTCGTGCGGTGATCAAATCCGGTCATGTCCTTCCCGAACTCCTTATTGAACGACTTGGCGAAACTGAACTCAGTGATGAAAAACGCAAGTACCTTTTTGCATTGATCACTTCGACGCGAAAGTCAGGGCGCAATTCACCAATGCGCCGCGCAATTCGCGAGTTTGAATCCTAACTTTATTCACGAATGCGCCGCGCAATTCGCGAGTTTGAATCCTAACCTCGATGCTTACCTTCGAAGACATCAAGGAGACGCGGGGGTAAAGTATGCACAGATTTCACCATCATCGAGCTTGCTAGATCCGTTCGAAGTTGCGAGCTAACTCCCAGTCAGTGACGTGCGCATTGGCCTTTGCCCATTCTTGGCGTGCACTATTTAGTAGGTGAAAGTGGACATCGTCTCCCAAGATTTGTGCTCCAAGTTCACTTGATTCGAACTCCTTTATCGCTTCTGCAAGGTTTGAGGGGATCCGTTCCAGTTCTGAGTCTTGGTAGGCGTTACCTTGATAGCTGGGTGGCAAACTTAGCTTGTGTTCAACACCCCACAGGCCAGAAGCAATGTTTGCAGCCAATGCAATGTAAGGATTGACGTCGGCACCAGGAATTCGGCACTCAATACGGCGCGATGGACCCTTACCAACAAGGCGGAACCCACAGGTGCGATTATCATCTCCCCAAGCTATTGCGGTTGGTGCCCATGATCCTGGTACAAATCTACGATATGAATTAACGTACGGCGCAAAGCACGGGCTCAATTGTTTTGCGCATACTAATTGACCCGCCAAAAAGCTTCGTCCAACTTCTGAGAGACCGCCTACTCCATCTACATCTCCCATCAGAGGTTCACCGCTAGATATATCCCATAGGGAGCAATGAATATGACAGGAGGACCCCACCTCGTCCATTGACCACTTGGCCATAAAGGTCGCTGCTCGCCCATGCTTAGCTGCTATCTCTTTGACACCATTCTTGAATATGAGGTGATTATCAGCTGTAGTCAAAGCATCGCTATAAGTTATATTTATTTCATGCTGGCCTCTACCAGCTTCACCTTTGGAAAACTCAATTGGAATACCAGCTTGCAGCATTGAGTTTCGAATTTCACGAATTAAGTACTCTTCACGAGTGGTCTGAAATATCTGGTAGTCCTCAATTGTGGTAGTGTGGGGAACAAGATCTCTCCAGCCCTGTGAACTAGCTTTCTCGTAAGAGTCTTCAAATACAAAAAACTCCAGTTCAGTTGCGCACTTTACCTCAAAACCCATTGTGTGGGCTTTATCAATCTGATCTTTGAGAATTTGTCGGGGTGACACGCTTACTGGCTGGCCCTCGGAGTTGTATAGATCACAAAGTACCATTGCGGTTGACTCAACCCAGGGGATCATTCTTAGGGTTGTAAAATCAGGGGTTGCTTGCATATCTCCATAACCTGAATCCCAATTGGAAAACCGAAATCCTGGAAGAGGATCCATATCTACATCGACACTCAGGAGATAGTCGCAGGCTTCGATTCCATGTTCTTTGACGTGTTCCATAAAGAACTTGCCTGTAACCCGTTTACCAACAGGTCTTCCTTGAATATCTGGGAACGCTACAATAACAGTATCAATTGAGCCTCCTCTAATCTGCCTCTCCAACTCATCTATGGAGACCGGGAAGTGGGCGGAAATACTCATCACTGTGGTGTCACATATGCGCCAGTGATACCACCGTCGATAACCAATTGAGAACCAGTCATAAATGACGACTCGTCACTTGCTAAAAATAATGCCCCATTTGCGATTTCCTGCGCCGTACCAAATCGTCCAATGGGTATATGAACCAACCTTCGTTCCCTACGGGCTGGGTCAGAGAGTAACTCTGCAAGAAGAGGGGTTTCAATCGGTCCAGGACATATGGAATTAGCTCTAATACCCTTTCTGGCATACTCAACCGCAACTTCCCGGGTAAAGGCTAAAACCCCTCCCTTAGAAGCTGTATATGCGACTTGCGCTGTTGCCGCACCCATCAGTGCGACAAAAGAGGCTACATTTATGATTGAACCCCCGCCAGCTTGAAGCATCTTGGGGATCGCACAGCGGGTACCCAGAAATACCCCTTTGAGGTTTACCTGCATAACTCGATCCCAAGTTTCTAGGGGAGTATCCAAAGCCCCTCCGTCATCAGCTGGGAAAATGCCAGCATTGTTGAAAATTACGTTTAGGGTGCCATATTGACCTACTGCTGCATCAACCATCTCTTGCACCTGAGCTTCGTCTGAAACATCGACTTTTACTGAGTAAGCAGTTCCACCTTTATCTTGGATCGACTGGGTTACTCGTGAAGCCTGGTCGAGATCTATGTCAGCAACTATTACTTTCGCTCCATTGGCAGCAAAAAGCTCTGCTGCACACTCGCCGATTCCACCCCCTGCTCCAGTAACAATAGCTACCTTCCCGAGCAGCCTGGTTGATAAATTAGGTTCAATTGTGGTCATTATAGCTATTAGCCTAACTTGATTTAGTGGTGCTGCGCCTAGCCAAACATTTCTTTTTGTGTTTATTCACGGAGATCGTAGAATATCAGGGTGAACTTTCCACCCGCAATAATAGGATTATCCTCCTACTATCAAGAGGCAAAGTGGGGATCCTGGGAACGTCAAGCGAGTCTTGTTCCAACTAGTTATCTCAACTCCATAAGTGGGTGTGGAGCCATACCAATAATCTTACCCCCATACTCTGAGTCAAAACCACCGATACAAGAGATTGAGCGAGTGATTCAAGCAATTGACGCTTTAGTCTTGATTGGAGGTGATGATTACGGGATCAATAAATATCGCGACTTCTATGAGCTGACCCTGTGTGAAGCTGCAATCAACAAAGGACTTAGCATTTTAGCAATTTGCCGTGGTCACCAACTGCTCAACGTTGTTTGCGGAGGAAGTCTTTACACGCACATACCCGATGTAGTTGGTCATACAAGACACCAACCAGCTCCAGGTCATTTCCATGAGAATCTCGTTGAAATCGTTGAAGATTCCAGACTCAGTTCAATACTGGGTGAGCGATCTTTGGTAAAGTGTTCACACCATCAAGCAATCGATAGACTAGGTGATGGCCTTCGGGTTGTTGCTAACTTTGAAGACGGTATTATTGAGGCCGTAGAAATTACGGGAGACCAGTTCGTTATTGGCGTGCAATGGCATCCCGAAGAAGGAGATGACAAGCGCTTGTTTGAAGCTCTAATAGAATCAACAAGGAACTAGGAAATTGCTAGAGCCAGATGTAAACGTGCAGCGCAAGATGATCGTGTCCAACCCTGCGACAGAGCAACCATTGGCTGTTGTAGAGGCGTGGGGCGCAGATGAAGTAAACGCTGCTGTCCGACTGTCCAAGAGAGCCTATCCCGAATGGTCTAAAGTATCGCCGTCAGATAGAGCACTACTATTACGACGGCTAGCGAACTTGGTAACTGATAATCTTGAAGCGCTTGCTCGTATGGAGACAGATAACGTTGGCAAGCCAATCTCAGATAGTAGAGATGAAGTGGCAATGGTGGCAGAAGTGTTTAATTTCTATGCTGGTGCCATAGATAAATTCCGAGGAGATACAATACCTGTCGCGGGAGGCATTGATATGACATTCAATGAACCACTTGGGGTTGTAGGAGCAATTGTGCCTTGGAATTTTCCAATTGCAATAACTTCGTGGAAAGTCGGACCGGCCCTGGCATGCGGAAATTCAATAATCGTAAAACCTGCTGAGCTGACCCCGCTATCGGCGGTAAAGTTGGCAGATCTTGCGCTGGATGCAGGAATACCTCCCGGAGTTTTTCAAGTGGTACCTGGACACGGCCAAGTTGCTGGGTCAGCCCTGGTGGCCCATGAAGATGTAGCAAAAATCGCCTTTACTGGCTCAAGTGAAGTCGGACGGTCGATAATGGCCAAAGCATCTAAAACACTCAAGAGGGTCACCTTAGAGTTAGGAGGTAAATCTTCAAATATTATTTTTGAAGATGCAGACTTGGATAAGGCTGCAAGTGCGGCTCCGATGGCGGTATTTGGCAACGCAGGACAAGATTGCTGTGCGCGTTCGAGGATTTTGATACAACGCTCTATCTACGATGATTTTGTAGACTTATTAGTGGCAGCTAGCGCAGCTATCGAAGTAGGAGATCCATTGGACGAGGATACTCAGATGGGCCCCCTGATCTCAAGTGATCACCTAGATAGAGTCAAGGGATTTATCGATCCCCTCGGGGAAAGCCTGGAAGTAATATACCAAGGGGCTTCACCTGGCGGGCCGGGTCACTGGTTTGCCCCGATGCTTGTAAGTACGTCTGATCCTACCAATCGGGTATTCCAAGAAGAGATATTTGGACCAATAGCCTGTCTAATTGCCTTTGACGATGAAGAGGATGCGGTACGTCTTGCAAACGAGACTTGCTACGGACTTTCCGGATCTATTTGGACTAGAGATGGCGCCAGGGCTCTAAGAATGGCCCGCTCGGTTGCATCAGGTAATTTATCGATCAATTCAAACTCTTCAGTTCGGGTGGCTACACCTTTCGGTGGGATGAAGCAATCCGGGTTCGGGCGAGAGCTTGGTCTTGAAGCACTATTATCTTATTCCGATGTAAAGAACGTGTTTTACTCAACGTCCTAGTGCTCTGCGAAACTCGTAGCCTCTAGGTTGATGAGCCTTGTCCTAGTCGACTACGAGGCCCGCGCAGCCTCTGGACTTATGAGCCTTCAAATCGGTATCCGATGCCTCGTATGGTTGTTAGCTTGAGGGGTTTAGTCGGATCTAATTCTATCTTGGAACGAATCCGCTTAATATGAACATCAAGGGTCCTGGGGTCGCCATCGTAGTCATATCCCCAAACCCTTTCTAATAAGACGTGACGTTCAAGAACTCTACCTTTATTCTCCATTAGCGTTTGTAGAAGCCTAAACTCTTTAGGAGGAAGTAGGATCTCAGTTTCTTCCACCCAAACCCTATGCCTGGCAATATCAAGTCGTATACCACGTGCTTCAAGTATTTCTTGATCTTCAGAGATTGAATCAGTCAGAGATGACTCATCGACAATTGCGGCTTTACGTCTAATTATAGCTCGAATCCTAGCAACCAATTCTTTGAAGCGATATGGTTTAGTTACATAATCGTCCGCTCCCACTTCCAGACTCACTACAGCATCAACCTCGCTAGACTTGGCCGTTACAACGATTACGGGAATATTAGAAAATCTCCGAATCTCTCGACAAATATCTATACCCGATATTCCAGGAAGCATCAAGTCAAGCAACACAACATCAATAGCGGATTCGGAGAGAAGTTGAAGAGCCCTAGTTGATTCGTGCGCGACGAGAACATTGAAGTTTTCCCGTTCAAGCCCATAGGTAAGTGCTTCAGTAAAGGACTCTTCATCATCGACCACTAGTACAGTCAAATTCGGTTTTGATGGAATTGAGCCTTTTTCTGTCAAAGACGTTGCAGTCACATAGCGGATCCTATTTCGCTCTTATTACCAATGCGCGAACAGAAGCTGACAATCTGGTTGATTTTGGGCAAAGAGTAAATGTATATCTTGGCAATTCAATTCCCTGGCCAAATAGAGCAAAAAGTACTTTGAGATTTTACCGACTTTCTACTCCTGGTCCACACTGAGTTAACCTTATGTTCAAATGCAGAAGTTAGATTGATTATCGATGGAGATAACCAAAGATAAAGCAATTACTCAATTAGATAACTTTGCAAACGTAAATCAGCTTCTTGTAGCAGAGTCCCCCAAGGCTATAAATGTTTGTGACTTTACGGGTAGATTTCACGGGAGAACCGTGGTTGACAATATCAACTTAGAAATCTCCGATGGTTCGATAACTGCAATAGTTGGGCCATCAGGGTGTGGCAAATCAACTTTCTTACGTTCTATAAATAGAATGAATGATCGTATATCTGGATGGTCCAGACAAGGTTCGATTGAACTCTACGGAGAACAAGTATACGCAAACGACGTCGAGCTTCTGTCGCTTCGGCGGCGGGTAGGGATGGTATTCCAAAGACCAAATCCTTTTCCAATGTCAATTGAGGAAAATATCGCCTGTGGCGTCAGAGCTCACAGGTTAGCTCCAAGGTCGCATATGAAAGACATCGTGCGGGCGCGCCTTGAAGAAGTCGGCCTGTGGAAAGCGGTTAGTGGAAGGCTCAAGGAATCGCCGTTCCAACTTTCAGGCGGACAACAACAGTTGCTCTGTCTTGCACGGGCATTGGCAGTGCAGCCAGAAGTTCTACTGCTTGATGAGCCTACGTCCTCTCTAGATCCAATCTCGACTCAAGCGGTTGAAGAGCTACTCAAGGAATTTGTGCCTGAGCTAACCATCGTGATTGTGACCCACAACTTGGCCCAAGCTAAGCGAATTGCCGATAACGTTGCCTTTTTCATGAATGGATCCTTAGTTGAGTTTGGTTCGTGCGAGCAAATTTTCGATTCCCCCAAAGAGCCAGAGACGGCCAAGTATGTATCTGGGATTTTTGGGTAATACAGCCAAGTATGTATCTGGGATTCTTGGGTAGTACAGCCATGTATATGTCAGGAAGTTTTGGGTAATTCCTGAGCGAAACCAGTTGGGTAAATGCAGCTCTCCTTGTCCTTGTGTGATGAGAGCCGTAGCTAATGCAAAAATAATGGTCTCAAAAATGAGAAATAACCGAAAGGAGCAATAGATAATAATGTCAATCAGAGGGCGGTATAAGAAAGGGGTCGGAGTTGTGCTAATAGGCATTGCAATTACAGCAGCAGCCTGTAGTTCATCATCGAGTCCTAAAGCAAGTTCAAAGTCGAGTCCATCCACTAGCGCGGCTGTAGCTTCAAGTCAATCTAGTTCCAACCCCTTGGATAGTTTGGAGAGCTATCTGCCTTCGTCTCAGAATGTATCGCTTACAGAGACGGGTTCAACATTATTATATCCTCTCTTCAACGTTTGGGTTCCGGAGTTTCAAGCCCATTATCCTAATTACAGCGTAACAACCAACGGAACGGGATCAGGTACTGGAATATCATCAGCTTCTAATGGAACCGTGCAAATCGGAGCCTCTGATGCGTATCTCTCTAACTCCCAAACTTCTGCTACTCCTGGGTTGATGAATATTCCGTTGGATATATCAGCGCAGATGATCAACTACAACATTCCTGGTCTGTCCAGTTCGACAAACCTAAAACTAACTGGCGGGTTACTAGCAAAAATGTACACGGGTAAGATAACTAATTGGAATGATCCTGCAATCGCACAACTAAATCCAGGAGTCACTCTTCCAAATCTCACTATCGTTCCTCTTCACAGATCTGACGGATCCGGCGATACTTTTCTATTTTCGACTCTCTTGTCAGATACAGACCCCAGCGGATGGGGAACTTCTGTAGGGGAAGGAACCTCGGTTAGTTGGCCTACTGTACCGGGAGCTCTTGCAGAGAACGGAAATGGCGGTATGGTATCAGGGTGTCAGAAGACTCCCGGCTGCATAGCTTATATAGGTATTAGCTATCAGAGCCAAACGCAAGGAACTTTGGGCGAGGCTCAAGTTCAAAACAAGTCAGGGAATTTTGAACTTCCTACTTCACAGGCAATTGCAGCTGAAGCGGCGAGCTTTGCATCGTCAACTCCAGCAAGCGGAGCAATCTCTTTGATCTACGGACCAGCGCAAGATGGATATCCAATCATCAATTATGAGTATGCAATTGTTATGAAGACTCAAAGAAGCGCAACTGTCGCTCAAGCAGTAAAGTCCTTCCTGGCGTGGTGCATGGATCCTCGATATGGGAGTGTTCCTTCTAACTTGGCCAAAGTAAGCTTCCAGCCTCTTCCCCCTTCTGCTATTGCAGTTGCGGCAAAGGAACTTGCTTCAATAACAGGATAGCCTTCAATTCGGGTGAGTACTCACACGAGTTCTACACAAGGCTTGCCTTTTAGCCCCCTACGGGGAAGCCCACTTTCGGCTTCCCCCAAGGGGCAACTAAATAGCTCTAAGTATCCTTATAGGGTATTTCTTGGACTGGCTAGATGGTGGCGTGCAGTTGTCGAGCAATCCCCACAATATCTGAGTGCAGTACTTGGGGCTATCCCGTTTCTAGCCCTCGTAGCAATTGTTATTATTTTATTCCACGAGGCGTTCCCGGCTATCAAGGTGAATGGTGGCGGATTTGTAACGCACTCAAAGTGGAGTGTTGGCAGCGAATATGCCAATCCGATCAGGCGCGATGGTGTAGCAACGCCAGTTGGGGCAACCTACGGCGCTTGGCCCCTGATACTTGGAACACTCGAAGCATCAGCGCTTGCCTTGATTATAGCTGTTCCAGTTTCTCTTCTCTCGGCCCTTATTGTAGTCGAGAAACTATCGGCTAGAGCTTCACGATGGGTCGGTGTGTTCTTGGAGATCTTAGTAGGTATTCCAAGTGTGATATACGGCCTATGGGGGGCCTTGACTCTTGGACCGTTTCTGGCGCACCACTTGGCCCCGATTGCAAACCATATTCCCAACGTTCCAATCCTTCGCTTTTTTAGGGGTCCGACTTACAACGGTGAGGGGCTGCTCACCGCTGGGGTTGTGCTTGGAATCATGATTATTCCAATCATTGCTTCGACAGCGAGAGACTTGATCCGACAAGTGCCAGCCAGTCTCAAGGACGGTGGTCGTGCCATTGGTATGACAGATTTTGAAGTATCGCGCAAAGTTATTTGGCCATGGATAAAAAGTGGAATCGTCGGAGCAACGTTTCTCGGGTTAGGACGAGCACTCGGTGAAACAATGGCAGTACTTATGACATGCGGAGCAGTTCTAGGTACGACTGCACATTCTATTTTTTCCAATATGAACACAATCGCGGCGACGATTGTGTCGCAATTAGATAGTGCACAGACGGATGGTACCGGATTCGCCGTTCGTTCTCTGGCCGAACTCGGCTGTATATTGATCGTAATAACGCTAATTTGTAATATTGGTGCAAAACTATTACTTAGTCGGGCAACCCATGACACAACGACCACCTAGCCCAGCACTAGATCAACTCAACAAGAAACGTCGATTCAAAGATCGGTTGCTCTGGGGTATTGCAGCTTGTGCACTAATCGTTATTGTCATTCCAATAATCTGGATTATTTCTCAAGTGGTATCAAAGGCGATCCCACATATGTCTATGAGCGTTTTGCTCACGAACACGATTGGTAATGGGGGAGGGCTGAAACAAGCTATAGTTGGTAGTATTACGCTTCTTGTCTTGGTTGGTGCTATTGCAGGCGTAACTGGCATTGGTGCGGGAATTTATATCGCACGATATGCGCCTCGGGCAATTGCAGGTTTCTTACGAAGTACAGTTGAGATCTTAGCTGGAGTTCCTTCTATAGTAGTCGGCTTTGTCGGCTATATTGCTTTAGTCGTTGGTTCCCATTGGAGCTTTTCCATTTGGGCAGCCACGATTGTATTATCAGCGATGGTTGTCCCCTATATTGCAAAGGCAACTGAGGTATCACTGCGCGGCGTCTCAGATTCATTACGAGAGGCCGGAGAGGCGATCGGCCTTAGAGACTCATTGGTCCTAAGAAAGATTCTGATAAAGAGCGCATCACCTGGGATCGTTACAGGATTCATACTTGCATTGGCAATTTCCGTAGGAGAGACAGCGCCCTTGCTCTATACAGCAGGTTGGTCCACAACCAGTCCTACTTTTTCTCTAAAACATTCGCCTATCGGGTATCTCACCTATCCGGTTTGGACATTTTATGACTTTCCGGTTAAGTCGGCTTCGTATCTCGCCCTGGAGGCGGCAATGTTGCTTATCATTCTTGTTATAGCGTTGATCGCTTTAGCACACTTGCTTAGGCACAAGTTGTCTAAGAATCTGCCTCAGTCTCTCTAGGAGTCGAGCCCCCAGGGGGGCGGCCACCACAGTTGAAGTTTCTCCGCTGTTTCAATCTCAAGCGTCAGCAAAATCTGAAATATTCTGCGTTATCCGACAGAATACCCACTTTTGCTGGCTAGCAAGTAACCTTTATCTGTTAGAGAATATACCACGTACCTCATTGAAGTATCCCCAAAAGAGATCATGAGATTGAATCCACAAGGAGTCCCATATTGGAACCTAAAAATGCAGTCAAACTCGATCGGAGTGTTGGCCGTTTTGTCTATAAGCTACATCTGTTTCTATATCGTATTAGCTTTGGGCTAATTGGCCATCGGACCCCCGAAGGACCAGTTCTCTTACTCAGTACCGTGGGTCGCAAGAGTAAAGTCTTGCGTACAACGCCCTTACTCTACGTGCCAGACAACAAAAAGCCTGCGGAAATCTTCTACGTGGTGGGCTCGAATGGCGGTCGACCTCAAAGCCCTAACTGGATTCTCAATCTACAAGCCAACTCAAATGCTATTGTTCAGGCCGGAAGAAGGCGGTACAAGGTCAGCGCAAGCATTTTAAAAGGAAGTGAAAAGGATGAAATATGGGAAACACTTGTGGGATTCTATAAAGGGTGGTCGTATTACGAGACACTAACGGAACGATCAATCTATCCTGTCCGACTCAGGGTTGAGATGCCACTTTCTCGTAGCCAAGTAAAGAAAGCATTCGACTAGTGGGTGGCATGGGACAGATGATGCGTATGGCCGGTGGTGGGGGTGGTAGCCGCGGTATGGGAGGAAATCCCTGGGGACTCATGAGGTCCTTTCGACGAGACTCGAGCGTTACCCAGCAAAAACTCACCCCAGGAACTGTACGGCGAATCATATCCTTTGCCAAGCCTTATCGCAGACTTATTGGAGTTCTTATCCTTCTACTTGCTTTCGACGCAGCAATTGGAGCAGCAAACCCTTTACTGCTGAAAGCAATTATTGATCGCGGTATTATGCATCGGCGGCCCGATCTTGTTGTAGTCCTTGCATTTATAGTTGCGGCTATTGCGATTCTTGATGCCCTGCTATCTCTTATTGAACGATATTTTTCGGCCCGAATTGGAGAAGGTCTGATCTACGATATGAGGAGTAAAGTATTTTCTCACGTACAGAGAATGTCTATTGCATTCTTCACTAGGACTCAAACAGGAGCACTAATAAGTCGTCTTGATAACGATGTATTAGGAGCGCAGCAGGCTTTTACAAGCACGCTTTCGTCCATCGTTACAAATGTCTTTACTGTGTCGCTAACTATTGGAATAATGCTCACGTTGTCATGGCAGATCACTCTGGTGGCACTCTTGCTCAGACCGCTTTTTGTGTTTCCTGCCAAGTTTGTTGGTAAGAAGCTTCAGGGTTTGACGAGGGATAGTTACAATTTAAATGCTTCGATGACGAATGCAATGACAGAGCGCTTCAATGTAGCTGGCGCTTTGCTCTCTAAATTATATGGACGTCCAGATGAAGAGGATACACACTTCTCAAGTAAGGCTGCGGGCGTACGTGACATTGGAGTTACAATGGCAATGTATAGTCAAGTCTTTTTTGCAGCTCTTATGCTCGTAGCTTCACTTGCGACTGCTTTGGTATATGGCTGGGGAGGCTGGAGGGCGGCGCACGGGTTGCTAGACGTAGGAACGCTGGTTGCCTTGGCTCAGTATCTCACCCGCTTGTATGGACCTTTGACTTCTCTTTCAAATGTCAATGTCGATATTATGACGGCATTAGTTTCCTTTGAGCGGGTTTTTGAAGTGCTAGATCTAGAGCCAATGGTAAAAGAGACGGATTCTCCTATAATCTTGGAAAACCAAGTTTCTACACTAGAGTTCAAATCTGTGTCCTTTAGCTATCCAACAGCTTCAGAGGTATCACTGGCTTCGCTTGAGTCAGTAGCGGTGTTGGATACAACTGTAGAAAAGCAGGTACTCAATGACGTTTCTTTTCGTTGTAATGAGGGGGAGCTAGTAGCCCTAGTTGGGCCGTCGGGTGCTGGCAAGACTACAATCAGCCAACTCGTTACTCGTATGTATGATCCGCAATCTGGATCAATTGAGATAGCCGGGGTTGATATTAGGCAAGTTAGTTTTACATCCCTGCGAAACTTGATTGGTGTAGTTACTCAAGATGCGCATATGTTCCACGATACAATCCGTTCTAATTTATTGTTTGCCAAACCTGGTGCAACCGAGCAAGAACTTATTGAAGCTACCAGAGAAGCCCAGATCTGGGAATTGATTGATTCGCTGCCCGATAAGTTAGATACACTTGTTGGAGATCGAGGGTATCGGCTGTCAGGAGGTGAGAAGCAACGATTGGCGATTGCAAGATTGCTGCTCAAAGCTCCCGGTATTGTTGTCCTTGATGAAGCAACGGCTCATCTAGATTCAGAATCAGAAGCAAAAGTCCAAGAGGCGCTCAATCGAGCCTTGATTGGGAGAACTTCGTTAGTTATCGCACACCGATTATCAACAGTTAGACAAGCGGATAAAATTGTAGTTATTGATGAGGGAACGGTCCGGGAAAGTGGGACCCACGATGAGCTAATCAACTTGGGTGGATTATATGCCGAACTTTATCACACCCAGTTTTCGCCAGCTGGACCCGAAGACGCGGCCCACTGAGATAGGTGAGCGGGACACGAAGACGCGGCCCACTGAGATAGGTGAGCGGGACACGAAGACGCGGCCCACTGAGATAGGTGAGCGGGACACGAAGACGCGGTCCACTGAGATAGGTGAGCGGGACACGAACGGTGGAAGCTCTGAGCTGCTATCTTACCGTGAAGTCGTTTTCGCCGATTAGGGATTCATAGGTGACAATTACATCCCTTACCTGTGCTCGGTCAGGTCCTCGTCGACACCAAGAGATCATCTGCTCAACTGCACTAGGGTCTCCTTCAAAGACTGCTTCGACTGATCCATCGGAACAATTTCTAATCCATCCTTTGATATTGAAGCTTCGAGCCACATGTTTACACGTATCACGATAGAAGACTCCCTGGACCCTTCCTTGCACGATTACTCTTGCTCTGACAGGCCCGAGATCGGTCATGAGCTAGGCGAGCTAGTGCAACCAACTGGGAGGATAAGTTGTCCGATTTGATCTGGGGGTGGACTTTGAACATGTACTGCAACTCCAAAGTTGGAGAACTTTATTGCAACCGTTATGTGCGAACCACCTGAAATGAATGAGGAAGCGAGATATCGAGTCACTCCGTGTTGGTCCAATCCAATTGTCGCATGAAGTGTACGCTGGCCTCCAGTGGTGAGTAATTGAAAAAGCGCCTTTGTGGTTCCAGACGAGGTTTTATTGGCCAATTTCCCGTTGATTGTCACACGATAGAACTTATAATTTGTCTCATGATCAAGGGCCGGGATTGATGTTGCTGTCATGTACTTTGTGTTTAAGATCCGTAAGAAGTCAATCGGATTTAGTGATGTTAGAATCAGAGAGTTGCTTGACGTCGAGCCAGGTATCAGTAAACAAAATAACTGTTGAATGACGCTATGGGTAAGTTGAGCCCAAGGCTTATTTTGATCAAAACTAGCTATGATTCCACCAGCTTGGACGTAAATAGAATTATTGACAAAGCGCAATACCGTTGAAGTCGGTAGCGTACTAGTAGCCTGAGACTTGCCATAGTTCACGGATAGTTGGCCGATCCCTTTGAGCATTTGAAATGGTCCGCTTGCGCTGAGAATAGGGCCATTTGCAAGATCAAGCTGCGCAAGGAGGTTTGCCGAGCCTTGTGCGATAGTTTTCGTGTAGGTGGAATTGATAAGGGACATTTGAGCTGGAATTGCCGGTTTGGAGTGGCCAGAAAACGCACCCCTTCCAGTCTGGGCGGGCTTGGATAAGCCTGTACCGGCCGATGCTGTTTTGTGCGCGCCAGTTGATGAACAAGCAGCCATTAGAGCACACATGCAAGCTAAACCAACACGCTGTGAAATCCTGGGCGTGGCCTTGAAGTGCTCGTGTTCTCTGGGCGGTCCTGTGGGCGGTTCGGGCGGCGGTTCTCTGGGCGGTCCTGAAGGCGCAATTAGTACTTTTGGCATAAATAGCAAATCTAATCCTATACCTATGTGTAGGCCTAGCCTACAGAACTAGTGTACTAGGGCAATTACCGATCCTTGAATGGTAAGTGAGCCAATTGACCCCACAAACCCAGCGTCGCCAAAAGCAAATACTCCACCATCGGCTGCCACCATCCAGTACCCTTTGCCATCTGACGTCGCCAGAATGCCAACGATTGGCTTGACCGGGACAAAGGAGTTACTTCCCCCAGCGGGAAGCGACGGATTTATCTGTCCAGAAGACCCGACAAACCCAGCGTCGCCAAAAGCAAATACTCCACCATCGGCTGCCACCATCCAGTACCCTTTGCCATCTGACGTCGCCAGAATGCCAACGATTGGCTTGACCGGAACAAATGAGTTACTTCCCCC